>JAQTZQ010000099.1 GCA_028687645.1 Rhodocyclaceae bacterium
TAAAAAGGGAAAGCGAATTGCGCTTTCCCTTTTTTGTATCTGCCCGGGTGGTGAAATCGGTAGACACAAGAGACTTAAAATCTCTCGCTCTTAGAGTGTACGGGTTCAAGTCCCGTCCCGGGTACCAACTAACTGTTTTTCGTAGTGCGTAGAAGGCCAGATAACCCAGCAATAGCAAGGTTTCTGGCCTTTTTTACGTCCATTGTAGTGCGATTTAGTCTATTGCAATCCGGGGGTATGAGGGGGTATAAACGGGGGTAAGTCGACGTACCCCTAAAGGAGATACCCCCAAATGGCCTTATCAGACACCGCAATACGCACAGCCAAGCCAGCCGATAAACCGTACAAGCTGAGTGATGAGAAAGGGCTGTTCGTTTTGGTGATGCCGAACGGTGCGAAGTACTGGCGACTGAAGTACAGATTCAACGGCAAGGAAAAGCTACTGTCTTTTGGCACCTATCCTGATACGGGCCTGAAGGATGCGCGGGATAGACGGGAGGATGCGCGAAAGCTGTTGGCTAACGGTATCGACCCCGGCGAAAACAGGAAGGCAACCAAAGCCGCTAAGGTAGAACGATCATCAAACTCGTTTGAGGTGATTTGCCGTGAATGGCTTGAACAACGCAAAGACACCGTCGAACCTGCTCAGACAGTCAAGACCCTTGCACGCATGGAGAACGATGTTTTCCCCTGGATCGGCGGGAAGGCGATTACCGAAATCACCGCCCCCGAAGTTCTGAGCGTGATGCGGCGCATGGACGAACGCGGGGCACGCTATACCGCGCACCGGGTACGCAGTGAAATTAGCAGAGCATTCCGTTATGCCATAGCAACGGGCAGGGCAGAGCGTGACCCATGTCCAGACTTGAAGGGCGCTATCCCTTCCCCGCGATCTGGCAACTTTGCCAGCATTACCGAACCGGCGAAAGTTGCTGAAATGCTCAGGGCTTTTGAAGCCTTCAGGGGTACGTTTGTCGTCAAATGCGCACTGGAAATTGCACCAAAGGTATTCGTTCGACCCGGCGAACTACGCAAAGCCGAATGGGATAAAGTTGATTTGGATAAAGCCGAATGGCGCTACCTCGTTACCAAAACAGGCACAGAGCATTTAGTGCCATTGGCGGCGCAAGTTGTGGCAACCCTTCGCGAACTTCATCAATTGACCGGCCATGGCCGCTACATATTCCCGGGGCGCGACCCGTTGAAACCAATGAGTGAATCGGCTGTGAATGCCGCACTGCGCCGGATGGGGTACGACACCAAGACGGAAATCACCGGCCATGGTTTCCGGGCGATGGCGCGGACAATCTTGCATGAAGAGTTAGGCCAAAAGCCGGAAGTCATTGAGCATCAATTAGCCCACTCAGTTTCGGATGCGCTCGGCACTGCCTACAACCGTACCAAGTTCCTGAAGGAGCGCAAAACGATGATGCAGCTTTGGGCGGACTATCTCGACAAGTTGAAGGCGGGGGCGGAGGTTATCCAGTTGCATACAGCGGCGTGATTGTTGTTTTCTATCAACAATTCAGGAAAATATTTTCGACGCATTTTTCACACGTTATTACCCGTTAAGCCACTTTTGAACCACGATAAGACACGCAATACGCTAGCCGTTGAAAAATATCGTCAGTGCAATATAAATCGTTTAGCCGATTGACTTGCTATCTATGCCTTACAATTTGCACTACTTCGAACAGAGAGGAACTAAAAAGCCTTGATCGTTCGATTTAGGGGCCGGGAAGAGTGTTAGAGCACTCAACCCGGCGAATCTCACAGCGCGGAACGCATGAGTGTGTCAGTTAGGAACCAGCACAACCTCGAGATTATACGTATTAAGCTAACTTTGGATACTGTATAAAAAACTGTATAGAACTACAGCGAACAAAGGCGCGTAGTTTTTGCAGTGGCGTTCTTCGCTTTCTATTTGAACTAGAAAGCCAATATGAATAAGCCAGAACTTGAATTACTGCCATTTGCCCGAGTGTCAAAGCAAGTCGGGCTTGGGCGATCAAATATCTATCAGCGCATTAAGGAAGAAACCTTCCCCCGTCCTGTTTCACTAGGGGCGCATTGTGTCCGCTGGCGTTCGGATCAAATCACCGCTTGGATTGATGCCCAGACTACCCGGGCTGATGCTGTCCAAGCCAATACGGAGCGAGCCAAAAAAGCATCATCCGCTCGACAGCAAAAAGCCAAACAACCCGCCGTTATTTCCCCTGCTCAAGCGTAGTCGGGGGCGATCATGACAATCGACAACAAAAGGCCGCACACGGCAAGCACCGGCACGGCCCAAAACAACACAATCGACAAGCCTCATTCTACCAAAACTGACCCACTTCAAGGCTGGTATTCCCTTGGCGCTGGCGTCAAACCCAGCCGCGCTGAGCGCACGGTAAAGAAGTCATGGAAGCGAGGCCGCAAATGAAGCCGCCTATCGTGACCGGACAGGCTGCACAAGTCCTGCAGATCATCCGTGACCAACAACCCGTTTTATCTTTCACGCTGACGGCTGATTACGCAATCCCTGAGACGGCGGCGCGAATCCATGATCTGCGCTGCATGGGGTTCAACATCCTGACGACGATCAAGCCTGCTGTTGAATTTAGGGGCGTGACCCGGCGCAATGCCGCCTTGTACTCGCTTGGTTCCCCTGAATGGCCTTATCCCGGCTTTGTCACTGACAAGGAAGGGGTACGCAAGTGAGTACGCAAGCAAACGCCCCTACACCAGACAAGGCCGCAATCCTCAACGCGCTATCAGTCATGTTCGAGCCTAATGACGTGATCGAGCTACGCGCCTTTCACAAAGGCAAGAAGCGCACCGATGCCGGGTACTTCGATGGCGAGCACCGAGACGAACTAGCCAACGCTGCTGCTGCCCTGAGCAAGTCGAATGCTGCTGTCTATGTCACCTTAAACCAGATCGACCCGCAGTTACTCGGGCGCTACTGCAACCGACTGGAACAATTCGCTGCTGACACTGCAACGGATGCGAATGTGATCCGGCGCAGATGGTTGTTAATCGACCTTGACCCGGAGCGCCCAAAGAACACGGCGGCAAGTGATGCGCAACTCCAGAAAGCAAAAGACAAGGCGTGGACTTGCTTCAATCTACTGCAAGATAAAGGATGGCCGAAGCCGGTAGTCGCGGAATCAGGTAACGGGATGCACTTGCTCTATCCGCTGGATTTACCCAATGACACGGAAACGCGAGACTTGGTTAAAGGCGCATTGGCCGGGTTAGCTGCGCTGATTGATGGCGATGGCGTCAAGGTTGATCAAGCGGTATTCAACGCTGGCCGGATAACCAAACTCTACGGCACGGTTGCCAACAAGGGCGACCACACCGAGTCAGCGCCTTGGCGTTTATCCAAGTTGGTGAGGATGCCTGAGCGCACGGTCACTGTTACGGTTGAACAACTCCGCGACCTGCACCCCGTCAAATCAGATCCAGTTAAGCCACACCAAGCCAGCCAGCCACAAGGCAGTTTCAACCTCCCCGATTTCATGGGCAGATTGGGTATCGCCTACGAGGTAGATCAACACGAGGGCCGTGACCGCTACAAGCTTCAGCATTGCCCGTTCAATCCTGAGCACGGCAAAGGTGAGGCGGCGGTATTCCAGAATGCCAGCGGCGCAATCGGCTTCAAATGTCAGCATGATTCCTGTGCTGACAAGCATTGGCAGGAGGTACGGGCGCTGATTGACGGCAGCAAGGAACAACGCGGCCAATATCAACATGCAAGCTACGGCGCAAGCACACCGCACCAAGGCGACGGCGAAAACGCACCGGCTGGCGATGACAACGAATGGCCTGAGCCGCAACCTCTGACGGCAAAGATTGAACCGGAACCCTACCCGCTTGAAGCCTTGCCCGATTCAATCCTGGCAGCGGTGAAAGAGGTTGTGGGGTTTGTTCAATCCCCTGTTGCGATGGTGGCATCATCCGCATTGACGGCGCTTTCGCTGGCGATCCAAGCCCTTATGGATGCGAAGCGAGCGGAAAAGCTGCATGGGCCTGTTGGTTTGTACTTGCTGACAATCGCCGATTCTGGCGAGCGGAAGTCGACTAGCGATGGCTTCTTTACCAAGCCGATTCATGCCTATGAGCAAGCGCAAGCCGAATTGTTTAAGCCTGTCCTGAAAGACTATCGGGCTGATCTTGACTCATGGACGGCCAAGTGCGGCGGGGTTAAGGAGAAAATCCGCCAACTAGCCAAAGAGCAAAAACCAACGGCGAGCTTAGAGGCCATTCTCCGCGAGTATGAGCACGACAAGCCGGAACCGCCAAGAATCCCCCGCCTTTTGTTTTCTGACATAACCCCCGAGGCTTTGGGTTATCAATTAGCGAAGGGCTGGCCTTCAGCGGGGATTGTATCGAGCGAGGCCGGGGCGGTACTTGGTTCTCACGGCATGGGCAAAGATTCGGCAATGCGCAACTTGGCGACGCTGAATTTGCTTTGGGACGGGAACACAATTTCATCCGAACGACGTTCTGTCGAATCATGGACGGCACGCGGGGCGCGGCTAACCGTGGCTTTGCAAATACAAGAGCCAACCCTGCGCGAATTCTTAACCAAGTCGGGGCAACTGGCGCGGGGTAGTGGCTTTCTTGCCCGTTTCCTCATTGCTTGGCCGGGGTCAACACAAGGGATGCGACCCTTCAGCGATCCCCCGGCGAATTGGCCGCACCTTGCCGCCTTCCATCGCCGCTTAGAAGCGATACTGAATCAACCCGTTCCGATTGATGACGATGGCGCATTAACCCCGCCATTGATGCCGCTAGACCCGAATGCAAAGGCGGCATGGGTCGAGTATCACAACGCAATCGAAAGCCAGTTAGCCAGCGGCGGCGAGCTTTACGACTTGCGCGACGTGGCGAGTAAATCAGCGGATAACGCGGCAAGGCTGGCGGCATTGTTCCAAATGTTCGAGCACGGCACGGGCGGCGCGATTGGTGCGGATGCCTTCGAGCGTGCTAGTTGCATTACCGCGTGGCACTTACACGAAGCCCGTCGCTTCTTTGGGGAGCTTGCGTTACCTGCTGAACTGGCGGATGCGGCGCGGCTGGATAGTTGGGTGATCGAGCACTGCAAGCGGGAACGGACACCCCTTGTCGGTAAACGTACCGCCTTGCAATACGGGCCGCTTCGAAAGAAAGAAAACCTCGATGCTGCTATTCGTGAGCTTGTTGATCTTGACCGCTTGCGGGTGGAAAAGGATGGGAAGCGGCTAACCCTGCATTTGAACCCGGCGCTGTTGATCGTGGGCGGTACGGTATGAGCCTTTTAAGCATGATCCGAAAGCGGAGCCAAAAGGACTTTGCTACTGCTACTCCTGCTACTTTTGCTACACATGCGCAATTTAACCCACCAACTGTAGCAAGAGTAGCAACTGTAGCAGTAGCAAACACTGAGCAAGGCCAAAGCGCAAAGCCTTCTGTCAGTTTTGTCAGTTCGATTCTGGCCCCTATTGAAAAAACCACACCGTCCAAAAACGATGATGTTTTTCAGGCTGAAATCACCGTCGACCGTAACAGTTCCATTTTGCCGACGATTGCCGACACTGACGACCGGCACACCTGTTCGCAATGCCTGAATCTGCGTGGGCGTGTTTGTGCTATTGCAAAACCACAAGCCGGGTCGCTGGTAGTGGCGAACGTGGGATACCGCCCACAAGCCGACACCATGCACCGATGCGCGGGGTATCTACCCAATGCGACTGACAACGATCAACGGACAGGCGGCGAACGCTGGCCGGGGCTTACCAACACGAAAGGCACGAAATGATTAACGCACTCGTTACCGGGAAGGTGATTGTTGCCCCCGCCGAACGCACCGCCAAGAGCGGGAAAACCTTTTATACGATTACCGTAGCAGCATCAACGGGCGGGGAAGAAAGCTGCTCTGTGAGCGCAATCGTATTCAGCGAAGCAACCGGCAAGAAGCTGATGGCATTGGGCAAGGGCGATGCGGTATCACTTGTCGGCAAAGTAACACCCAAGATTTACACCGGCAAGGATGGCGTCACTAAGGCGTCACTCGACATGGTGGCCGACGACTGCCTAACCGCCTATCAAGTCACACAAAAGCGCAAGGCCGCGACCAATGAGCCGCTTGGCGCTACTCCACCGAAAGGAGCGCAATCATCCACCAGAAGCGCACCGCCTCAGTATCAAGGCGACATTGCCGATGATTTGCCGTGGTAATCACCCCCGAACAGACAAAGGAAATTCACCAATGACCAATTCACCAATATTCGATTACCTGTTTAGCCGCTACAAGGAACTGCACAACGATGGCCGGGGCGAGACTGATGAGGGCCGCTTGTTGTTTATCGAGATGATGCACTACGCACCGCCTGAATATTTGGCCGTGGCGAATCAGATAGCCGATGAAATGAACCTAGCGCCTGAGCCTGACTGCTACACCGACGATGGCACACCGCTGATTAGTCTGGACGCACTGGCGAAGCATCACGGCCTGAGCATGGACGAGGCGGGAGTTATGGTTGAACGGTTCATGTCAGACCGTGAGTCATTGGGCTTGTCGAACGCTGGCATTGTTAAAGATGCCACAAACATTCATCGCAAACAGTGAGGCACCCCATGACCACCACAAAAAAGCCAGCCAGCACTAAAGCAAAAGCATCTAGCGACAAGAAGCCGTCAAATAAATTGCAGGTTGTTGTTCAACCTGATGAAGACCCATTAGCGAGATTGGCCCAAACCGTGACATCACCGACGATTCGGGCGGCAGTGACCGTTCAGGCATTCAGCATGGCGTTTGGTGATACCGACCTTCAAGCATTGGTGAATGAGTTGGGCAAGCAATGCAAAACGGCAAGAGGTGGCGACCTCGCAAGAGCGGAAAGCCTGCTGTTTTCTCAGGCGCATACGCTTGACGGGATGTTTAACGAACTGGCGAGGCGTGCAGCGTTGAATATGGGCGAACACCTCAGCGCCACAGATACCTATCTGCGTCTGGCGCTGAAGGCACAGAGCCAATGCCGCGCAACACTGGAAACGCTGGCGGTTATCAAGAACCCGCCCGTCGTCTTTGCCAAGCAAGCCAATATCAACAATGGCAATCAGCAAATCAATAACGGTACAGCCTCCCCCGCACGGGAAACAGTAATCGAGCAAAGCAAACAATCAGGAGATAGCAATGAGCTACTTACGGACACCAGAGCATCGCAAGCTGCGAGCCGAGTTAATCAAACGCTGGAAACCGTGGGAGAAATCCACCGGGCCTAAATCAGATGACGGCAAAGCGACGGTCAGCCAGAACGCTTTCAAAGGCGCATGGCGGGAGGAGTTGCGCGAATTGTCGAGACTGTTAAAGGAGCATGGGAAGGGATTGAAGGAAATCAGCTAGGCAAAAGTTACTGGGCTGGTTACCAAAGAAAACTGGTATCCAAGCCGGTATCCAATTACGCAACAATTTCCGTGGGCAAAGTACGCACCGCCTAAGCCTCAAAAATGCAGCATGGGCGCACTGTGCAATTCCTAGAGGCATTGACGGTGCTGACAGAGCCGGGGATTGTTCGCAGTAACTGAAGAATTACGCAACGCTGCAATAGCCAGAATGGTCAAGCGAACCCAAAGGCAACCCCAAGGTGATACTTGACCCGCCCCCATGACTGGCGGATACTGAATGCACGGTGCTTGAAATCACCAAGTCAAAAGCGGTTATCCACCCCGAAGCGTGGATTTTTTGCGTCTATTGGTTGGACTCTCAATGGGCGGATGCGCTTGTCCGTAAGGCTTGCGGCCTGACTTTTGACAGGATTTCAACATCCGCCCACCCGCTTGAAATCGGGTATCGACTCATCAAAAGGAGCAACACCAATGAACGAACGAATCAAATCCCCGGAAGCATCCAGCCAGTCACATGAGGTTGAACAACTCCATGAACGCATAGCCGCACTGGAAACCAAATGCGCCTTATTGTCGGCGTCACTAAATCAGGCGGATAAGGAAAACGACAAGCTGCGCCGTGCTGTGACCGATAGCGAAGGGGGCGAGCTGTGAAATCCGCAAACCAAACGACGATAGACACCATCAAGGCGAGCATGGGGCAACACCCGCAAGACATCGCCGGTATGATAAACGAGAGCGCCAAAACGCTTTCATGGCTGGCGGAACTGGCAACCGTAATCAAGGAGCAAGCGTTCATCGGCACCGCTGCGGCGCATTGCAGAATCGGGAAGATTGCCGGGGTAATCGAATACCTTGGACATGACGCAGCAAACAGCTTTGGTTGCTACGGGGAGGATGTAATTGATTCTCTCATCAAGGCGGGATTGATCGAGCCGGAGGCCGGTTAGCTATTCGGCGCGGCGCGTGATCCACCGACACTGATAAAAGCCAACATCCACCTAGCCCGGACATGATCCGGTTTTTCTTTTTGGACGGGGCGTGATTTGCGCTGAATCTGAGGGCAGCATTGCTTGAGTGGGGGTAACTTTGGGGGTAACTCTGGAATTTCGAAAAGCTATATCATTGCAGTGCAATACGTTCAGCGGCTTGTTCTATTCCCGTCCCGGTACCACATTGAAAAAGAGGGAAAGTTTATAAACTTTCCCTCTTTTTTGGTCTTATTTTCCTGTTTCTACCATCTCCAGGGGCGCTGTCTCTTCACTAACCGGTGGTTTTTCCTTGCGTGGGCGCCCAAGTTTTGGTGGTGGTGCTGGTTCGGAGGCTATTGTTGCAGTGCTGCTTGTTTGAACCAACACCAAGCCCTTTTCTGCCAGCGTCTTGTCCAGATCAAGGGGCTCAACAGTGGTTGGCACGTTCGCAGCTTCAGTCACGACAGGAGCTTCGGGGGCAGCGGTGGGCGTTTGCTCTACTTGAACGGGGGCTGCGGAAATCTCCTGCACTGGTTCAATTGCTGCGACCTGCGCTGCCGGGGTTTGTGCAACGATCATTTCTTCAGCTTTTACGGAAGCTATTTCAACGGCTTCCGAAATGGCAGGAGTGGCTTCAATGGCGACTACGCTGGCGGCAAGGGCTTCGGCTGCAATTGTTGGCACTTCGGTTGATTCGACAACTTCAGTCGGTACGCTGCCATCGGCATCTGGGCGACGCTCACCACGACCACGTCCACCACGACGACCACGGCGACGTGTGCCCTGCTCTTCATTGGTCACTTCTCCCGTATCGCTGGGTGCCGGAATATTGGTATTGTCTTCAACAAGCACTTCAGAAATCAGTTTGTTTTCGGTGCTTTCTGGTTGTTGCCGTTCTTTGCGTTCACCACGCTCCTTGCGTTCGCCGCGAGGGCGACGCTCTTGACGTTCGGCTGCATCTTCACGCGGAGCTTTTTCTGCGCTACGCTCATTGCGATTGCTACGCTCCGGGCGCTCGCCTCGTTCTTCTTCGTTACGCTTGCTGTTACCGTTACTGCTACGATTGCTGCGGCGTCCGTCATTGCGCTCTCTGCGGCCGTCGCCACGGGCTTCTCGGGGCTTTTTAGCGGGCTCGGCAGCGGCAGGGGTTGCCGTGGCTTTGGGCGCTTTACGGAACCACGACAAAATTTTTGCGACAATACCGCCGGCTTCAGGCGCGGGGTTCTGAACCGGGGCATCCTGAACTCTTTCGGGCAGATTGGGGGCCGGTTGTTCCGGAGAGATACCTTTGATGACTGCTTCCTGGCGTGGCTTAACCGACTCTTCCTTGCTACCACCTGATTTGGTAAATTCCTCTGTCGGGCCGTCAACCATCTTATAAGAGGGTTCACGGATTTCATCGTTGTTGAGTTCGTCGTGCTTGAGGCGAGTAATTGAGTGCGCTGGTGTCTCCAGATTGACATTGGGAATCAACAGGATGGTGACTTTGTGACGCAACTCGATGGCCTGGATGTCTGGACGTTTTTCGTTGAGCAGAAAGGTTGCGACATCGACCGGAACCTGAACGCGGACTGCGCCTGTGTTTTCCTTCATCGCCTCTTCTTCAAGGATACGCAGGATATGAAGTGCCGCCGATTCGGTGGAGCGGATGTGGCCAGTGCCGGTGCAGCGCGGACAGGAAATATAGCTGGTTTCAGCAAGTGCAGGACGTAAGCGCTGACGCGACAGTTCCATGAGTCCAAAACGACTGATTTTGCCCATCTGAACGCGGGCGCGATCGAATCGCAGACCGTCACGCAGACGATTTTCAACTTCGCGTTGGCTGCGCTGGGCTTCCATGTCGATGAAGTCGATGACAATCAGACCGCCCAGGTCGCGCAGGCGAAGTTGGCGAGCCAATTCGTCAGCGGCTTCGAGGTTGGTTTTGAGCGCGGTTTCTTCAATGTCGGCGCCCTTGGTTGAGCGGCCCGAGTTAACGTCGACGGCAACCAGTGCTTCGGTGTGGTCAATCACAATCGCGCCACCGGAAGGCAGATTAACCTGGCGAACAAAGGCGGTTTCGATCTGGTGTTCGATCTGGAAACGGGAGAAGAGCGGTACATCGTCGCGGTAACGCTTCACACGATTGACGTTTGCTGGCATGACCGTGCCCATGAAGGCGCGGGCTTGCTCATAAACTTCGTCGGTGTCGATGAGAATTTCACCGATTTCCGAATGGAAGTAGTCACGAATGGCGCGAATGACCAGGCTGCCTTCGAGGTAAATCAGGAATGCGCCGGATTGCTGCTGGGCGGCACCTTCAATGGCGCTCCAGAGCTGCATCAGGTAATTCAAGTCCCATTGCAGTTCTTCCGCCTGGCGGCCAATGGCTGCAGTGCGGGCGATCAGGCTCATGCCGTTCGGCACTTCGAGTTGATCCATGGTTTCGCGCAGTTCGGTGCGTTCGTCACCATCGACGCGACGGGAAACACCACCACCGCGCGGATTGTTCGGCATCAGAACCAGATAGCGGCCAGCCAGTGAGACGTAGGTGGTGAGGGCGGCGCCTTTGTTGCCACGCTCGTCCTTGTCGACCTGAACGATCAGTTCCTGGCCTTCTTTCAGGGCTTCGCTGATCTTGGCGCGGCCAACATCGACGCCGGCCTTGAAGTAGGCGCGAGACACTTCCTTGAACGGCAGAAAACCGTGGCGCTCAGCACCATAGTCGATGAAGCAGGCTTCGAGGCTGGGCTCGATGCGAGTGATGATGCCTTTGTAGATGTTGCTCTTGCGTTGCTCTTTTGAAGCCGATTCAATGTCTAGGTCAATCAGTTTTTGACCATCGACGATGGCGACACGTAATTCTTCGGCCTGTGTCGCATTAAATAACATGCGTTTCATTGTATTGGGGCTCCGGCGCACCAAAGCGGGTGCAACAGAAGGCCCGTACAGGGCAGCGACAGTTTCAGTAATCGGGTTGCGTCATGAGTAAATGGCGATGGCGATGGTGAAAGTGCTGATCAACTACGGTTGCGTGCTTTTTATTGAAATGCGCAACCTGAAAATTCCTGCAACGGGCAATCCGTGCGTGCTTACGGCGGGCTAATCCATTAACATCACTACTTTTGGTGAGTGAACTTAACCAGTCGTTTTGCGTTGGTTTGGCTTGCGCAAGTCGCGCAAGTGAGACTTTTGAGCCTGCCGTTTGGCAGTCGCGCTGGTAGCGCGAGGGCGAGCGGTCTGACGGATCCGAGTCTCTTGCAAACCGAGACGAAAAACGTAGGCAGTATATTTGAAAATGATTAATGCTGGTAACAATTCAGTCACCCATTTAGTGATTGGCGAAGAGGCGCAAGGACAGCGTCTGGACAATTTCCTGATTCGGCATTGCAAAGGGGTGCCGAAAAGCCATGTTTATCGCATTCTCCGTAGCGGCGAAGTGCGGGTGAATAGTGGCAGAGTGGATGCCACTTATCGGATTTGTGCTGGTGACAAAATTCGCATTCCGCCGATTCGTATTGCTGAACGCCCGCAAAATGAAGTCGACGAAGCCGCCAAGGAACGGGTGGATTTACCGATTATTTACGAAGACGATGCCTTGCTGGTGATCGATAAGCCAGACGGTATTGCCGTGCATGGTGGTAGTGGAGTCAGTTTTGGTGTGATTGAGGCGCTGCGGCGACAGCGTCCGCAAGCCAAGTTTCTTGAACTGGCGCATCGCCTCGACCGCGAAACCTCGGGGATTTTGCTGGTGGGCAAGAAGCGTTCGGCGCTTACCGCATTGCATGACATGTTCCGCGAGCATGGCGCCGGGGCCGATAAGCGTTACCTGGTGCTGGTCAAGGGGCGCTGGATGAATAACATGCAGCACGTCAAATTACCGTTGCACAAATATTTGACCGAGAGTGGTGAGCGGCGGGTGTCGGTCAACCCGGAAGGCAAGGCGTCACATACGGTTTTTCGTTTGTTGGCGCGCTGGCCGGAGATGAGCTTGCTTGAGGCGCAATTGAAGACCGGGCGCACGCACCAGATTCGTGTCCATCTGGCGCATTTGGGGTTTCCGATTCTGGGTGATGAAAAATATGGCGATTTCCCGCTTAATAAAAATCTCCAGCGCAGTGGCCTGAAACGCATGGCTTTGCATGCCTGGCGCATGGCTTTTTCTCACCCGCTCAGTGCTGCTCCGATGGAATGTGTGGCACCGCTGCCGGATGGTCTAAAAAACTATATTGTTACGGTCAACGCCCAAAATAGTGCGGAATTTATTGCCGACAATCTGGAACAAATCATTGGAAAGACGCTCTGAATCGCATGAAATATGACCTGATTGTTTTTGACTGGGATGGCACCTTGCTGGACTCTGCGGGCGCAATCGTTAATGCTATTCAAGCATCTTGCCGTGATCTTGGTCTGGCGGTGCCGAGTGATGCGCAGGCCCGCCATGTGATTGGCCTTGGGTTGGAAGATGCCATGCGCCACGCGGTGCCGGATTTGCCGCCCGAGCGTACGCCGGAGATGGTGGAGCGTTATCGCCATCATTATTTGTCGGGTGACCATGACCTCCGCTTGTTCGAGGGCGTGCACGCGTTGTTGAATGATCTCAAATCGGCCGGGCATATCTTGACCGTGGCGACCGGGAAAAGCCGGCTCGGTCTTGATCGAGCTTTCAAGCATTCCGGCTTGGGGCCGCTCTTTCTATCATCGCGCTGCGCAGACGAATGCCATTCAAAGCCTCATCCACAAATGCTTGATGAGCTGATGGCTGAGTTTGGTATGAAGCCTGAAAGTACGCTGATGATCGGTGATACCTCGCACGATCTCCTGATGGCCAACAATGCGGGTGTTGCTGGATTGGGCGTGACTTATGGCGCGCATCCCCATGATCATCTGCTGGACTGCAATCCTGTCGCCTGCCTGCATAGCGTTGAGGAACTGGGGCTTTGGCTCAAGAACAACGCTTGATTTGTCCGAGTGAGGCATTACCCGAGTCTGGAAAGGGTTTTCGCTTTACAGTGGCGCGCTTTGATGCTGAGGTGCCTGCCTTCGTGGTGCGTTATCGTGGCAAGGTTTATGGCTATTTGAACCAGTGTGGCCATGTTCCGGCACAACTCGACTGGCAACCCGGCGAGTTTTTTGATGATTCCAAGCTATACTTGATTTGCTCGATTCACGGTGCACTTTACGCGCCAGATTCGGGGCGCTGCCTGGGTGGTCGTTGCCAGGGTGTGGGCTTGAAGGCCCTGAATATCTGCGAAATCGACGACAAGATTTTTTTGAACCTATAAGAACATCATGGATAACCCCCAAACCCCCAACAACGCCCCGGAATGGGAGCGCCGCACGCTGGAAAAGCTCGCTTTTGCTGCGTTAAATGAGC
>JAQTZQ010000100.1 GCA_028687645.1 Rhodocyclaceae bacterium
TCGCTGAGCAGGGCGCGCATGGTGGCGCGTTCGTCGTCGCTGCGCGAGGGTAGCGACAGGACGCCGGGGGTATCGAGCAGCATGGCGTCGCGGTCGAAGCGGGCGCTGGCACGGGTGACTTCAACCGTGGTGCCGGGGTAGTTGGAGACGTTGACGTAGGCGCCGGTGAGGCGGTGAAAGAGCACCGATTTGCCGACGTTGGGATGGCCGACGAGGAGGATGGCGGTAGCGGAGGGCGTGGTCACTGTGGGTGGATTTCAGGCGTTGCCGAATGGCAGGTAGGTACTGAGGCCGGCAGGCGCCGAACCGGGAATCACTTTACGCCCGATTGCATCAGCGTTTAATGATTTGCATGAATTTTCAGGCATTTTTGGCGGTTGACCGTAACGCTTGCCTCAAATCGCTATGGCGTTGGGTGATGGCGGTGGCAGGCGATAAACCGTCGTCTCGGCATTCGGTGCCAGCGATCCCAGCGCCATGCCCAAAATTGAAATAAACAGGCTGGCAAAAAAGGCTGTCCAGAATCCGGATATTTTGAAGCCGCTGACCAGCTTGGCAACCAGCAGCAACATCAGCGCATTAATCACCAACAGGAAAAAGCCGAGCGATAGCAGGGTTAGCGGCAAGGTCAAAATGACCAACAAAGGGCGCAGGACGGCGTTGGCAAAGCCGAGCAGCAGGGCGGAGAAGATCAACGCCGGTGTGCTGGCAAACTTGATGCCGCTGAACAGCCGGCTGGCCACCCAAAGTGAAGCAGCGGTGATTCCCCACTGAATGAAGAAGCCCGCCAGGTTGTCGAACATCATTTGCCTTTGTTGAATTGGAGGTCGCCACAGCGCTAGTCGCTGTGGAGTTTACGCCAAGATGCGCGGTAGCTGCGTTGGGTTCTGGCTGGCGTGTTACGAATCGCTTCTATGGCTCGCCATGCAGGGTACTACACACCTTGCCTCGCATCCTGATCCAGTGGCCAGACGCCAGTGACACCCGCGGCAAATGCGTTGGTGCGCGAGATTTTTTGCTTCAGGGTTGAGCGCCAGACTCTGATCAAGCGACCAACCCTGAGCTACTCGAAAATTAGCTGATGCTAACCGTTGTGTCCCCTGGCTTAATGCTTGCCACAGTGCGTGCAGCGATGATTGGCAGGCTCGGAGAATTGCCGGCTACCAGGCGATTGACCTTGCGCAACTCGCATTTCAGCTCGCTGGCAGTCAGCGTCACCACCGCGTAACCCTGCGCATCGGTATCGACATGCTTGAGCCAGGGATTGCTGTTGAGGCCGGACAGTGCCTGCGCCAAGCCAAGCAGTTGTGTATTGAATGCCGGATCCTGTGCCAGCCCGTTGAGCACCGCGTCGGTAGTGGCATCCAGTTGGGCTTCCGCTAAGCCTTTGGTAGCCAGTGCCGAGCGTACCGGGTGATGTGCCTGGGCTTTCAGTGTGTCGAGTGTCGGTGCCGCCTTGGCCAGGGTGTAATCGAGCAAATTGAAATCGAAATCAATCGTCCCAAGGCCAGTGACCGGAACATTCTTGATCGGGAAATAAACGAGTGTGGCCAGGTCAGTCGACAGTGCTGCAACTGCACTCTTCAGGTAGGTAAAAAATGAATCGCTGGAGGCGCCGGCGACAACCAGTTCACTCATCACCGGCGTGCCACCGCCGGTGGCGCGGTAATCGTCGCGGACTTCGCCGGCATAAAAGGCGTGAATGTCACCAGTCAGTGCCACCACGTTCTTGATGCCATTGCTCGAAATATGGTTCATCAGATCTTTGCGCTCGGCATCGAAACCATCCCAGCCGTCAGCATTCAGTACAAATTGGTCAAAGAACGGTGCCAGTGCCGCTTTTTTGTCGGTAGGTATATAAACCGAGTTTGCGCCATTGGCCTTGATGTCCGGCATGATGACGCCGAAAGCGGTCGCCTGACCGACAGTCGGCACCGCCTGCAGGGCAATCAATGTGGCAATGGCATCGGTACCATTCAAACCCTGCTTGAGCAACATCAGTTCAGAACCCCACAGCTTCCAGGTGGCGGTAGCATTCTTGAGGGTTGTCTTCCACCAGTCGCGCTGGGTCTTGCCGAGAATGGAGACCAGTGCCAACGGGTCGCCAAGACTGGTGCCGGCTGCCACTTTGGCCGCTTCAGCCTGGGTGTAGAGCAAGCTTTCCGGCACCATGTAACGCGTCCCGATCTCGCCGAGTGGCTGGCCAGTCGCAGGATTTGGAGCCGCTTCAGGAATCAGATGGTCGGCGCGATAGAGGCGCTGGTCAGTCATCACCAGATGAGCGAGGTTGCCGAACTGGAAATCGCGGTAAATCTTGATCGTCTGGAAACCGCTGACCGTATCGTCGAAGCTGATATCGGCCGGCATGTACTCGAACCACGCCTGGTTGGCGCTGCGCCGCCGGGCCGTCTGGTGGTTGTTGTCGCCAACACCGGTGGCGGCGTTGTAGGTGCCATTGCTATAGGTTTCGGCATCGCCCCAACAATCGTCGGAAAACTCGTGATCGTCCCATACGGCGATCATCGCGTAGCGTTCATGGACTGCTTGCAGGCGGGCATCCGAGCGGTAGCGCTTGTACAGATAGCGGTAATCGTCGGTGCTGGTCGCGTAACTGGAGTTGTCCGGATTTTTGGTGCCATTGGGAAAGATGAGGGGCGAATGCAAGGCCTCGACCGAGCCGCTCTGAAATGCCTTGCCGACGGTTTCGTAGATGTAGTCGCCGAGATGGACGAAGAAATCGAGATTACTCTCGTTGGCAACGAGATCAGAAAAGGCCGCCCAGTGGTTGACACTCCAGTCCTGGCAGACCAGTACGCCAAACTTCAGCTGTGTCAGCGCGGCGCTGGCAGCCGGCGCAGTTTTCAGACGGCCAACCTTGGAGACGCTGCCATCGACGCTGAATTGATAGTAATACGTGGTAGCCGGGTGTAGCCCGGCCAGCTTATGGCGAATGGTGTGATCGTACTTGGCCAGCGCAGACAGCGTCACATCGGCAACCGGCGTGCCAATCAGCGCTTCATTGCTGCCCAAACGGCTGGCGTTGTCGGCGGCTGTGACGATCAGGCGCACCGTGATATCGCCGGCGCTTGACCTGGCAATATCGTCAGCAGCTTTGGGCACGACGCGAGTCCACAAGACAACGCTGTCAGAGCGTGGATCGGCGGAGGCAATGCTTTGCGGAAACTTGTGCTCATCGAGACGCGGTGCTGCCACCACCGAGCTGGAATCATCATCGCTATTACAGGCGGAGAGGCCAAGGGTGGCAAAGGAAAGTGTTAGAAAACCGGTTTTCTGCAAAAAGTCACGACGTTGCATGGTGGAGGCCCCAGGTTGATGGTGAGTGGTTGCTACTAGTGGTTACGAGTGCTTGTGAGGCCTCAATTTATGATGTGCGTGTTACAGGGTAATAACACCGTTGCCGATTTGCGCGACCGGGTCTTTTGCCAATGCTTGGCAGTTGCCGCCAGCTTGCAAGGTAGAAGACTGTATTTCCAATCTCTATAGCGAGATAATCCCCCACCCCATTCAGAGAGAGATGCAATGACGACAGCCTTGATTCTATTTGCCCATGGTGCGCGAGACCCGGAGTGGGCGAACCCCATGCGACGTGTTCAGGCGGCAATTCGTCAGCGCCTTACGACGGCGCCGGTTGAGCTGGCCTTCCTTGAGTTCATCAAGCCCTCGCTGGAGGAGTCGGTGGCGCAACTGGTGGCGCAGGGTGCGGATAAGATTGTCGTGTTGCCGATGTTTATTGCCCGGGGCGGGCATTTGAAGCGTGAAGTGCCGGCGATGATCGAAGTGTTACGGTCAACCCATAAAAACGTCGAAATTTCATTGGAGGGTGCGATTGGTGAGCATGAGTCGGTGGTTCAGGCCATCGCTGCAGCCTCGCTCGAAGTGGCTGGCTTGCCTTTTGCTTAGTTGAAACCCATGCTGAGTGTTCTAGTCATTGATGAATCCCGTTCGCGGGCCGGAGAAATCTGCGCCGGGTTGGCGCTCGCCGGCTATCAGGTGGCAGCGATTCTCGCCGGGTCGGACAACCTGACGGCGGAGGTGGAGAAACTGCAGCCCGATGTCATTTTGATCGATACCGAAAGCCCAAGCCGTGACACGCTGGAAAATCTCTCGGCGATGAACAAGGATATGCCACGCCCGGTGGTGATTTTTACCCAGGCAGATGGCAAGGATACAATTCGCGATGCCGTCAAGGCGGGGGTTTCTGCCTACATCATTGATGGGCTTGACCCCAAACGTATCAAGCCGATTGTCGAAGTTGCCCAGGCGCGTTTTGAAGAAACCCAGGCATTGCGCCGTGAGCTTGATGAGATTTCAAGAAAGCTCACAGACCGCAAGCTGGTTGATAAAGCCAAGGGGGTTTTGATGAAAGCCCGTGGCATGGACGAGGACGCGGCTTACCACGCCATGCGCAAACTGGCCATGGAGCGCGGGCAAACCATGGCCAAGGTAGCGCGCGATGTGATCGACATGGCGCGCGTGCTGCTTTAGATTCGCTGGCTATTTAACGGTTAACGTCTACGACCAAGCGCCCTCGTACCTGACCGCTGATGAATTGTTGGCCGATGGCCGGCACCTCATCCAGGCTGATTTCGCGGGTCATTGATTCAAGTTTGTCCAGATCGAGATCTTGAGCCAGGCGTGCCCAGGCGCTACGGCGTACTTCCAGCGGTGCCATGACGCTGTCGATACCGTAAAGCGTGATGCCGCGCAGGATGAAGGGCGCGACCGTGGCCGGGAAATCCATGCCGCCGGCCAGCCCGCAAGCGGCAACGGCACCGCGATACTTGGTTGTGGCGCAGGCATTGGCGAGGGTATGGCTACCGACGGTATCGACCACCCCGGCCCAGCGCTCTTTACCGATGGGCTTGCCGGGGGCGGAGAGTTCGGCGCGGTCGATGACGGTGCTGGCACCGAGGGCTTTGAGATGCGCTGCATCGGCCAGGCGCCCGGTAGAGGCAACCACCTGGTAACCCAGTTTGGCGAGCAGGATGATGGCGACGCTACCAACGCCACCATTGGCGCCCGTCACTAAAATTTCACCGTCTGCTGGCTGGATACCGTGTTTCTCCAGCGCTTGCACGCAGAGCATGGCGGTATAACCGGCAGTGCCGATGGCCATTGCCTGTCGGCTGGTGAAGGCGGCTGGCAGGGCGACCAGCCATTCGCCCTTGACTCGGGCCATTTCAGCCAGGCCGCCACAGTGGGTTTCGCCGACGCCCCAGCCATTCAAAACAACTTTGTCGCCGATTTTCCACGCTGCGTTGCTGCTTTCCGTCACCGTCCCGGCAAAGTCGATACCGGGTACCAGCGGGAAGCGGCGCACTACCGGGGCGCTGCCGGTAAGGGCCAGGCCGTCCTTGTAATTCAGCGTTGACCATTCGACACGTACGGTGACGTCACCCTCGGGCAACACGGCGTTGTCGATTTGTTGTACTTGCGCCTGATAGCCGGCGTCATCCTTGGTAATCAAAATGCCTTTGAACATGAGGGTCTCCCTAAAGTGAAGGGGAAGCATACCCGGAATTTCGGGGCCGATAAAACGCTGGCAAGCGGTAAGCCAGCCTCCCTTTTGTTGTGCGTTAGTCGTTTGTGCTGCACTGCAACAGTGCGCCGCTGTTCTTCTGTTGGCGCCTGAGGTAGTGCCGCTTTTTCGCTAGTGCCTTGTAGTTCAAAAGGATTAGTCAGTTTTTAGTGTGCTGGCACGGCCATTGCGATAGCTTTCTCGTAACGCACGGTCAATGGCGGCCGGGCAAGAACCCCAGCGGTTCATCGGACAACGGCGTCCATCCGTGCTGCCATGCGTGGTGCGGGTGCGACGCCGAATTTGTTTTGAATTTGACACATCAAGGAGCAAGCAATGGAAGACAAAAAACTGGCGCTGGCGCACAACGCATCGTTCTCACGTCGTGATTTCGTTTCAGCCGCAATGGGAGCATCACTGATGGCCATGGTACCCCCCGGCGTTCGCAGCGGAGCCTGGGCCGCTGGTTCGGATGCCCCCGAGAAAAAAGAAGTCCGTATTGGCTTCATCCCGCTGACCGATTGTGCCTCCGTCGTTATGGCTTCAGTCATGAAATTTGATGAAAAATACGGCATCAAGATTATCCCGACCAAGGAAGCCAGCTGGGCTTCGGTGCGCGACAAATTGATCAACGGCGAGCTGGATGCAGCGCATGTGCTCTATGGCTTGATCTACGGTGTGCAGTTGGGCATCGGTGGGCCAAAGAAAGACATGGCGGCGCTGATGAGCATCAACAACAATGGGCAGGGCATTACCTTGTCCAATCAATTACGCGACAAGGGCGCGATCGACGGGCCGAGTCTGGCCGCGCTGGTGAGCAAAAAGGAGCGTGAATACACCTTTGCCCAAACCTTCCCGACCGGTACGCACGCCATGTGGCTCTATTACTGGCTGGCGACGTATGGCATCAATCCGTTCAAGGATGTCAAAAATATCACGGTACCGCCGCCGCAGATGGTGGCCAACATGCGCGTTGGCAACATGGATGGCTTTTGTGTTGGCGAGCCGTGGAACAACCGGGCGATCATGGACAACATCGGTTTTTCGGCGGCAACTTCGCAGGATATCTGGGTAGATCATCCCGAGAAGGTGGTGGGTACCACGGCGGACTGGGTGCAGAAAAACCCGAATACTGCGCGTGCCATGGTGGCGGCCATTCTCGACGCCAGCAAATGGATTGATGCCTCGATTGCCAACAAGCAAAAAACGGCGGAGACGATTGCCAGCAAGGCCTACGTCAATACCAGTACCGATGTGATTGTGGCCCGCATGCTGGGGCGCTACCAGAATGGTCTGGGCAAGAGCTGGGATGACAAGAATCACATGAAATTCTTCAATGATGGCGCGGTGAATTTCCCGTATTTGTCAGACGGTATGTGGTTCCTGACTCAGCACAAGCGTTGGGGCTTGCTCAAGAGCCATCCGGATTATTTGGCCGTCGCCAAGCAGGTCAATCGCATCGACATTTACAAGCAGGGCGCGGCAGCCGCTGGGGTTGCCTTGCCGAAGAGCGACATGCGCAGCCACCAGCTGATCGATGGCGTGGTGTGGGATGGCAAGGACCCGGCCAAGTACGCGGATGGTTTCAAGGTTAAAGCTTGAGGAGAAAATCATGAGTGTCGCAACGATGGATACAAATTTTGGCCTCGAAAAGGCGGTTGACCGTAAGACTTCAGGGCTTGCACTGCCCGTCGTCGCGGCTGAGCCAGTCAAGGATACAAAAATGGAAAAAGTCGCAATCCTGCCCGTAGGGGAAGTCGGAACACCGTTCAGTGAAAAACTGGGCAATCTCGGGCGGGCGGTTCTGCCACCCGTGCTGGGTATGTTGATTTTGCTCGGCATCTGGTACATCGCCACGATGAAGGGCGGCAGCATTCCTGGCCCGCTCAAAACCTGGGATGCGGCGGTCACCTTGTTTGCCGATCCGTTTTACCGCAACGGGCCGAACGATCAGGGCATTGGCTGGAACATTCTCTCGTCCTTGCAACGCGTTGGTATCGGCTTCGGTTTTGCCGCGCTGGTCGGCATTCCGCTCGGCTTCATCCTTGGCCGCTCGGTGTTTTTGTCGGCGATGGTCAATCCGATCATCAGCCTGCTGCGCCCGGTGTCACCGCTGGCCTGGCTGCCGATTGGCCTGCTGGTTTTCCAGAAAGCTGACCCGGCGGCGACCTATACCATCTTCATCTGCTCCATCTGGCCGATGATCATGAACACCGCGCAAGGTGTGCAGCGCGTTCCGCAGGATTATCTGAATGTGGCTCGCGTGCTGGCCTTGTCGGAGTGGAAGGTGGTGACCAAAATTTTGTTCCCCGCCGTACTGCCTTACATGCTGACCGGTATTCGCCTTTCCATCGGCACTGCCTGGCTAGTTATCGTGGCCGCAGAAATGCTCACCGGCGGCGTTGGTATCGGCTTCTGGGTGTGGGACGAGTGGAATAACCTCAAGGTTGAACACATCATCATCGCCATCTTTGTCATCGGTATCGTTGGTCTGATTCTTGAGCAAATGCTGATTCTGCTCGCCAAAAAACTGACCAAAGAATCTGCCTAACCGGAGCCATGATCATGGAAAAATTTGTACAAATTGAACGTGTCGGCCAGACTTTCGACACCAAAAAAGGCAAGTTCGTCGCCTTGCGCGAAATCAACCTGACGATCAAGCAAGGTGAGTTCATCGCCCTGATCGGCCACTCCGGTTGCGGCAAGTCAACCCTGCTTAACTTGATTGCCGGCCTGACCCGGCCAAGCGCTGGTGTGCTGTTGCTGGAAGACCGCGAAATCGCCGGCCCCGGCCCGGAGCGGGCGGTGGTCTTCCAGAACCACAGCCTGTTGCCCTGGCTGACTTGCTTTGAAAACGTCTATCTGGCGGTCGAGCGGGTTTTTGGCGAGCAAGAAAGCAAGGCCAGGCTCAAGGAACGCACGGCGGCTGCCATCAATCTGGTTGGCCTCGACCACGCCAGCGCCAAGTACCCGAACGAAATCTCCGGCGGCATGAAGCAGCGCGTTGGTATCGCCCGGGCGCTTTCAATGCAACCGAAGGTACTGCTGATGGACGAGCCCTTCGGTGCGCTGGATGCGTTGACCCGCGCCAAGTTGCAGGACGAGCTGATGAAAATCTGTGACGCCACCAAGGCCACCGCCGTCATGGTGACGCACGATGTCGACGAGGCGGTCTTGCTCTCCGACCGTATCGTCATGATGACCAACGGCCCGGCAGCAACGATTGGTGAAATTCTTGAAGTCAAACTGGCGCGTCCGCGTCACCGTTTGACTCTGGCGCATGATCCGGACTACATCGGCTACCGCGCTGCGGTGCTGGAGTTCCTTTACGAAAAGCAGGCGCACGTCGAAAAAATGGCAGCCTGAGCTTTCCTCCTGCTATCTCCTCCATCGTTGTCGATCTCTCCGGCGACGACTTTGCCCACCGGTTTCATTGGTGGGCATTTTTTCAATTTGATCAAGGCGCTTGATTTTCAGGTTCGCTCGGCGCTAAGGTTCGCGACTCTATCGTCGAAAATGACTCCATGCTGATCACCCCGGGCTCGCTGTCGCGCAAGATCATCGGCACACTCCTCTTCTTCTTTTTGTTTTCGTTATTGGCAATTGCCATGACGCTGGCCATTTCCTGGCAGCTGGAGGGCGTCGCGGCAGCCATTAATGATGCCGGCAGTGAGCGCATGCGTAGCTACCGTATCGGACATTTGATGGCGCGGGTGAGTGACGACAAGGCTGGAAATGACCAGGCTGCGGCGCTGCTGCGCAACGAGATCAAGCGCTTTGACGAGGTGCTGGGCAATTTGCAGAATGGCGATCCACAACGCCCGATGGCGCCGCCGCGAGATGCCGAGGTGCGCCAGCATCTGCTTGCCGTTGAGGCCAGTTGGCGGCTTTCGGTGCGGCCATTGGCCGAGTCTTTTGTGAGTGCCAGCGCCAGTGAGCAACGCCTGATCAGTGAGCGCTACGACGATGAGCTCAATGGTTTTGTCAGCCGCATCAATGAGTTGGTGCTGGCGATGGAGAAAAACTACGCGACCAATACCAATTTGCTGCGTACCGTTCAATTGATGCTGATCATTCTGGTCTTGTTTGGTGCGGTGATGCTGATCAATTTCTTCAATCAGCTCGTCATTCGCCCGGTGCAGGTGTTGCACAGCGGCATGCGGCGCATGACCGACAAGGATTTGTCGGTGCGTTTGCCGGTCAATAGCAATGATGAATTGGGCAGTCTGGCCAAGGGTTTTAACCAGATGGCCGAACATTTGCAAATTGCTTACAGCACGCTGGAGGAGCGGGTTGAGGTAAAAACCCGCTCGCTGGAGGAGCGTAATCGCGAGCTGGGTATGCTTTATGAAGTTACGGCGCTGCTCAGTGAACCGGCGCCGATTGAGATTCTTTGTGAAACCTTTTTGCAGAGTATCAGGCAGTCGCTCGGGGCGGATGCCGGCGCGGTGCGGCTCTATTCGCCGGAAACCGAGGTGCTGTACCTGATTGCCCACGATGGTTTGTCTGAGGATTTTCTCAAAACCGAGGCCGCCATGAACTGTGGCGATTGTGTCTGTGGTGAATTGGTTCAGGGCGGGATGCCGGTGGCCTTCAGCACGGTCAACCCGCCAATTGGCATGAAATTATTTACCTGCGTGCGCGAGGGCTTTGCCACCGCTTCGGCCTTTAATATCCGTTACGACAAGCAGCGGCTGGGGGTTTTTAATCTTTATTTCAACAATCAACATCAACTCACCGAATCGGAGATTCAGTTGCTGGAAACCCTGGGCCAGCACCTTGGGGTAGCGATTGACAACCAGCGTCTGAAGTCGCGCGAGAAAGAACTGGCCGTCTCGGAAGAGCGCAATTTGCTGGCCCAGGAGTTGCACGATTCCATCGCCCAAGGTCTCGCCTTCCTCAATATTCAGGTCCAGTTGCTTCAGGATTCGCTACGCAAAGGGCGTAGTGATGAAGCGATGCAAACCGCCGGGCAATTACGTGAAGGGGTGCAGGAAAGTTACGACGATGTGCGCGAATTGCTGGTGCATTTCCGCACCCGTGTCCATCAGTCTGACCTTGATACCGCGATTCGTTCAGCGTTAGCCAAATTTGAGGGGCAAACCAGTATCAATACCGAATTTAAACGCGTCGGGGAAGGCGCGCCCTTGCAGCCCACCGATGAAATCCAGGTCATGCATATTGTCCAGGAATCGCTCTCGAATGTGCGCAAGCACGCCCAGGCGAGCCTGGTGACGGTGACCGTTTATCGCGGGATGGGGCAACTAGTTGTCGAGGTGGTCGATAATGGTCAGGGCTTTGACACGGCAAATGATCCCCGCGTACTATCCGAACGCCATGTTGGGCTTAAAATCATGCGTGAGCGAGCGCATCGGGTCGGCGGCGAGTGCTTGATCTCGTCGGCCCCCGGAGAGGGAACAAAAGTGGTGCTCAATCTGCCCAAATTACAAAAGAAAGCCGCCTGAAAATGACAAAAAAAATCCGCGTATTGTTGGTCGATGACCACACCCTGTTCCGCAGCGGCGTCAAGTCACTGCTCCAGCGCAGCGACGAATTTGAAGTGGTCGACGAAGCTGGCGATGGCCTCGAAGGTATCAAGCGCGCGCGCTCGCATAAACCCGATGTGGTGCTGCTTGATCTGCACATGCCGGGAGTTTCCGGGCTGGAGGCGGTCAAGGTGATCGCCGAAGAAATGCCCGAGGTGCGGGTGCTGATGCTGACCGTTTCGGAAGACGCCCAAGACTTGATGGATGCCCTGCGCGCCGGCGCCAGTGGTTATTTACTCAAAAATATCGAAACCGACGCGCTGCTTGATGCCCTGCGTCGCGCCGCTCATGGCGAATCCATCGTCTCGCCACAAATGACTGCACAACTGATCCAGGGCGTGCGCAACCCGCTCAAAGCGCCTGGCCCGGCCGAGCGTGACCGTTTTTCACCGCGTGAGCGCGATATTCTGACTTGCCTGGCATTGGGTGAAAGCAACAAGGAAATTGCCAGGGCGCTGGAGTTGGCCGAGAGCACCGTCAAAATCCATGTGCAAAATATTTTCAAAAAACTGAACATGAGCAGCCGTGTGCAGGTAGCGCTCTATGCAGCGGAACAAGGTTACGGTCAACCGCCAAAAACGGCCTGATTCTAAGGTTCAGAGCAACTGTGTCGGGATCGGGTGGGTTCGCTGCAAATGCTGGTAGGTTTCAGATAAATCCTTGACGTGTTGAAACTCGCCGCAAGCAAGGGCGTGTTGCATATTTTCAATAATCATCGAATGGATGGTGCACACCCCTTGAGGGGAGGCCATCAGTTGTTCGCCCAACTCAGCTGCGATGACGAGCGGGATATGTTCGTGCTCGGCAATCGCCTCGATTTCGCCACATTCCAGATCGCAATAATCGATCACATCTTGCATGGAGAGCATGATCTTCACCTCGTGAATAATTCAACCGATACTCTATTTCTAGCTGAGGGCAGGGCGATTGCAAGCTTAGATTTGTAAGCGACCATCCGGCAAGGAAAGCCCGAGTTGCAAGCGGGAAAGCGTCGGCAAAAGGTTCAGCTTGCTTGCTTTTTTTAGTTCAGTTGCACGCTCGCGCATGGCCTCCAGCGTGGTATCAACGGGCTTGCCGGCACCGGCAAAAGCAATCGTGTTGCCACTGTCACACGAGGGGAAAACAGCGTAACGCCCATCAAACGCCAGACGCAGACGTTCAAGGCTGGCCTTGTAGCCACGCTCGCGACCGAGCAAATTGACCGCCAGCAGGCCGTCATCGGAGAGCCGGGCGCGGCAGGCCTGATAAAACGGCAGCGTATCGAGCGCACCACTACGGGCTTCGGCATCAAAACCATCGAGCAAAATATAGTCAAAACGACTGTCGCCACGCAGCATGTAATCGGCGCCATCTTCAATCAACACATGCAGGCGCTGCTCGTCATCGGGCAGTTTGAAATATTGGCGGGCGATGTATTCAACCTGCGGATTGATCTCGACCACCGTGATCCGGCAATCCGGCAGCGTGCGGTAAATGAACTTGGCCAGCGAGCCCGCACCCAGGCCGATCAGCAAGGCATTACGCGGCCAGCGGGTTTCGCCACGCAACAGCAGCCCGGCCATCATCTCGCGGGTATAGGCCAACTCCAGCGACCATGGGCGGGCGATACGCATCGCCCCCTGAACCCAGTCCGAGCCAAAGTGCAGGAAACGTACGCCAGCGTCTTCGCTAATATCGATGGCATGCTTAGGAGGGGGAGCAGGATCTGATTTGCGCATTTTCATGGGATGATTTTACCGCCATCGTCACGCCATATTTTGTGCCTCACGAACGGCGGAGTAAGATCAATTAACTTTTGCAATTCGGTGAACGACATGACAACCCGGAAAAATTCCCTTGGTCATATGGTGGCCACACTGATGTTAATCGCTAGCGTTGGCGGTTGCGCCTCGCAGCCCGAGCCAGACGAAGCGCCATGGCTGATCGGCTATACCTGCTGCAATCTACACTACGACAGTGACTGGATCAGCGATGCCAATTACAGCGATCTCCCCTTTATTCCCGCCGGTACGCCGATTGCCGTAATGCAGCCGGCCAAAGACAGCTACCGTGCCTACGCCACCATTGCCGGACGCCCTTTCCGTCTCGGTCTTGATTATGGCCGCCCGGTACAGGGCACGGAACAATGGGTGAGCAAAATCGTCGTGCGCGATGATCCGCGCATCAACAACGCCGCCTGGTCGCTAGAGGTACGTCAGGCTATCGCCCAAGGCAAAGTCATGATCGGCATGACCAAGGAGCAAGTGATTACCAGCATTGGCTACCCGCTCCCAACAAAAACCCCAAATCTGGATTCCAACGTCTGGCGCTATTCACAAAATTCAACCGCACAATACGATGTGCGCTGGGAGAACGAGCGGGTTTCACAGGTCACCAAGGCAAGCGACGAAAAGCCTGGCTTGCCAGTAACGCCGCCGACCAAGACGGCGAAATAGGTGTTATGAAATGGCTCTTTTCGCAAATCATGTGGTTAAGCCGTCCCGCCCAGCGCCATCCTGAGCCACTGAGCAGGATTGGGGCCGCTACCATGTTCGCGCTCGAGCGCGCGAAACCAACCCAAGTAGTTTTCCAAGTAGC
>JAQTZQ010000101.1 GCA_028687645.1 Rhodocyclaceae bacterium
GCTCAGCCCAATCTCCCGTTGAAAATTCGTTTTCGTGCGCCTGGGGATGAGGCGTGGCTACGCCAGTTGGCGCAAGAATATTCGGTCGAGCATCTGATGGAGTTTTTGCCGCCTTTGCCTTACTTGGCGGCATTGGGTGAAATGCTCCGGGCCGGTGGCTTGCTGGTCATGCAGGCGGCCAACTGCAACGAGCAGATACCGGCCAAGGTTTATGAATATTTCAGAGCACGGCGGCCGATTGTTGCGCTAACCGACCCGGCGGGAGATACGGCGAATCTGCTGCGCGCCAGTGGCATTGACTGGATTGCGCCGCTCGATGATGCGCCGAAAATTGCGTCTTTGCTGGAATCAGTTTTGCCGCGCCTGTCGCAGAAAAACGGACCACTCCCCGAAGAGGCGGCAGTTTTGGCGGCATCCCGTCAATCTCGCTCGGAAACCTTGGCCAGGCTGTTTGATTTGCTAGGGAAACGCTGATTTAATCCTGGCTGGCAAATTATGCATATGGTATTATATAGTTTTAGTACGGCGCTTGAGGGCAACGGGGATGCAAACGAGTTTTTCTGAACTGGAATACGCGTCGAAGAAGAAACTGACGCGGCGAGATCGGTTTTTGACCCAGATTGAGGCCGTCACCCCGTGGGCGATACTGGAGCAGACGATTACACCGTTCTACCCGAGCAGCGGAGGTCGGGGGCGTCCGCCAATAGGACTGAGCCGAATGCTGCGGATGTATATCGCCCAGCAATGCTTCGGTCTGTCAGATGAAGGCATTGAGGATGCCCTTTACGACAGCCAAGCCATTCGCCGCTTTGTTGGTATTGATCTGGGACGAGACTCGGCACCAGACGCCACGACGCTCCTGGGCTTCCGTCATCTACTGGAAAGCCATCAACTCACCGAATCAGTCTTCAATGCCATCAATGGTCATCTGGCCGAGAAAGGCCTGTTTCTGCGTGAAGGGACGATTGTCGATGCGACACTGATTGCGGCACCGCCCTCGACCAAGAACGAAGCCGGCAAGCGAGATCCGGAAATGCACCAGAGCAAGAAGGGCAATCAGTGGTACTTTGGCATGAAGGCGCACATCGGTGTGGATGCCCATTCCGGTTTGGTGCATACGGTAATAGGCACTGCTGGCAACATCAGCGACATTTCCCAAGCGCAGGCGTTATTACACGGCGAGGAAAAAGCCGCTTTCGGCGATGCCGGTTATCAAGGGGTTGAGAAACGCTCCGAGAGTGCGGGAGCCAACGTCACTTGGCACGTTGCGGAGAAGCCCAGTAAAGTTAAACAACTGGCGGGAACCGCATTGGGCGATCTGGTCGTGCAAGTGGAGTATGCCAAGGCACGCATCAGAGCCAAGGTTGAGCACCCTTTCCATGTCGTCAAGAATCTTTTCAGGCACCGTAAAACCCGTTACAAGGGATTGGCCAAGAATACGGCTCAGTGTTTTACCCTGTTTGGCTTGGCTAATTTGGTGCTTGCTCGTCGCTGGTTATTGGCGGATGACGGGAAAGTTGCGTCCTGATCGGGAGAAATAGGCCGAAAATGGCTACATTCGCGCTAAAAACGTCGATTTGATGCAACAACGCCGAAAAATTTGGCACTCGCTTCCAGAGGAGATGAATTGATCAGCGCTTCCCTAGATGCTGATTAGCACAGGGTTTGTGAGTTTTCCTGTGACATGTTTCATGGCAGTTATGAAGTGGCCAAGACGCTGGCGCAACTGACCAAGACGGACGTACTGGTGACGATTGGGGGCTGGCACCGCTGACGGACGAAAGTCGGCGTGATTTGCTTGAAATCTTTGATGATCGGCATGGCATGCGGTCGACCATCATTACCAGCCAGTTAGCCGTCAAGCATTGGCATAAGGCCATCGGCGATCCGACGCTGGCGGATGCGATTCTTGACCGCCTGGTGCGCCAGGCGCATCACCTGAATCTGGATGGCGAATCGCTGCGCAAAAAAGGCAAACCGGCGAATTCCGAGGCCACCCCATGACCTACTGCGCATGCTCACTGAGTTACCCACCACCGACCGTTAGCCAGTTTGCTCCGGAATGCGTGTCCGGTTTAGTGTGGAATCAATGTCCAGTTTGGCCGGAATACGCACAAGGACGGGAATGTCGACGCAGGCGTTGTGATCGATCATCCGTCACTGCTGGCTTTGGCTGAATGTCTTGATTCAACGCCGCTGATTAACTTCCCAGCATGATTTGCTTTTCACGCCAGATTTCTTGAACGAAGGGGTCGGTGATTCCATAGATACCATGGCCGCGACGCATGATGAGGTTGGCGGCCAATAATTCATTTGCAACGGGCTGTATTTCCTCAACACGAACTTCACGTCCAACAGCTTTTGAATACGCTGTCGCAGCTTCTGTCGAGAAAACGCCGCGTGCATCTCCGTCCGTTGACGCAATTCGGTCAAAAATCGCCTGCGCAAGGCTACCTAATTCCTCCACTTTCATCAGCTCAATATCTGCAGCCGCTGAGCGCAGTGTTGAGGCAATGACAGGAAGTATTTCGTCAGGATTTTTCTCTCTTGGGGTGTTTAAGAGCACTTGTCGGAGAGCGCGAATTAGCTCCTCGGGGCGACTACCCAAGGTTTTGAATGCTTCTGCGGTGACAGCAATTGAGGGTAGGGGAGAAAAGCCATCGTTCTTTAGCTTGTTGAGTAGGAATTGGACAAAGTGGTGATCGAGAACCGGATAAGGTACCGAGGTAGCACCAACGAACGCTTGGTTTCGCCGTGCTGTCAGTTCGCTGACCATGGCTCGGTGCGATCCTGTGCCGATGAAAACGAAGTGGCCTGGTGTGCCAGGGCGAGGATTGATGGCATCACGGCCAGCCTTAAGTGCTAACAGTAGCTGATTTCCATCATCAGTAGAAATTGCGTGTTGTACTTCGTCAACGATCAAGACCACATCGGCCTTTGACTGGTCGACGACCTCAGTGAGGGCTTCCGCTAGTGTTGCGCCACCCTCCAGACCGACATTCTCCAGCTTAAAACCAAACTTAAAACCAAACGCACCGAAATCAGCTCCTTTGACACTTTTGAGCTTCGTGAGCAGCGAAGAAGCGGGAGTGGCTAGTTCTTCAAGCGTTTTTCGTATCGCAGAATGAACGAGCTTTGCCGGGTTTGTCTGTGGGTCGCTCCAGAGATCAACGTAAATAACGAGTGCGCCGGCTGCTTCGAGTGCGGGCATGAGGTCATTGCGGAGGAATGTGGTCTTGCCTGTTCTGCGTAGTCCGGACAGAAAGAGCCCCGAGCGCAATCCAATATCTAACCCAGTTGGATTCAAGAGCTGCTGTGCCATTTCTGCCGCAAGTTGAGGGCGCAGGTATATCGAGCTCATGGTTTTATCCTGAATTATTTGATGGGTATAATTATTGTATTCCTATAAAAACAAGTAAAGAAATTTCTCGGCCTCGAGGTGCTAAGCCCAGACTTCATCATCAGTTTGATCTCGCCTGCTTCGAGTTTTCAACTCCAAGCGGTTAACAATAGATTTCATATTAAACGTAATCCAACTCGCGGCCTGTTGGAGGCTAATACGCTTTGGCGTATATTTAGCCCATGGCTAAAACCTCAAATCGAATCCGCAACCCTGAAAGCCTCGAACGGCTTGGCAAAGAGATGCGCCATCTCCGTGAGCAGTCCGGGGTCGCCCAGGGAAAAGTCCGCGATATGCGCCAGGCAACTATCTCGAAGATCGAGAACGGTGGCGATGTCACGCTGGACACGTTCGTTTCCTACGCGTCCGCGCTTGGTCTTGAAGTGTCCCTGGTGCCCATTGGCCAGGCACGCTGGCAGTCACCCATGACCCATAAGGCGGCGTCGATCCCTGTCTTGAGCAAGCACGTCGATTTACTGACTGAATTCAGCGACCTGAAGGATGCGGAATGAGCACGGTCAGCACGCTTGAGGTTCGCCTGAACGCCTTGCTGGTCGGCTACCTCACGCATTATCCGGATGAAAAAACGATTTTCGTCGTGGATGAGGGCTATGTTGAGCAGGGTGCCCAACGCCCCATTCTCTCGCTGTCACTGGCTCGCCCCAACGACGAGGAAACAACGCGGGCGCTGTTACTGGATGACCGGCACAAATTCTCCTCCGTAAAAGCACCGCCTTTCTTTTCGAACTTGCTGCCGGAGGGCGGACTCCGAAAAAGCATCGCCCAGCGACTCAAGATCCATGAGGATCGGGAGTTTCTTTTGCTTTCGGCGCTGGGTGAGGACTTGCCTGGCGCGGTGATTCTGCGCCTGCTGAGTCACTGGGCTACCTGATGCGCCGTCGCGGTGCTGTTGCCGGCAGACCGAGCGCTGACGACCTCATGGAGTTGAAGTTCTCCCTCGGCGGCATGCAGATGAAGTTCTCCATGCTGCGCCAGGGCGAGCGTTTCACTTTGAGCGGCAGCAAGAGACTGGGCAACTACATCGTCAAGCCTCCATCCCATGATTTTGAAGCGCTGCCCAAGCTGGAAGCGGCCACCATGGAAACCGCCCGCGCGGTTGGCATTGATGTCCCGGAAATTCATTTGCTCGCGCCGGACAGAATTCATGGCCTGCCCAACATGGCCGGATTTCGGCAAGGTGAGCCGTTCTACGCCATCCGCCGTTTCGACCGACCGGATGGCGGACGGATCCATGTCGAGGACTTTGCCCAGGTCTTTAACCTGCGCACCCACCACAAGTATGGACGGATCAATTACGAGATGATCGGCCGAACCTTGCTGCTCTATGCCGGGGGGCTGCCAGACGTGAAGGAGATGGCCAGGCGCCTGGTGTTCAATGTGCTGATGGGCAATGGCGATGCCCACATCAAGAACTGGTCACTGATCTACGCCAATCCGTTGCGCCCGAGACTCGCGCCAGCCTATGACCTGGTCTCGACCGTGGCCTATACCACCCATGACACCTCCATCGCCTTGAATATGGCCGGGGTGAAGCTTTTCCGGAACATTTCGCTCGACACTTTCGCTGCACTTTTCACGCGTATCGGTCTCGTTGACCGGATCCGCGAGGAGGTCATGGAAGAGGTGAGGACGACCGGGCAACAGGTTCTGGAAACCTGGCGGCATCAGTTTCAGGCCATCAACGTTCCCGAACATCTTGTCATGATGATTGAGGCTCATCAGGCTGAATTACCGCTGACCAAGGCGCTCGTCAGCAAGTGCATCAAATAGTGGGTATCCGGAAATTTTTGTGGGTAGACGGTCAGAAGTCGTTTGAGTCCAACCAAGCAAGAAGTGTGGTGAGGTCAGTTCCGACATTCGCCATCCGGGTCTTGTTTTTGACCTCATAGCTTTAGTCGAAGAAGGCGTCGGTGTTCAGCACATATTGGCGCGGATAATCTCCAGTGACAGCGAATCAAGCGATTTCCACGCTAATGGAGCGAATGGTCTTGCAGCAATCGGCCACGCTCATCCTCCAGCGCATAATCGCCATAGGCTGTAGTTCTCTGCGAGAACGCTATTACAGAGAACAGTTAGTAAGGTGGTGAGAAGTGCTGTTTTCATCAGACGATTCTCTCAGGCACTTCGATTTTTCCGAAGTTTTAATCTGCTAGGGCTTGCTTTTTTAAGAGTGTAACCTCATCTAAAGTAGTACTGTATTTTCGATGAAGGAGATGGATCACCATGAGCACTGAAGCCCGCATTATTGACCTGAGCAAAACCGAATACGGTACGTTTGCCGCACCCGATACCAACCGAGTTATCCGCAATACCTATCAACTGCTTGCGCTGTCCACCGGCGTCGCCGCAGTAGGTGCCGGCATTAGCATGCTAGCCGGTTTTGGTCCTTTGGTTGGCATCGTTTTCACCTTACTTGGCCTGGTTCCGCTCTTTTATTTGCACAAGCACCGGGATTCGGCGTCCGCTGTGCCGGCCATGCTGACCTTCACTGGATTGAGCGGTTTGGGTCTGGGCCCGACATTGACTCACTACCTGAGCCTGCCTGGTGGTAGCGGTACAGTGATGACGGCTGCAGTGCTCACCACTGCTGTTACCTTGGCGCTGACCGGCTATGTCCATAAGACAGGCAAGGACTTCACCCGGATGGGTGGTTTTCTGTTTGCCGGCCTGATTGTCGTGATTCTAGCGAGTATCGCCGCGATATTTGTGCCGGCTATGCAGGCTGGTGTTTCTGCCGTGGCAGCCTTGCTCTTCTCGGGTTTCATCCTGTTTGATACCAGCCGCCTCATCCGTGGCGAGGAAGACAATTACGTGATGGCTGCCTGTAGCATGTATCTGAACGTGTTGAATCTGTTCCTGTCGATTCTGCAATTACTTGGTATTTCGAGCAACGATTAAACAGAGCTCGAACAACTCAAGCGTATTTCCACTACGGCTCACCTTTCGGTGGGCCGTTTTTCCAGATTGACTAATTACTTGGCGCCGCCTCTGGTGCTTGGATTTCGGTAAGCGTCAGGTAACCGTCCTGTGTATTGATCACCTTATAGATGGCATCAGGGCGCGCTTTGGCTTTCTTCAAAACCATTTGCCATTCAACTTCAGCGGATCGAAGACCATCGACTTTCTTGTGAAAGCTGGCAATGGTGTCAGCCAGTTCAGTTTTGAGATCCTCGTTGAATTTCTCCAACTTGCTGGCGGTAGGGTTCAACACAATCAGGATGGTATTCACCAAGCTCAGCACAAGTGCGCCTGCAGCGAGAATCATGGTCAGCTTCTCAAATGACTTGGCCTTTGGCTTTTGCTCGGGGGATTCGTTGCTGGGGGAGGTGCTCATGACTTCGTTCCTGAAAAGACCGCAATATCAACTGTATCGGTTTTCAACCGGTTCAACTTGAGCAGATGACTTGGATTCTGTATCGATTGGCGTATAAGCATACGTGCAGGATGCACGGCGATGGCTATTTTGCAGGGTCAAGCCGAATCAATTGTCCGTTCGCGCTATCGGTAACGACATAGATATAGCCATCCGGCCCTTGGCGAACATCGCGAACTCGTTCTCTGATCGACTCAAGCAACCGTGTTTCCTTGACCACCTTGCCTTCAAAGGGACGCTCTAACTCGATGCGTGCAAGGTAATTGAATTTCAACGAACCGACCATGAGATTGCCCACCCAGGCTCTTCCGTATTTCTCGGAGGTCAAGAAAGCCATGCCCGAGGGCGCAATCGATGGCGTCCAATGATGTAGTGGCTGTTCGGTGTTGGCTTTGACGGAATTGCCGTCACCGACGGCAGTAAAGTCATAATTTCTGCCATAGCTAACAACCGGCCATCCGTAGTTAGCGCCAGAGCGTGGCAGGTTGATTTCATCGCCACCTCGTGGGCCATGCTCATGAATCCATAGCTCGCCCTTGGGATTGAGCGTTGCCCCCTGAGGATTGCGATGGCCATAGCTCCAGATTTCTGGAAGGGCACCCTGTCGCCCAATGAAAGGATTGTCCGTGGGAATGCTGCCATCCTTGTTGATGCGGATGACTTTGCCATGATGATTATCTAGGGTCTGTGCATCATCACGGCGATTAAAGCGTTCGCCCAGGGTCATGAAGAGCTTGCCGTCTGCTTGCCCCTGAGCACTTTTGCTTTCGACGATGCGGCAGCCGAAATGTAATTCACTGGCCACTTTGGGGCGTTGGGAAAACAGGATGCGTAGTCCTTCCAACTGGTGCATGTCAGTGGACAACTTCGCACTAGCCAAGGCGGTACTGTTACCAGCGCCTTGGCTGGCTGGTTCGGAAAAGCAGAAATACAGCGTCTGGTTACGGGAAAAATCGCTGTCGAGCACTACATCCAGCAAGCCGCCCTGCCCGCCGACGGCAATGGCAGGAAGCCCGCGAATGGGTTGTCCTGTTTTCCCATCAGGCTTGATAACGCGCAGTGCACCTGAACGCTCTGAAACAAGGAAATCGCCGTCCGGCAAAAAAGCCACCGCCCAAGGATGATTGAGCCCCTTGGCAACCGTAACCGGCATGACTGTTTGGGCCTGAGCGAATGCTGAAACCACTGAGAGGAATAGCGCATAGAACAAGGGTTTTAACATGAGGCATGTTTCCCATGAATCGAGTACGGAATATGGCTTTGATGGTGACGTGCGATACCAATTACCCATACTACAATTGTCGGCGCCGATTGAATATTGACCCACCCTGCTGATTGAAATTTGACCCAGGGCTGGATGCTGTCAAGTTGAGCAGAAACTGTGGATAAGTGTATCAGCGAAGTTGTATTTAGCCACCTCGCGTTCGGTGGTTAGTTGGGTTTGGATTTTGCCGTTCAGGTATATCTATACCGGTTTTACGCTTTGCTGCCCGCAGGGCTTTCTGCGGATCGATTGCGTAGCAATCGTCGTCTGGCAAGCGAAGCGCGGCATGAGCGAAGTAATCAGCCCTGCCGCCAATGATCAGAACGCCTCTCTTTCTGGCTATCGGTGACAAAATGACGCCACAAGCCTATACTGAGGGCTATTAAACATTGGTAAATAAGGAGTCTGTCATGCTCGCTCATACCGGAAAGCGGCTTACCACAAGAATCACTGATCATGTGCAGGAAAAGCTGCAAGCGGCAGCGGATCTCGTTGGTGCTACGCTGAATCAGTTTGTCGTTCAAGCGGCTCTGGAAAAAGCGGAGAAGGTTATTGAAAGCGAATCAACGATGATCCTGACTCGGCGGGAATCCTTGAGGCTGCTGGAGATGATTGAGAATCCACCGCTGCGCAATGATAAGTTTCTTCAAGCACAAGCTCGTTATCAGAGGTTAAAGAACGATGCTGGTTCTACCGCTTAACGAAAGGTACGACAGAAATAGCTTCGATTGCGGTGATGCAGACCTGAATGGCTGGCTGAAGCAAACGGCCAGACAGCACAAGGAGAAGGGGGTTTCCTCGACCTTTGTCTCCGTAACTAACGAGGCAAGCGCCGAAATCCTCGGCTTCTATGCGATTAGCCTGGCAGAACTGGCCAATGCCAATTTGCCTGCGCAATACGGAAAACGCTTACCCGCTAAGGTTCCCGTGTTTCGCCTTGGGCGGCTGGCGACAGCATTGAGCCATCGTGGGAAAGCTATTGGAGAGTTCATGCTCTTTGATGCCATTGACCGAGCAACTCGTATTTCTGGTGAGGTTGGAGGTATTGGCCTTGTTGTTAATGCGAAGCACTCCGCAGTCGATTTCTATCAACGCTATGGCTTTGAACAGATGGCGGACCATCCACAAAATCTATTCTTGCCGCTTTAATTCACCCCGGCGCCGTGTTCTGCTGCCGGTGTTACCGGTGGTGCAAATCTGTAGAAAAATGGCGCCAAAATTCTTTGCGAATAGTCCGAATAGTCCGAATGGGACGTCGAATTTGACAGCCTAAAGAGGGACGCCAATGACAGCTAGGGAACAAGCGCGAAGCCCCTAAATTGAGCAACGTGGTTTACGGCCAATAAACGGCTATGTGCATTCTGGGGTTGGAACTTTGCCGGCTCATAACGCTGGCATTAAGCCCGTATTGTGCAAAAGGTGTTTGAAACCTGCTCTTGATTTTCCCATGCCCTCATCTATACTGAACATGTGCTGACCATGACCATGAAGGAGTAAGCAATGGCAACCGCTACTGAACGTATCCCCGTCCTGGTGACTTCCCAGGAGAAAGCGATGATCGCCAAGATGGCTCAGGACGCTCATTTGTCGATGGGCGAGTTTTTGCGCCGCGCTGCTGCGTCCTTCCGCCCGAGTGAGGACGATAAGATTCTTGAAGGAATGATTGACCAGATGTTGAAAACAACGGCTCAGGCAAGTGCCGCCATTGACGACGCCTTAGCCTTTGTTGAAGTCTCAAATCGGCGCATTTCTGCCATGGAAGCTAGGCAGACGAATTAATGGGAATCACTGACAAGATGTGGGACGCGATCATCACGGTCATCAAGATGAACGACAACGTGGAGCGCATGGCTGGAACAATGAAAGGGCAGCAGGAAAAGATCGAGAATCTGACGGAACGGGTTATTCGGCTGGAAACGGCGCTGGAAATTGCGCTTTCGCGTCCTGTGGTCACCCGGACTGGCGCGGCCCAACTGGAACACAAAGACTGATCGGAATCGAAAAACAAGGACGGAAGAATTGGCAATTCCAACTCCACATTACTGAGCGCTGAACATAAATCAATTAATGTTGTGCTCAACATTAATTGATGAAATCGGCTACCTGCCCATGAGCCGCGAACAGGCGAATCTGTTCTTCCAGGTGATTGCTACCCGCTATGAGCGGGGTTTGAACAATTTTATTAAAATCTATCCATAACTAACTTATACTGGTCATTATGGATAGATATGTAGCGATAGGCGAAGCCTCGGAAGCGTTGGGTGTTTCCATCACGACGCTGCGGCGCTGGGAGGTTGAAGGCAAGCTGATTCCGGAGCGCACAGCGGGGCGGCAGCGCCGCTATGACCTTTCCAAGCTCAAGCCGGAACTGTTTCACGCGGCACCACAGGATCGTAAAACCATCGCTTACGCCCGCGTTTCCAGCGACGACCAGAAAGACGAACTGGAGCGGCAAAAGCAGGTGCTGGAACTGTACTGCGCCAAACAAGGCTGGACGTTTGAAGTGATTGCCGATCTCGGTTCCGGCATGAACTACAACAAGAAAGGCTTGAAGCGACTGCTCGATGAGGTCATCGAGGGCCGCGTGGGGCGGCTGGTCATCGCCCACAAAGACCGCTTGTTGCGTTTTGGCGCGGAACTGATCTTTGCGATTTGCGAAGCGAAAGACGTGGAGGTGCTGATCATCAACAAAGGCGTGGATACGACGTTTGAAGAGGATTTGGCGAAAGATGTACTTGAGATCATCACTGTGTTCAGCGCGCGGCTTTACGGCAGCCGCAGTCGCAAGAACCAGAAACTTCTTGACGGCGTGAAGCAGGCCGTGGAAGCCGCCTCATGCTGATCGCCCACAAGATCGCACTCGACCCGAACAACGTGCAAGCGACCTATTTTGCCCGCGCAGCGGGAACCGCCCGTTTCGCTTACAACTGGGCGTTGGCGGAGTGGCAACGGCAATATGAGGCGTGTAAAGCCGATGCAAGTCAGCCAAAACCTTCGCAAATGGGCCTCCGCCGCCAACTCAACGGCATCAAGGGCGAGCAGTTTCCGTGGATGCTCGAAGTCACCAAGAACGCGCCACAGATGGCGATCATCCAGTTGGGCGCGGCATTCAAGAACTTCTTCGCCGGTCGCGCCAAGTATCCGAAGTTCAGGAAGAAAGGACTGCACGACCGATTCAGTCTCACCAACGACCAGTTCAGCATCGACGGTTCGCGCATCCGCATCCCCAATCTTGGCTGGGTGCGGATGCGCGAGACGTTGCGCTTCACCGGCAAGATCATGTCGGCCACGGTGTCCCGCGTGGCTAAGCGCTGGTTTGTCAGCATCGCCGTCGATACCCCGAACGAATTGCCTCTGCCAAAAGCCGAAAAACAAGGCGCGGTGGGCGTGGATTTGGGCGTATCGGCACTGGCAACGCTCTCAACGGGAGAAAGCATACCGGGGCCGAAGGCGCACAAGGCTTTGCTGTGCCGACTGCAAAGGCTTTCACGCGGCTTGTCACGCAAAGTCAAAGGCTCGGAGAATCGCAAGAAGGCGAAGGCCAAACTGTCGAGGCTGCACGCCAGAATCGGCAACATCCGAAAGGATGGGTTACACCAACTCACGACCGATCTGACACGCCGGTTTCACACCATCGGCATCGAGGATTTGAATGTGAAAGGCATGATCAAAAACCGGCACTTGTCGCGTGCTGTATCAGACATGGGTTTCTTCGAGTTCCGGAGGCAACTGGACTACAAAATGGCGCAGCGCGGCGGCATGATCGTCGTGGCCGACCGCTGGTATCCCAGCAGCAAGACATGCTCTGGTTTCACGACCGCGACATGAACGCAGCAATCAATTTAAGAAATTTGGCGGTGAGTTCCACCGTGTCAGCCTTTGGAGAGGAAGGCTCTGGCTCTGGTCGCAAGACCAGAACGAAACCAGCCTCGGCGAAGCAGGAATCCAGCAGCAAAGCTACCTATGGGTAGCTTTGTGTAGGTATGGATGAACGGTTCGCTGATCGTCATCAGCAATCTGCCCTTTGGGCAGTGGGATGCGACCTTTGCACAGGATGCCACGCTGACGGCGGCGCTGCTGGATCGCCTGTTGCACCACGCACGCATCTTGCCGGTTGCCGGAGAAAGTTACCGGCTGAAGCATCAACGTCAGGCTGGCATGTTTCAGGTCAGAAAGGAGGCTACCACCGAGTGAGCGCCGCGCGGCATGGGCATCTTTTCGGTTGGGCCTGCGGCCCGTCCTCCAAGACACCTATGGCGCGCAAATTCAGAGCTTGGGGGGTATCAGTTTTAAATCGCCGTTGACATGGGACTTCGTACCTGGTGCTCAGCACTCGGTATTTCATTTACGGAATTCGTAAAACGCTTAGACTTGGTTTGTGGCGATTGACGATCTCAACGTAGTAAAACAGCCACCCCGAGAACGGGGTGGCTGAATTAAATGACCGTAAGACCGGCCCAGAGAAGTAAAGATATGTCCACTCACGCTATCCAGGCTATCACCCCCGGAAGTCACGGAAAATGCCGCCAAGCACCCCCGTGGCCGAACACCAACTACCCTGCAAGGGCCGCCAAGCCCACCACACACTGTGCATCTGCTGCCAGCTTTCGCGTATTCAGCAAGCTGAATTCACCTCAGGCTCGAATCATGAATTCTCGCCATCGGTTCCAACGCTAATCACCAGCGCTCCCTCTCTTGTGCCGTCCCGGGTGCCAACCCGGTCAAATGGCCGTCAGAGATTCCCACGTTATTTCAGTACGTCAAACCCACGATTTGAGATAGGTCGTCTCAAGTATCCGGCATCGCATACGCTTCATGGCTGGCGCCACTTTCGGCCTACGATGTTCCATAGATTGGCTTACCCGCCAGATACCGTCATCAACGAATGACCCCGCAACAGCCAGGGCCTACCCAAGGGTCTTTACTCGGCAGCGGGACTCACACCCGCCGTTACACGCTTAAGCTATCCAAAGACCTCACCATTCCCAGTGAGTGCCGGTCAATCCAGGTTTCCCCTCAAGACCCTGCGCCATTTCTGGCTCTACTCATACCATTGCGGTAGTTTTCGATAACCCGTCCATCCGGGTCCGCCGCATCAGCCTACGTGCCAAGCTCAGGTTGCGCCGTTCGATTTCCGAACGCCCCCTGCACGGATTTGCACCGTTTCATACTGAACAGGGATAAGCAAGTCGCCTTGCTGCCCGTGTCCGTGTCGCCCAACTTCACGATAAAAATTACAACCCCCTCACGATGCGTGATCGTGCTCGTTGGTTGCTTGATTGAGTCGAAGAAAGCCTGTCGGCTAGCAGCGCTCGTTTCAGCCGCACCAACCAGAATTAACCGGTATGCAGCTAAGGCAGATTGCTACGCGTTGGCGACGCGTAACGTGACCTTTCGGTCGTGTGTGTTTGCAGTTGGCGGACTGCCCGATCAACCCTCAGCCCGTGAATTCCGCATCGGAAATCCACGGGCCA
>JAQTZQ010000102.1 GCA_028687645.1 Rhodocyclaceae bacterium
GTGATGGTCGCCTGCCTGCTGCTGGTGGGTGGCTACCTCAAAACAGCATCGCTTACGGTCAACGGCCAAAATGGCCCGGATTTTTCAGCCCTCAAACGCGCCGCCTGGGTCGCCAAATGGGAGATATTTGCCCCCTTCGTAGCCATCGGCTCGCTCCTCAGCGGCCTGGCAACCCCCACCGAAAGCGCCGCACTGACTGCCGCCTACGCCTTGTTGACGCAGTCGCTGGCACATCGCGAACTCAACTGGCAGATGCTGCGCCGCGCCTTTGCCGAGTGTGCCGAGGTAATCGGCGGCATCATGGTCATTCTTGGCATGGCGCTGGGGCTGACCAATTTCATGGTCGATGCCGGTATTCCCGATGCCGCCATTGACTGGGTGCAATCGATACTGCCCAACAAATTCGCCTTTTTAATTGCCCTCAATCTGTTCTTGTTGGCGGCCGGCGCGCTGATGGAAATCTACGCGGCGATTATTGTCCTGGTACCCTTGCTGTTGCCGGTAGCCGTCAGTTACGGCATTGATCCGGTTCATTTTGCGATCATTTTCCTGGCCAATATCGAAATGGGCTTTCTCTGCCCCCCGGCCGGGATGAATATCTACTTTGCCTCGGCGATGTTCGGCAAGCCGATTCGTTACATTGCCGTCTCGGTGCTACCGGCGCTGCTGGCCATGTTGCTGGGTTCGCTGATTATTTCTGTCCTGCCTTTTTTGGCAACCGGGCTGCCTGATCTTTTGGGCGTTCGCTAACCAAAACAGGCGCGGAATTTGGGCCGGATTTGGTTACAATCCGGGCGCTCCAAGCGCATCCGGTCGATGCCAGGTATTCAAATCTCAGCACACCGCTACGGTCAACGCCGAAAACCCATGGAAATTAACGCCAACCTCGCGCTAGCGATTGATCGCCACAGCCGTAACACGCCGGACGCCCCCGCTGTTGTTTGCCGTGGGCAAACCCTGACGTACAGTGATTTCGCTCACCAAGCGGGGCAAATTGCCGCCACGCTGCAGCGCGACCCCAGCTGGCCAGCCGCCGCTCAACAGCCACCCCGCGTTGGCATTTTGGCCTCACGCAGCATTGCGGCCTGCGTCGCCCTGATGGGTGCCTGCTGGGCCGGGGCAACTTACGTGCCGATTGGCCTGAAATTGCCGGAAGAGCGCATCCTGACGCTGCTCTCCTTGTGCCATTTGTCGGCCATTATTGTTGATGATGAGGGCGCCAAACTTTTGAGCGCCCGGGTGCTCGCCGCCTGTCCGGCCATCGTCATTAAAGCCGAGCAGCTCTTGGCTGCAGCAGCGGCCGATTCGCCCTCGGCATCAGGCGCAAAGCCCGCCGTTATGGCCGCCAATGACACCGCTTACATCATCTTCACCTCCGGCACCACCGGCGTTCCCAAAGGCGTCATGATCTCAGCCGGTGCGGCGCGACATTACATCGCGATGATTACCCAACAACTCGATTTGCAAGCCAGCGACCGCGCGCTGGAAACCTGCGAATTGAGCTTCGACTTTTCTGTGCACAACATGTTTTCAACGTGGGAGGCTGGGGCCGCACTGCACATCTTGCCGGCCACCATGGTGATGAACGCCGTAAAATTTGCCCAAAATTCCGGGTTGACCGTATGGAACTCGGTACCCTCGCTGGCCGGCATGCTGCGCCAGATCAAAGCGCTCAAACCAGACAGCCTGAGCAGCCTGCGCCTCACTATTTTTGGCGGCGAGCAATTGCCCGAAGGCACCGTGACGGCCTGGCAGAGCGCCGCCCCCCACAGCCGCATTTTTAATCTCTACGGCCCGACCGAGGCCACCGTTTTCTGTCTCGCCCAAGGTACGCCCTTGAACATCACGCCGGGGCGCGGTGTCGTCGCCATCGGCGCAGCGCTGCCCGGTAATGAAGCGGCAATTTTTGACGCACAAGGCGAGACGGTGGCGGATGGCACCACTGGCGAATTAGCCATTGCCGGTTTGCAACTGGCCGATGGCTATCTCGGCGCCCCCGAACTGAGCGCTGCACGCTTTCCAATACGCGCCGGCAAGCGCTGGTATTTGACCGGCGATCTGGCGATCAAGGACGCAGCGGGTAATTTTCACTGCCTCGGGCGCATTGATAATCAGGTCAAAGTGAATGGCTACCGCGTCGAGCTGGAAGAAATCGATGCCCATCTGCGCGTTGCCAGCGGCGCTGAGCTGGTTGGCTCGGTGGCCTGGCCGGTGATCGATGGCATGGCCCATGGGATTGTCAGTTTCATCGGCGCGATGTGTGTGGATAGCGCTGCCGTCATCGCTGATCTTAAAACCAGGATTCCGCCCTACATGGTGCCGAGCCGGGTCGTTGCGCTTGAGCGTATGCCGCTGAACAGTAGCGGCAAAGTTGACCGCAACGCCTTGCGCCAGTGGCTGGCGCAGGACCCCGCGTGAGCGTCGCAGCCAACCCCGCCAAGCCGTCACTGCGCCGTTTTTTAGCCATTGATGAGCGCCAGCGGATTGTCGCCTTGGCGCAAACGAGCATCGGCCAACTGCTGATTTACGGCATCGCACTCGCTGTCGTCAGCCGTTACTTTGATCACTGGGCGAGCGTTCTGGTGGTCACGGCGGCAATGGCTGCTGCGGCCCGCCCCCAGTGGCGCAATGCCATCATTTTTACCGCCACCTGGACCCTGAGCTTGCTCGAAACCCGCTTGGGCGACAATGATTTTGCCGACCACATCAGCGTTGTCCTGCAACAGGAAAATCTCAACAACTTCTCCGCCCACTGGCTGGCCAGCGGGTTTTTACTGCTCATTTTGCTGTTGACCGCCGGCCTGCTCGCCGGGGTCAAGCGCCACCCAAAATCGCTCATCGCCCGCCGCCCGATGGTGACGCTACTGACCCTGGAAATCGTGCTTTGCGCCCTGACCACGCTCGACCTCCTGCATGGCCTGCCACGCCTGATGCTCTGGTCGCTGCTCGTCACCCTCACCCCGTTCATCTGGTTCATTCCTTACGCCATCGTCGACCAACGCTCGAAGGAGCCTAGCCCGCCGCTGCTCCAACTCGCCGTATTGCGCCCGTTCTGGAGCCCGACTTACCTGCCCTTTGGCAAAGGCGCCGCCTACCTGCGCAAATGTTTGCCCAAGACGCCCGACGAACTCGCCGTCACCCAACTCAAGGGCATCAAGCTATTGTTATGGTCAACGCTGCTTTTGGCACTAAAAAGCGCATTAACCTGGGCCTTCAGCGAGCAACTCAACATCCCCAGCGTCGCGCAAACGCTGGATGCTTTTTTGCAAAGCCAGCCCTACGCGATCAGCCTGAGCTGGTTTGCCCTGCTCCTCTCCGCGACCAAATTTGCGCTGCAAATCGCCATCTGGGCGCATCTCTTCATCGGCATTGCCCGCCTGGCCGGCTACCGCTTGCCACGCGGCTCCTGGCGTCCGCTGGAATCGCGCAACCTGATGGACTACTTCAACCGCTTTCACTATTACTTCAAGGAACTGCTGGTCGATTTTTTCTTCACCCCGACCTTCTTCAAAGTGTTTCGCAGTCATCCCCGCCTGCGCATGTTTTTTGCCACCTTTATGGCCGCTGCTATCGGCAATGCGCTGTGGCATTTTTTTTCGCGATATCGACCTCGTCGCCCGCCTTGGCCTCGCTGCAGCGCTTGAAACCTACGCCAGTTATGCGTTTTACTGCGTCATCCTGGCGACCGGCGTCGGGCTGTCGCAAATCCGCATCAACGCCGGCATTCGCCCCTCGCCCACACTCGCCGGCAAACTTTATTCCTTCCTTTGCGTCTGGTCTTTTGTCGTTTGCATGCACTTGTTCAGCGACGGATCACGCAGCCACACACTAGACGAGCGGCTCTCCTTCCTCGCCAGCCTTTTTGGAGTTATCTGATGGACCCTCTAGCCAAACAAAAACTGCGTGATTTTTTACTTGAGTCGCTGGAAAAACACGGCGACAAAAACCCGCTAACGGATAGCGAATCGATTTTCGTCAGTGGCCGCCTGGATTCATTCGCGGCGATGAATCTCGTCATGTTTCTCGAAGAAAATTTTGGCATCGATTTCTCTGATTTCGAATTCGATGTCAGCCTGCTGGATTCAGTGGACGCCATCGCGACATTTGTCGATAACCAGGGTTAGCAAGGCTCACATAACGGCACGCTGTACCGGCTGGCGTTGGCAGATAGGATCTTTTTAACCCACGCTGATCCGGCAAAATCCACCCCCACCTTCATCTGGCTGTAACCCTGCTGGCGCACCATCGTGGCTTTTAAGCCGTCAGCCGCCATGAAATCCTCGCCGCGCATCTCGTTGGGAAAATACCGGGATCTGGTTCTTTTGATCGCCGTATTCATATTGATTGATGCCAGCGTCTCGGCGATCAATATCTACATCTCTCACCAGATTGAGGCCGACGCCAGTCGGATCAATGCGGCGGGCCAAATGCGCGCATCGGCGCAACAGCTCACCAAGGGCTTGCTGACGCTGGAAATGGAATTTCGCGCCGGACAACCGACGCAAACCAGCCAGGCGCAAATTTCCCAGGCACGCTTGGGCTTTCTGGATGCGCAGAAAGTGCTGCAAGGCAAACCCGGGCAGGTCGCGGGCGGGAGTTTTCTCGAACCGGCGGCGTTGCAAATTCAGGTTGCCGACGAACTGGCTCAGATCATCCAGGTCTGGCAACCGATTGACCGCGAGGTGGCGCCGCTGCTGCTCAATGAGCCGCTTGACATGGAAACAGTCGGTGCTGCTGTCAATAAGGCCGTCACCCGCAATAACCGCCTGACGCAACTGGCCGACGATCTCGGGCAAAGTGTTGAACAACTGGCGCAGCAAAAAACTTCAAGCATGCGCAGCATTCAGATGGCGGCCATCGCCCTCGCCTTTCTGAATTTCTGCTTCATCGTTTTCAAGTTTATCGTCCGTCTCTCGAACAGCGACAACGAGGCAGCCCAGGCACGGCAAGAAACCGAACGGATCATGGGCAGCGTGCGCGAGGGCCTGTTTTTGCTGACCCGCGAGCGTACCGTCGGCAACCAGCGCTCTGCCTCGCTCGACAAATTGTTTGGCCATCAACTCAAGCCGGGCGACAACTTTCATCAGGTACTTTCACGCATTTGTACGCTGGAGAATGCCGAGGCGGCAGAACACTACATCGACGTCCTGTTCAACCGGAAGATCAAGCAGGCGCTGCTGGAACAGCTCAACCCGCTCAAGGAAATCGAGCTGATCAACGCCAACAAGCAGCGCAAAGGGGCCACCTATGTCAGCTTTGAGTTTGACCAGATTCGCGAAGACAACGAAGTCGTCGCGCTGCTGGTCAGCATCTTCGACGTTTCGGACGAAGTCCGTCTGGAACGTGAGCTGGCGAGTGCCGAATCCCGCGCCAAGGGCGAAATCGACCTGCTGCTGGGCGTCCTCGATCACAACCCGGAAACCGTTGCCGAGTTTTTGCAATCGGCTCGCCGCAACTTGCAATTGATCAATCAGGAACTGCAAGGCGTGCAGCCCGCACTGCAGTCTTACCCGCAGCTGATCAACCGTATCGCCCGCACCCTGCATGGCCTCAAGGGTGAAGCCGGCACGCTGGGCTGCAACAGCATCACGCAGGAAATTCACGAATTCGAGGCGCTGCTGACGCCGCTGCGCGGTCGCCCATCGATCCAGGGTGATGACCTGATTCCGGTTGCCGTTGCGCTAAGTCGCTTGCTGGCAGAAATTGCCAAGGTCGATAGCATCATCAACCGCATTCGCCAGCATGTCGCCGGGCGCAGCAACACCGAGGGGCAAAGCGATCCACTGTGGGAAACCCTGCAGAGCATTGAAAAATTTGCCCTTAAAGTCGCCGACGATCTCAACAAAAAGGTGCGCATTGAAACCGCAGCCCCGCGCCTCAACGAAATACCGCCGCACATCGCCGGCATTCTCAAGCAGGCCGTGCCGCAACTGATCCGCAACGCCATCGCCCACGGCATAGAAACGCCGGAAGAGCGCGAGCAGCAGGGCAAGGCCAGCACCGGTCTGGTGCGCGTCGAGATTGCCCACGAGCCGAACGGCACGCTGACCATGACGGTGCACGATGACGGGCGCGGCATCTCGGCCAGCCATTTGCGCACCGTTCTGGTGGCACGCAATCTGAAAACGCCCGAAGAGGTCGCTGAGATGACTGACGATCAAGTCGTTGCCATGCTCTTTGAACCTGGCTTCAGCTCACTCGATCAGGCTCACATCCACGCCGGACGCGGAGAAGGATTGGCCGTGGTCAAGGATGCCTTGCGTGAAATTGATGGCCGCCTGCGTATCACTTCGCGCGTTAATTCCCACACCCGCTTCATCATGCAGCTCAAACCGATATGAAACCAAGCACCAAACCCATCAGCATGCTGATCGTCGACGATTCAATGGTGATTCGCAACCGCATCGCCCGCCTGGTCGCCAACCCGCAACTTCCCGCCATCAACATTTGCGGCCTCGCTGGCAATGGTGAAATTGCCGTGCAAATGGCGCGCGAGAACCGGCCCGACTTGGTCACCATGGATCTGACCATGCCCCATATGGACGGCGAAGCCTGCATCGAATCCCTTGCCGACTTTCTGCCCGATGCCCAGATTCTCGTCGTCTCAGCCCTGTCGGACAAAGCCACTGCGCTGCGAGCCATTCGCAAAGGCGCCCATGGCTTTCTCCACAAGCCATTCACCGACACCGAATTACTCGACTCCCTGCTTGAATTGATTGGCTAAACATGTATACCCAACTCCAGCCGCAAGATATTGAGATCTTCACCGAAGCCCTCACCCACTATTTCCTGGCCAGCACCGGCGAGCCGGCGGCCATCCGTTCGGCCTACCTGCTGAACACCGGCGGGCCGGTGCTGTGGAACGACTTTAACGGCCTGATCGAAATCTCCGGCGAATATCAGGGCAGTGTCTGTTTTTCTGCACCACGCGGCCTGTTGTCGCACGTTTTGCTGAAAATGGGCGAATCCGTCTTTAGCGACGAGCGCCATGGCGATATTGTCGGCGAAATCGCCAATACGCTCTCCGGGCGTGCCCGCCGTCACTTCGGCGAAGGCCTCGGCATCAGCCCGCCGCAATTGCTCGACTACTCGCTGACCACCTACGAGCCGACCGCCCACAACACGCCCTATGCCATCCCGCTACGCTGGCATGGCTACGAGGCAAACCTCGTTGTCCACCTCCAGCCGACCTGAAATATCGGCGCAACAGTGACCCCTTAAACTTTGCTGTCACATTGTTGCAACAGGAATTTCAATGAATATCAACCGGCTCTCGATCCGCAGCCGCTTGCTTTTGATGGTCGGTTCGAGGGCAATTTTTGGCCTGATTTTGCTGTCGACCGCAACATTCTGGCCAAATGGTTTGCGTAACGATATTCACCAGATTTATCAGGCTCAGTTGCTGGCCAGCAGCTGAGTACAAAACAATGACAAAATTATGGGGCAAGGCGCTCTCCTCACTACGCTTTCGCTTACTGGCGCTGCCTCTGATTTTGCTGGCACTCCTTGGCGGCAGCGTGGCTTACAACAGTAACCGGGTGATCCGCAATGCGTTGCATGAAAACCTGCAAAGCAGCATGCGCCAGACATCGCAAATCCTCAATATTGCGATTTCGCCCTACGCCACAAACGGCAACCTCGGCGTTCTCGGCGTTTTCCTGTCGGAACTGCTTCATGACAATCAAAACATTGGCCTGACTTACATCGCCGTCATTCGCGAAGACGGCATCGCCCAATTGCAGGTCGGGCAGGTCGGCGAGGCGCTCCCGGCGCCCGATCAACCGGCAGATATCAATGATGCTGTCGAGCGTGGCGTGGTGCATGTGCGTCAGCCCCTGTTGCTGGCCAATAATGAAATCGGCTTTTTGCAATACGGTTTGTCTTCTCGCGTGCTGCTGGAGGCTGCACATAAAATCAGTATCGACGGCAGCTGGATGATCGGTATTGGCTTGTTTGTCGGCGCCTTGCTGTTGCTCATGTTGGGGCTCAATCTCACCCGCCGCATCCAGAAGCTGGTCTCAGCAGCTGAAACCGTCGCCTTTGGCGATTACAGCCACAAGGTGGACGTCGGTGGGCGTGATGAAATCACCTTGCTGGCCAGCCACTTCAATTTGATGGCGCGCTCGATCCAGTTGCGTATTTCCGAGATCATCGAACTCAATCAAAGCCTGGAAATGCGCGTCGCCGAACGCACCGCCGATCTCGAAGCCAGCAATCATTCGCTGCAGGAAACCATCATCCACCTCAACGAAACCCGCGACTCCCTGGTGCGCTCGGAAAAACTCGCCAGCCTCGGGGCACTGGTCGCCGGCATTGCGCACGAGCTGAACACACCGATCGGCAATGCCTTGACGGTCGCCAGCACGCTGCAAGAAAAGGTCAAGGATTTTTCCACTGCCTACGCTCAAGGTTTGCGCCGCACGACCCTGGAAGAGCACCTGCAAGCCGAGGCTTTTGCCAGCGATCTGATTGTCCGCAACCTTGGGCGGGCGGCTGAACTGGTGACCAGTTTCAAACATGTCGCCGTCGACCAAACCAGTGCCCAGCGGCGAAATTTTGATCTTGACGAAGTGATCGGTGAAGTCATCACCACCCTGCGCCCAACGCTTAAAAAGACAGCCTTCCGGATTGAACACCTGGCTGCCGGGGGGGTTGCGATGAATAGCTACCCCGGGCCGCTCGGACAAATCATTACCAACCTGGTCAATAACGCAGTCATGCACGCCTTTGACGAATATGGCCAAGGCCTGATGACGATCATCACCCGTCAGCAAGGTGAGCTGGCCCATATCGATTTTTGTGACGACGGCTGCGGCATTCCCGCCACCTCCCTGGGCCGCATCTTTGATCCCTTTTTCACTACCCGGCTGGGGCGCGGCGGGAGTGGCCTCGGGCTGAATATTGTGCACACCCTGATTGAAACTGTCCTCCACGGCTCGATCAGTGTCTCGTCACAAATCGGCGGCGGCACCTGTTTTTACATCACCCTCCCCCTCTCGCCGCCGGACGTCAAGGTGAGCGCATGAAGCACCTGCTCAGCCGGCTCTTTGTTTGCACGCTGCTGTCACTGGGGGCACCGGTGCAGGCCGAGCAGATTGCGTTGATCACCCACCGCGATTCGCCGCAACGCGAACTGAATCGCCAGGAGGCCGCCGACCTTTTTCTTGGCAAGCGCCAGTCGCTCGATGGGCAAAGCCTGAACCCCATCGATATTAGCGATGAGCAGTTGCAGGCACATTTTTACGACGCTGTCGCCGACATGTCGCTGACCCGTCTCAAAGCCTACTGGGCGCGCCTGGTTTTTTCCGGGCAGGGTCGCCCACCGCCAAAAATTGCCCTCAATATTGCCGTTGACCGTATCCATCGGGACAGTGCTGCGGTGACCTACGTTTACGCGAGCGCCATCCCCCGTGACGCCAAGGTGTTGCTCAGACTGCAATGATCCGGCGCTATTTATTGATCCTCACCCTGCTTGTTCCCGCGCTGGCCGCCAAGGCCGACGAGCGCCTGATGCTCTCTGGCTTCGGGACACTGGGTGCCGCGTGGTTCAGTAACGAAACGGCGGATTTTTCGACCAATACGCAGCCGATTGGCCCGGGGCGCAGCAAGACCATCGACTTTGGGCTGGATTCACGACTGGGTGGGCAGGCGGATATCGAATTGGGCAAGCACCTGCAATTTACCCTGCAAGGCATTATCCAGCGCCGCCCAGGACGTGACTTTAAACCTGAAGTATCGCTCGCCCACCTGCGCTGGCATCCCGTTGAAAATTTCTCACTGCGTCTCGGACGGACGCAGGACAACAGCTTTCTGGCCTCTGAATATCGTCTGGCCAATCTGCCCAACCCCTGGGTTCGCCCGCCCCCCGAGGTGTACGGGCTGATTCCACTGATTTATGAAGACGGACTCGATGCCAACTGGCGTCAGGCCATCGGCAACGGCCATCTCGACCTCAGTCTGAGCCTTGGGCGTGGCGATTTCAGCGTGGCGCGCAGCAACGAAGCCGGCCTCGAAGCCGTTGATATCCGTCAAACGCAGCGCCTGGTAGCGCGTTGGCAGGGGGGCAACTGGCAAGCCAAGGCCAGCTACGGCACCCGCCAGTTGAGCTACGCCCCGGCTGCACTGCAACCGGCTATCGACATGGTTACCCGTATTGACCCGGCAAGCGGCGCGCAATTGGCGATTCAGGATGTTGCCCTGCAAACCTGGACCCTGGGCCTCGCCTACGACAGTGATGACTGGCTGTTGATGGCGGAATGGGCCCAGCGCCGGTCAGTCAGCGCCTTTGCCGATGCCAGCGGCGCCTATGTCCTGGCCGGCTACCGTTTTGGCCAAACCATGCCCTATGCCGGCATTGCCCGGCGCGTCACCGACGGCGCCTCGGTCAGCAGCAGAAACCCCCTGGCCACAGCGATCATTGACGAAATTTATGCCAGTCAGGAACGCAAAAACATCACCCTGACCTTGGGCCTCAATGTTGCGCTGACGCCGACGGTGATCTTGCGCTCGCAAATCGATTTCATCCGTGCCGCCGACAACACCTGGGGTGCCGGCCCTTACAACAATCACGCACCTGACTATAACGATCAGCACCCGCCTCGCGAACGTCTGATCAGTGTCGGTGTGGATTTCATTTTTTGAAGAATCGCCGAAGTAGCGGCCTGGAGAACACCATGCAAGACAACGATGCGCTGGTCAGTTTCATTGATGACGACAACCCCGTTCTTACGCCCGATGGCGCGCACTCAATCGCGAAAACTTCTGCTGCGCCCTGGCGCATCCTGATTGTTGACGATGACGCAGACGTGCATAGCGCGACGGTCTTCGGCCTTGCCGGCAACCAGATTCTCGAACGAGCACTCAGCTTTGTGCATGCCTACAGCGCCATCGAAGCACGAAGCATCCTGAGCCGGGAAAGCGATATTGCCGTCATTTTGCTTGATGTCGTGATGGAAAGTGAGGATGCCGGCCTCAGACTGGTACGCACCATTCGCGACGAATTGGGCAACAGCAGCAGCCGGATCATCCTGCGTACCGGTCAACCTGGTTATGCGCCCGAAATTTCAGCCATTCGCGAATACGATATCAACGATTACAAGACCAAAAGCGAGCTTTCCCACACCCGGCTATACACCAGCCTGACTGCGGCCATCCGTGCCTACGATCAGATTTGCCGGTTGGAGGCCAGTCGTCGCGGCCTGGAGCTGATCGTTCAGGCCGGCAGTGAACTGATGGGCGAACAGGGGCTGCGTAACTTTGCCTCCGGGGTCATCACCCAGCTTGCCGCCTTGATTGGCGTGGCCAGCGATGGCCTGGTCTGCGTTCATGAAAATGTGGCCGGCGACGAGGGTGAAGAAGCCTTTCTGGTCATTGGCGCCGCCGGTCGCTTTGCGCCCTTTATCCAGCGTCAGCTTGGCGAAATTGCCGATACCCGCGTCACCTCCAGCCTCCGCCGCTGCCTGACCCAGCGCGAGAATATTTTCGGCGATGGATTCATAGCGCTCTACCTGCCCAGCCAGGACGACAGTACCTTTGCCATTTTTATTGAGGCCGCACAGGCACCGCAACAGCCGGAGCGCGACCTGCTCGAAGTGTTCTGCAACAATGCCGCGCTCTGCGCACAAAACATCAAATTGGTCGAACGTCTGCACCAACTGGCTTTCATGGACACGCTGGTGCAGCTCCCCAATCGCGCCTCTTTTATCGAAGCCATTGACGATTGCATCGAGCTAGGCGGCAAACCTACGCATAGCATCGCCCTGATCGACATCGACCAGTTTGCCGAAATGAACAATGCCTTCGGCCATGCGCACGGCGACGCCATGCTGATTGCACTGGCCCACCGTTTGATCGAGTACTTTGGCGAGCGCACCCTGGTGTGCAAATTGTCCGGTGATGCCTTTGGCCTGCTTGGCCTCAGCGAATCCATCATTCCCGAGTTTGTCCGCCCGGCTTTCAGTCACCCACTGACCATTCACGAGGTTGAGCACAATCTCAATGTCAGTATCGGCTACGTCCGCCTTTGCGACACCGCGCTGGATGGCAACTCGGCACTCAAAGACGCGGCGATTGCGCTCAAGGCTGCAAAGCGCAGCGGAGTAAATAGCGATGCGACGTTTTCAACTACAGTCGGCACCGAGGCGCGCGAGCGCACCCGGCTGCTGCACCTGCTCAAGAGCGCCTTTGATGCCGAACGTCTTTTCCCGATGTTTCAGCCACAAATTGATCTGGCCAGCGGACGCGCGATCGGCTTTGAGGCATTGATGCGCTGGCGCGGTGAGGACGGGATGATGATTCCGCCCGACCGCTTCATTCCCCTGGCTGAAAACTCGGGGATGATTGTCGCGCTGGGTAACTGGATTCTGCGCAGTTCGCTACTCACCCTGCGCCAGTTACATGACGCCGGTTATCAAAATCTGCGCATGGCGGTGAACGTTTCGGTGGTGCAGTTTCGCGACCCCAACTTCATCCAGCACGTTGAGCAGGCGCTTGTTGCCTCCGGTATTGAAGCGCGCTGGCTGGAACTTGAAATTACCGAGTCGGTAGCCATGATGGAAGCAAATTCCGTTGGCCAGCTTCTGGCGCGCCTGCGCGCCCTCGGTGTCGCCATCGCCATCGACGACTTTGGCACCGGCTATTCCTCCCTTTCCTATCTTGAAAAGCTGCAGGCCGACCGTCTCAAAATCGACCGCTCCTTTGTCGCCTCGCTCGAACAGGGCAAGGATGGCGGTCGTATTGCCGCGCTGATCATCCAGCTCGCCAGACAGATCGGCATGACCACCATCGCGGAAGGCATTGAGCACGCCTGGCAGGCAAGCGCCCTGCAGGAACTCGGTTGCGAAGAAGGGCAAGGCTATTATTTTGGCTACCCAATGCCGGCCAGCGCCCTCCCCGCCTGGCTCGATCAGTCATTGGGCAGTAACAAACAAACCGGCGCGACATCATGAATAACTGGCGCCGATACGCTGCAGCCCTACTCCTTGGCTGCCTGGCATCCCCCTGGCTGGCCGCCGCCGAACCGCCCCTGCGCTTGGTGACCGTGCCGTGGCGCGAACCGGATGTCCTGCAAAAAATATACGCACCAACCTTGCGCTTGCTTGAACGCAAGCTCAATCGCCCAGTGCAACTCGATATCGCCCGGGACTACAACGAGGTGCATGAACGCCTGCTCAACAAGGCGGCGGAATTGGGCAAATTTGGGGCGGCAAGTTATGTCGAAGCGACTGCCCGCTCGCCCAATTTGCGTTATCTGGTGACGGCAATGACCCCTGACGATCATTACTTCAGCATTTTTTTCACCCGTCAGGAGCGGCCTTATCAGCAGCTTAGCGATTTACGCGGCTTGAGTTTTGGCATGACTGACAAGCAATCCACCTCCGGATACCTGATTCCGCGCCGAATGTTGAACGATGCCGGCATCAACCCGGAGACGGCACTCAAGACCTATCTGCTAAAAAAGCACCCCAAAGTGGTTGAGGCCGTACTCAACGGCACCCTTG
>JAQTZQ010000287.1 GCA_028687645.1 Rhodocyclaceae bacterium
CGCATCATCGGCATCTCCAAGGATGTACGCGGCAAGACCGCCTACCGCATGGCGTTGCAAACGCGCGAGCAGCACATCCGCCGCGAGAAAGCCAACTCCAACATCTGTACCTCACAAGTGCTGTTGGCCAACATGGCCGGCATGTACGCTGTTTATCACGGCCCGCAAGGCTTGAAGACCATCGCCAGCCGGATTCACCGACTAACCGGCATGCTGGTTGAAGGTCTAAAAAATGCTGGAATTTCCGTGTCGACCGTAACATTCTTCGACACCGTGCAAATCAAGACCGACAAGACCGTCGCCGGCTACAATTTCCGCCCACTCGGCAATGGCCTGCAAGGCATTTCGTTCGATGAAACGACGACGACTGCCGATGTCGCTACCCTGCTGCAGGCGCTCACCGGCCAGGCAGCTGACCTCGCCGCGCTTGATGCCCAAGCGATGGCCAACAGCCCACTCGCCGGCCTATTACGTAACGACGCCATCCTCAGCCACCCGGTGTTCAATACGCATCACACCGAACACGAGATGCTGCGCTACCTGAAGTCGCTGCAAAACAAGGATCTGGCGCTCGACCACTCGATGATCTCGCTCGGCTCCTGCACCATGAAGCTGAACGCGACCAGCGAAATGATCCCGGTCACCTGGCCGGAATTTGGCGGCCTGCATCCATTCGCCCCGCGCGACCAGGCGGTTGGCTATCTGGAAATGATCGCCGGCCTGACCGAATGGCTGAAGACCGTCACCGGCTTCGACGCCATTTGCATGCAGCCGAACTCCGGGGCGCAGGGCGAATATGCTGGCATGGTCGCCATCGCCCGCTACCACGCCAGCCGTGGCGAAGCGCACCGCAACGTCTGCCTGATCCCGAAATCGGCGCACGGCACCAACCCGGCAACGGCGCAGATGGCCAACATGCAGGTGGTCGTCGTCGATTGCGACGAAAACGGCAACGTTGATACGGTCGACCTGGAAAACAAGGCCAAATTGCACGCTGCCAACCTGGCCTGCCTGATGATCACCTACCCCTCCACGCACGGTGTTTTTGAGGAAGCGGTCAAGGACATCTGCGCCATCGTCCATGCCAACGGCGGCCAGGTGTACATGGACGGCGCCAACCTCAACGCCCAGGTCGGCCTGACCTCGCCCGGCTTCATCGGCGCCGATGTCAGCCACATGAACCTGCACAAAACCTTCGCCATCCCGCACGGTGGCGGCGGACCGGGCATGGGGCCGATTGGTCTCAAGGCGCATCTGGCACCGTTCATGGCTGACCACGCCGTTGCCGCCACCGGCGCAGCGGATCGCTTGAATGCCGGCCAAGGTGCGGTTTCTGCCGCGCCGTTTGGTTCTGCTTCGATCCTGACCATTTCCTGGATGTACCTCGCCATGCTGGGCGGCGCCGGCGTCAAGAAGGCGACGCAAGTTGCCATTCTCAACGCCAACTACGTCGCCAAGAAGCTCAACGATCACTACCCGGTGCTCTACTTCGGCACCAACGGTCGCGTTGCGCACGAGTGCATTCTCGATATCCGCCCGCTCAAGGCGGTCACCGGCATCAGCGAAACCGACATTGCCAAGCGCCTGATGGACTATGGTTTCCATGCCCCGACGGTCAGTTTCCCGGTCGCCGGCACGATCATGGTTGAACCGACCGAATCGGAATCGAAGGCTGAATTGGACCGTTTCATTGAAGCGATGACCAGCATTCGCGAAGAAATCCGTCAGATCGAAAATGGCACGCTGCCGGCCGATAACAATCAGCTCAAGAATGCCCCGCATTCGCAGGCGGACGTCATCGATGCTGAGTGGAACCGTCCATACAGCCGTCAGCAAGCCGTTTTCCCGCTGCCCTGGGTAGCGGCCAACAAGTTCTGGCCGAGCATCAATCGCATCGACGATGTGTATGGCGACCGCAACCTGAACTGCGCCTGCCCGCCGATGGAAGCTTACGCCGACTGATGGTTGATCTCTCTGCCATCGCCAAGTGGCCCAACGTCCCCGCCTGTTACGACTGGTTGTCGCTCGACCGGCGGGGCGACTGGCGATTGCAGGGAGAGCGCGTCACACACAGCGGCCTGATCAACTTCATCAACCGGCAGTACGGTTGTGACGACTCAGGCTGCTGGTTTTTACAAAATGGTCCGCAACGGGTTTTTGTCAAACTTGCCTACACCCCGTGGATTTTCCGTTTTAGCGCTGAAGGTTTGCAGTCGCATACCGGACTAGCCAGTGGAAACATCAGCGCCTGCTTCCTCGATCAGGAAGGCAGCGCACTAATCAGCACAGAACTCGGTATCGGCCTGCTCGATGACCGCGATTTACCCGCGTTTCTCGAAGAATGCCGGCAAAACGAAAGTGTTACGGTCAACGAGGAAAATTGGCTAAAAATTATGGCCGGCGAAACACTCGCCAACATCACCTGGCGCGGCCTGCCGGTGCAAGGCATTAATCAAAACGACCTTGCCCGTCGTTTCAGCTTCCAGCCTAATCCTCAGCCCTGAGATCACGCCACCAGGCGGCCACTTCGGGCAAAGCATCATCACCCTCAAACTCCTTGACCAGTTGCTGTAGTGACTTGCGCTGCTTGGCACTCAGTTTTGACGGAAATACCGGACGCAGCGTAATGATGAGATCACCGGCCTTCGCTTTACCACGCCCGGGGTAACCCTTTTTGGCCAGACGCAACTCGCGCACCTGCGCCGTTCCGGGTTCAAGCTGGATATGCGTATTGCCCAGCGGCAAGGGAATTTCAATCTCACTACCGGCCATCAGCGCAAAAGCATTAACCGGCATGTCCAGGCAAATGTCACGACCACGCAAGATCAATACCGGGTGTGCATGAATGACGATAGTCAAAAACAAATCGCCCGCCTTGACGTGCTTGCCGCCCGGCTCGCCCTGCCCGGCCAAGCGCAGATCATCGCCGGGCAACATCCCCGGCGGCACTTTGATTTTCAGGCTGACATCGGCGAACTCCCGCCCACTACCGCCGCAATCCGGGCAAATACGCTCGCTGAAGAAGCCGCGCCCGGCGCACTCGGAACAACTGACCAAACCGTGTTTTTTATCGCGAACTCGCCCGCTCCCATGGCACGCCGCGCAAAAACGCGTGCGCGTCATGCCATGCTCGCCACTCCCGGCGCAGGTCGGGCAATCCTTGCCGCGCGAGTAGTGCACGGTTTTGTGGCAACCCACCCAGGCCTCGGCCAGCGAAATTTCCAGATTGAGGCGAATATCGGCAGCCTGTTCTGGCTCAGTGCTTTCCGC
>JAQTZQ010000103.1 GCA_028687645.1 Rhodocyclaceae bacterium
CGGCTTATTCCGGGGGGTAAACGAGTTATGGGTGTGGTGTTCTCTCATCCCACTGAAAGGAAGACATTATGGCGAAGAAGATGCATGACACACCTAACCTCGACGAGCTCGAGAAAGGGCCGTGGCCAAGCTTTGTAACCGGTCTCAAAGATCTGGCCAAGGATAAGGACTACATGGTTGACCTGCTTGGTCAGCTGGAAACCTCCTACAAAACCCGCAAAGGTTACTGGAAGGGCGGCACGGTTGGCGTCTTCGGTTATGGCGGCGGCGTTATCCCGCGTTTTACCGAACTTAAAGACGAAGCTGGTCAGCCGATCTACAAGGATGCTGCCGAGTTCCATACTCTGCGTATCATGCCGCCGGCTGGCATGCACTACGATACCGATACCCTGCGCCAGTTCTGCGACCTGTGGGAAAAACACGGTTCCGGCCTGATTGCCTTCCATGGTCAGTCTGGCGACATCATGTTCCAGGGCGCAACGACTGAGAATGTCCAGAAGGCATTCGACGATCTCAATGAAATGGGCTTCGACCTCGGCGGTGCTGGTCCTGCCGTGCGCACCTCGATGTCCTGTGTCGGCGCTGCCCGTTGCGAGCAGTCCTGCTACGACGAAGCCAAGGCGCATCGTACGGTTATCAATACTTTCCTCGACGACATCCATCGTCCTTCGTTGCCCTACAAATTCAAGTTCAAATTCTCTGGCTGTCCGAACGACTGCATGAACTCGATACAGCGTTCAGACATGTCGGTTATCGGCACTTGGCGCGACAATATCCGCACCGACGACGAGTTAGGCAAGAAGTGGTTTGCCAAACATGGCATGAATGAATTGATCAACGACGTTGTTGCGCGTTGCCCGAGCAAGGCACTGCAAATCAAGGAAGTCAAGAATGTCCGCCAGGACGCGCACATTTCTTCCGTCGCACTGGATGGTGTTCAGGCGCTGGAAATCGACAACAAGGATTGCGTGCGCTGTATGCACTGCGTCAATGTCATGACGGGTGCGCTGGCACCGGGTAAAGACAAAGGCGCTACGGTGCTGATCGGCGGTAAGAGCCACCTGAAGATCGGCGGCCTGATGGGCACCGTGATCATCCCGTTCATGAAGCTGGAGTCCGACGAGGATTTCGAGAAACTGGTCGATTTCGCCCACCGCACCATCGATTTCTTTGCCGAGAACGCGCTGGAGCACGAGCGTACCGGCGAAATGATCGAGCGTATCGGTCTGGCGACCTTCCTTGAGGCGATGGAGATTGATGTGGATGCTGCGATGGTGAGTTCACCACGTACCAATCCTTATGTCCGGACCGATGGTTGGGATGATGAAGTTGCCAAACTGAACGCCAAAAAACAAGTAGCCTGAGGAGATAAGAGATGAATGCACCTGTACAGATGCGTCGCCCGAAAGAAACTGGCGTCCCTGATAACAAGAAATACCTGCATCCGACACTCGCCAAGAATTACGGTGACTGGAAATATCACGACCGCCCACGTCCGGGGGTTCTGCATCACGTTGCCCACAGTGGCGATGAAGTGTGGACGGTTCGTGCTGGCACGCAGCGCCAGATGGATGTGCACACCATCCGCAAACTGTGCGCCATCGCTGACAATTTTGGCGAGAGTCGGGTTCGCTTCACGATTCGTTCCAACATTGAATTCATGGTTTCCGACGAGGCCAAAGTTGCACCGCTGATCGCCGAACTGGAGCGCAATGGCTTCCCCGTCGGTGGTACTGGCAACTCGGTTTCGATGATTGCCCACACCCAGGGTTGGCTGCATTGCGATATTCCCGGTACCGATGCGTCTGGCGTGGTCAAGGCGCTGATGGACGAGTTGTACGACGAATTCAAGCGCGAGGAGATGCCCAATCGTGTGCACCTGTCGACTTCCTGCTGCGAAATCAATTGCGGCGGTCAGGCCGATCTGGCCATCATTATTCAGCACACCAAGCCGCCGGTCATCAATCATGACCTGGTCGCCAATGTCTGCGAGCGACCGACGGTTGTGGCCCGCTGCCCGGTGGCGGCAATTCGCCCGGCCATGGTCAACGGCAAACCTTCACTGGAAATTGACGAGTCCAAATGTATGTGTTGCGGTGCCTGCTACCCACCGTGCCCGCCGATGCAGATTAACGACCCGGAATATTCCAAGCTGGCGATTTGGGTTGGCGGCAAAAACTCGAATGCGCGCGGCAAACCGACCTTCATGAAGATGGTTGCCTCCGGCCTGCCGAACAATGCCCCGCGTTGGCCGGAAGTCGCCGAAGTCGTCAAGAACATCCTGACGGTTTACAAAGAAGACGGGCGTCCGTGGGAGCGTATGGCGGACTGGATCGATCGTATTGGCTGGCCGCGTTTCTTTGAAAAGACCGGGCTGCCATTCACCAAGTATTTGATTGATGACTGGACCGGTTCACGCGCCACGCTCAACGCTTCAACACATATTCGTTTCTGATTTGAGGGGCATGAAATGAAGTTCGGTATCGTAGTCAACGAGGGGCCGTATCAGCATCAAAGCAGCGATTCGGCTTACTTGTTTGCCAAGGCGGCGATCGCCAAGGGTCACGAAGTGTGGCGGGTATTTTTCTATCACGACGGGGTGAATAATTCCTCGGCGCTGACCGAGCCGCCACAGGACGACCGCCATATTGTGAATCGCTGGAGCAAATTGGCGGAAGAGCACAATGTGGATCTGGTGGTCTGCGTCGCAGCGGCTTTGCGTCGTGGTATCAAGGATGAAAACCTGGCCAAGGGCTTTCGTATTTCCGGTCTGGGGCAACTCGTTGAAGCCGGTACCAAAACTGACCGCCTGGTCACCTTTGGCGATTAAGGGAGAGCGAAATGAGTGAGATCAAAAAATTCATGTTCGTGAACCGCAAAGCGCCTTACGGGACGATCTATGCCCTGGAGTCTTTGGAAGTGGTGCTGATCACCGCCGCATTCGATCAGGACGTTTCTCTGGTTTTCCTTGACGATGGTGTGTTTCAGCTGAAAAAGGGGCAGCAAACCAAAGGCATTGAAATCAAGAACTTCTCGCCAACTTATCGGGCGCTTGAAGGTTACGACGTCGAGAAGCTTTACGTCATGAAAGAGTCAATGGAGGCGCGTGGCTTGACTGAGGACGACCTGCTGGTGCCTGTAACCGTGCTGACCGGTGCGGAAATGGGGGCGTTGATGGATGAGCAAGACGTCGTCTTGAGTTTTTGAGGAGAGCACCGTGCTACATATCGTCAATAAATCACCGCTAGAAAATAGCTCGCTGGAAAGTTGCTTGAATGTAGCAACCTCCGGGGATGTGCTGCTCATCGAAGATGCGGTTTACGCGGCAACAACGGGCAACGGTTTTGAGCCGAAATTGCTGGCTGCAATGGGCAAGGTCAAGGTTTATGTGTTGCAGCCTGATCTTGATGCCCGAGGCATGGGTGACCGTTTGGTTGCTGGCGTCACTTCCGTCGATTACAGTGGATTTGTGGACCTCACAACCACCAACAATACCTGCCAATCCTGGCTGTAATACTGATCAATACAAGGAGAAATCTACATGGCTACAATTGAAGTCGGCGGCAAATCTTACGAAACCGATGAAGAGGGTTACCTGGTTAACCTGGGCGAGTGGGATATGGATGTTGCGAATTACATCGCAAAGACCGAAAGCATCGACATGACCGAGCAGCACTGGGAAGTTATCAACTTCCTGCGTGAGTATTTCGAGGAATATCAAATTGCTCCGGCAGTGCGCGTGCTGACCAAAGCCATCGGCAAAAAGCTTGGCCCTGAAAAAGGTACGAGCGAATATCTGTACGCGCTGTATCCGTACGGCCCGGGCAAACAGGCTTGCAAGATCGCCGGTCTGCCGAAGCCGACTGGCTGCGTTTAAGTAGCGCCCGGTAGAGCATCAACATGGTCAATACCCTGTTTGCGATTCTGTTTTATCTCGCGACGCTGATCCTGGTCGTTGGGGTGCTCTACCGGATCAATATCTACGCTCGTACACCTGCCCCCTTAAAAATCCCGACGACGCCGGCACCGACGACGCAAACGGGTGTGGTGTTAAGGATGGCGAGGGAGGTTGTGTTTTTTGAGAGCCTGTTCAAGGCCAATCTCTGGATTTGGGCTTTGGGCTGGTTGTTTCATGCCAGTTTGGCTTTGGTGCTGATGCGCCACCTGCGCTACTTCACCGAGCCGGTTTGGGGCTGGGTAGTGCTGATTCAACCTTTCGGCATGTACGCCGGAATCACGATGGTGCTTGGCTTGTGCGGCTTGTGGGCACGCCGACTGTTTGTTGAGCGTATTCGCTACATTTCCACGCCTTCGGATCACGCCATGCTTATTCTGTTGATCGGCATTGGTGTCTCCGGTTTGCTGATGTCTTTTGTGACCCGCGCAGATGTGGTCGCCGTCAAGAATTTCTTCACGGGCTTAATGGGGTTTTCCATCAACACCTTGCCCAGTGATTTTGTCCTTTATTTTCACCTGATTTCTGTCGCCGCTTTGATGGCGATCTTCCCGATCAGCAAGCTGCTGCACGCCCCGGGGATATTCTTCTCGCCGTCCCGCAATCAGGCCGACAATCCGCGTGAAAAGCGCCACATCGCCCCCTGGGCAGCAGAGATGGAGAAATAATGGCTGATATCGTAGCGCCTCCGTACCGCGTTATTCCTATCATCCCAGCGTTGATTCCTGGGGCGATGGAAGGGCTCAAGCCTTTTGTCGCTAACGAGAAAATCAATACGGCGATTGGCTTCCCCGGTGAATTGGTCGAGGATTGGCACGACAAGGCAATCGCCAAGATGGGCGAATTGCTGGGCAAGTATCGCTCCCTCAAGGTTTACATGGATGCCTGCGTGCATTGCGGCGCATGTTCCGACAAATGCCATTACTTTATTGGCACGCAAGACCCCAAAAATATGCCGGTGGCGCGTCAGGATTTGATGCGCAGCGTCTATCGCCGCTACTTCACCATGGCTGGCAAGCTGTTCCCCGGATTTGTCGGGGCGCGTGACTTGACGCGTGAAGTGCTGGACGAGTGGTACAGCTATTTCCATCAATGTTCAGAATGTCGTCGCTGCTCCGTTTTCTGCCCCTACGGCATCGATACCGCAGAAGTCACCATGGCGGCACGCGAGATTCTTGATTCGATCGGCTACGGTCAGAAGTACTCCAACGAGATTATCGGCAAGGTGCACCGCATCGGTAACAACCTTGGCCTGCCTGGCCCGGCTTTGCTCGATACGCTGGAGGGGTTGGAAGAAGACGTCAAGGATGCAACCGGGATTGATGTGCGCTTCCCGATCGACGTCAAAGGCTCCGAAGTTCTACTGATTACGCCCTCGGCTGATTTCTTTGCCGAGCCGCATATTGATAGTCTGGTCGGCTACGCGAAGGTCTTCCATGCCACGGGAACCAGTTGGACACTGTCGTCCATGGCCTCCGAGGCGGGTAACTTCGGCATGTTTATCGGCAACTACGACCAGTTGCGCAAGATTGCCATGCGTATCCGTGAGGTGGCGCTCGAACTTGGCGTCAAACGGATTGTGGTCGGCGAGTGCGGCCACGCCTGGCGCGTAGCCTACAGTTTCTGGAACACGCTGACCGGTGTCGGTGATGGTGCCAGCGAGAATGATCGTTTTGCGCAAATGCTGCAAAAGCAACTCGATCATCGCTACAAGCAGCCGATGCACATTTGCGAATTCACCTGGGACATGATCGGTCAGGGCGCGCTGTCATTCGATAAATCGAAAAACGACAAGCACATCATCACCTTCCACGATTCCTGCAATGTCGCGCGCGGCTCACGGATGGGCGATTTTGCTGGCGGCCAGTTTGAAATTCCACGCAACATCATTAAAGCAGTGGCTAATAATTTTGTCGAAATGGCGCCGGAAACCACGCGCGAGCAGACCTTCTGCTGCGGCGGCGGGGGCGGTTTGCTGACCGACGATTTAATGGATATACGCGTCAAGGGCGCTTTGCCGCGTATGGAGGTTTTGCAGCAAGTTGTGGACGAACACGGCGTCAATTTTATGGCCACCATCTGTGCCATCTGTAAGGCGCAGTTCACCAAAGTCATGCCCATTTACGGTTTTGATCGCCGAATGGTTGGGGGCGTACACCAACTGGTCAGCAACGCGATCATCCTGGGCGATAAGTAATAACTATTTGGAGACAAGCGATGTCAGCAACAACACAAACCCAAGAACCTCTCAACTTTCGTCGCTACAAAGACGGCGACAGCAAGATTCGTCGCCTGAACGAGAAAATTTTCAAGGCCTCGAATACTTACAAGTGCCCGACTTACATTCAGTCGACCCCGCCGTGTCAGGGCAGTTGCCCGGCTGGTGAGGATATTCGCGGTTATCTGGCGATTGTTCGCGGCACCGAAAAGCCGCCGATGGGTGCCGATGGCAAGCCGATCATGCCGTGGCAGGAATATGCCTGGCGTCGCCTGACTGAAGCCAACCCGTTTCCGTCAGTCATGGGTCGGGTTTGCCCGGCGCCGTGCGAGACCGGCTGTAACCGCAACGAAGTTGAAGATCACGTTGGTATCAATTCGGTCGAGCACTTTCTTGGCGAGTACGCGATTGCCAATAATTTGAAATTCAAAAAGCCCGACGTTGCACCGTCAGGCAAAAAAGTAGCCATTCTTGGCGGTGGACCGGCAGGTTTGTCTTGTGCCTATCAGCTGACACTGAAGGGCCACGACGTCACCATTTTCGACGAGCACGAGTTCCTTGGCGGCATGATGCGCTATGGTATTCCTGGCTTCCGCACGCCGCGTGAGGTGCTGGATGCAGAAATTCAGCGTATTACCGATTTGGGCGTTAAAACCCAGATGCGGACCCGCGTTGGTACTGACATTTCGCTAGAGCAGATCCGCAAGGATTTTGACTCGGTATTTTTAGGTATGGGCGCACAAGCGGGCAGGGCGCTGCCGATTGAAAATGGTGATGCGCCGAACGTCGTGACCGCAACGGCATTCCTCAAGGCCTTCAACGATGGTCGTTTGCAGCATGTGGGCAAGCGCGTGGTGGTGGTTGGTGGCGGTGATACCTCGATCGACGTGGCGACGGTTGCTCGCCGTCTGGGCCACATTAAGAATGCCAAGCCAACGGATGCAGAAGCTGCGATTGCCGGTCATCTGGCCCATGATGTGGCGACCATTTCTGCCAAGGAAGGGGCTGAAGTCACGCTGACTTCGGTGTTCAATATCGACAAGATGCAGGCCAACAAGCACGAAATCGAGCAGGCGCTGGCCGAGGGGATTCATATCCGTGGCAGCCTGGTGCCAGTCGGTGTGGTGCGTGATGCCAATGGCCGGGCGACTGCCTTGCGTGTTCAAAAATGCGAAGCCAAACTGGTCGGTGGCAAGCTGGACATGAAGATGATGGAAGGTACCGAGGAGGATATCGAGGCTGACCTGATCGTTTCGGCAATTGGTCAGGCCGTTGATTTTTCTGGTTTGGAAGAGTTCAACAATGGCAAAGGCGCCGTAACGACCGACCGCAACTACGTCGTTGCCGGTCAGCCAGGGGTATTTGCTGGTGGTGACGTGATTCGTCCGCACCTGCTGACCACGGCGATTGGTCATGGCTCGATTGCCGCTGATGGTATTCACAACTTCCTGCAAGGGCGCGATCTGGACAAGCGTCCGAAGATTGATGCGCACCAGTTTGACCTGATCCGCAAAATGGCGGAGAAGGGGCTGGAGCCGAAGGAAATGCTCGAACCGCTGCGCGGCACCTACACCACCAATGCCGCCGTGCATAACTTTGATGATCGTTCCGATCGTTATGTGATCCCGCACGACAAGCTGTTCCTTGGTCACTTTTCGGCAGTTGATCGCAACCTGCGTGCTGTGGTGACGCTGGACAAGGAAAGTGCGCTCGATAACTTCCAGGATCGTCTGGGCATTCTTGATGAAAAGCAGGCGATCGCGGAGGCCAAGCGCTGCATGAGCTGCGGTATGTGTTTCGAGTGCGACAACTGTGTGGTTTATTGCCCGCAAACGGCGGTTTACCGTGTCAAGAAGGGTGAATCAACCACCGGTCGTTACGTCGCAACCGATTACAACAAGTGCATCGGCTGCCATATTTGTGCTGACGTTTGTCCGACTGGCTATATCCAGATGGGTTTGGGTGAGTGATGAAGCGGCTCGCATCCCTGCTGCTCTGTTTGTGTATCCCGCTGGCCTGGGCCGGCGGTGATGCGCTCCCCAAGATTGATATTGGCAAGGGCGGGCAATGTGTTGAAGACACGCAATGGATGCGTAAAAATCACATGCATGTGCTCAAGCATCAGCGGGATGAGGTGGTGCATAAAGGCATTCGCGAAGAAAAGCATAGTCTGAAAAACTGTATCGAATGCCATGCCAGCACGAAAGACCATAGCGTGACGGCACGGGCGGATAGTTTTTGCGTGGCTTGCCATAGCTACGAAGCGGTCAAGATCGATTGTTTCGAGTGCCACTCGGACAAACGCAAGAATGCCTGGTTGCAGAGGAATGCAAAATGAGTGAGAGCGATCTCGTGCGCGACCTCGGGCGCAGAAATTTCTTCAAAACATCCCTGGGTGTTGCCGCGCTTTCAATCGCACCGGGCTTTCTGTTGTTTGATATCGCCCATGGCAAGGCGCAGCCCGTCAGCAACAAGGTGCGTTGGGGCATGTTGATCGACACCGCCCAGTGCAAAGAGGGCTGCAATGATTGTGTGACCGCCTGCAACAAGGAAAACGGCTTGCCGAGCGTAGCTAGCGCAACGAGTGTGCAGTGGATACGCAAGATTGAGTTGAAAGAAGCCAGCACCGGACGTCAGGTTTCGTTGCCGATGATGTGCCAGCATTGCGAGCACCCGCCTTGTGTTGATGTTTGCCCGACCGGCGCCTCGTTCAAGCGCGAGGACGGTATTGTCCTAGTTGATCGTCACCGCTGTATCGGCTGCCGCTATTGCATGATGGCTTGTCCGTACAAGGCGCGCTCCTTTGTCCATGAGCCGGTAACTGACCAAAATCCGGATGTGCCGCGCGGCAAGGGTTGTGTCGAAAGTTGCACGCTGTGTGTCCATCGCATTGATGTCGGGTTGCAGCCGGCGTGTGCCGAGTCGTGCACCAATAAAGCCATTCTTTTTGGCGATTTGAATGACCCAAATAGCGAGATTTCCAAAAAAATCCGTGCTGTGACTTCGGTTCAGGTACGGGCAGATCTCGGTCTCAACACTGGCGTACGGTATCAGGGGTTATAAATGCAAGCCCATCCACCGATGTATTTCAAAAACCGTCTGTATTACCTGCTGCTGGCAGTTGGCGGCTTGGTTGTCATGGCCGGCCTGTATGCCGTTCATCTGATGGAAGAGCACGGGCACGTTATTTCCGGCATGAACAACCAGATCGTTTGGGGCGTGCCGCACGTTTTCGCTATTTTCATGATTGTCGCGGCTTCTGGTGTGCTGAATGTGGCGTCCATCGGCTCGGTTTTCGGCAAAGCCTTGTACAAGGCGCGCGCACCCTTGGCGAGCTTGCTCTCCATTGCCATGCTGGCGGGGGGCTTGACCGTATTGATGCTGGATCTCGGGCGTCCTGATCGCGTCATTGTGGCGGCGACCAATACCAATCTGACCTCGGTTTTTGCCTGGAACGTGGTGCTCTATTCCGGCATGTTCGCTTTGGTGGTGATTTATTTGTGGACCATGATGGAGCGCCGGATGAACCCCTACACCAAGCCCGCCGGTTTTGCGGTCTTCGCTTGGCGCTTTATTTTGACCACCGGTACTGGCCTGATTTTCGCCTTCCTGACGGCGCGCCAGGCTTATGGTTCCGCCTTGTTGCCGCCGATGTTCATCGTCCTGTCGTTCGCCTGGGGCCTCGCTGTTTTCCACTTGGTACAGACGGTGCTCTACGTCTGGAACGACAAGGTACTCGATACGGCCATCCTCTCGCGCAAGAAGAACTTGTTGGGCGTCTTCATTCTGGCATCGCTCTACATGGTGGCCATGTATCACATGACCAATCTCTACTTTGCCCAGCAAAAAGCCTTTGAGCGCTTCATCCTGGTTGATGGCGGGATTTATCCTAATTTGTTCTGGTGGGGCTATGTGGTGCTCGGCAACCTGATTCCGCTGGCGCTGATCTACTGGCCGGGTTTGGGCAAGACGCGTAGTGTCTTTGCCGCCTCATTGATGGTGGTGCTTGGCGCCTTCTCGCTGCTCTACGTCTTTATTATTGGCGGCCAGGCGTTCCCCTTGAACATCTTCCCTGGCTATGCCACGACGAGTAGCTTTGGCGATGGTCAGATTGCTGCGTACAGCCCGTCAATTTATGAGTTCCTGCTTGGTTTCGCCGGGCTGGCGATTGCATTTATCACCACGACAGTCAGCGTACGCGTGTTGAATTTCATGCCGCAGGACAAGCACTACATCACCGACTGATTTACCTGAAAGGCTGCCATGAACCGCATGCTGATATCGGCAGCTCATAAGTCGTCTGGCAAAACGATGGTGAGCATCGGCCTGTGCGCTGCTTTTAAAGCGCGCGGGCACCTTGTTCAACCGTTCAAAAAAGGCCCCGACTATATCGACCCGATGTGGCTTTCTCTCGCCGCCGGGGAGCCTTGTCGTAATCTCGACTTGTATTTGATGGACGAGGGCGATGTGGTCGCCACCTACGCCAATAATTCCTCGGCGCTCGATCTGGTCGAGGGCAATAAAGGGCTTTACGACGGCTTGTCGCTGGATGGCAGTAATAGCAATGCCGCACTGGCCAAGCTCCTCGACTTGCCGGTGTTTCTGGTGATTGATGCACGGGGGATGACGCGCGGCATTGCACCGCTGATCCTTGGCTACCAGGCTTTCGACAAGGATATCCAGATTGCCGGCGTGATCCTCAACAAGCTCGGCGGCAGTCGCCACGAAGCCAAGCTGCGTGAGGTGATTGAGCATTACACCGATGTGCCGGTGGTTGGGGCGATTCAGTACGACGAGCGCTTGAGCATTATCGAGCGCCATTTGGGCTTGATGCCGAGCAATGAATCGATTGCCGCAGCGGCCAAGATCAAGCAGATCGGTGAGGCGATAGCCGATCAGGTCGATCTCGACAGGATGCTGGCGCTCTCGCAAAAAATGCCCCTGAAAGCGCCGTTGACCGCAACCATTACGCCGCTACCGATGGGCGAAAGAGTGCGCATCGGGATAGCTCGCGACCGGGCTTTTGGCTTTTATTACGCGGATGATCTGGATGCACTTGAAGCCGCCGGCGCGATACTGGTGCCTTTCGACGCACTGAACGACAGCTATTTGCCGGATGTCGATGGGCTCTATATCGGCGGCGGGTTCCCGGAAGCCTGCGCCATCGAGTTGGAGGCGAACACTGTTTTGCGCGCCGAGATCCGGCAGGCGCTCGCTGATGGCCTGCCGGCCTACGCCGAGTGCGGCGGCTTGATGTATTTGTCGCGCAGCATCACCTATGAGGGGCGAACCTACGAGATGGTCGGGGCGATTCCCGGTGATGTCGTCATGCACGCCAAACCGGTCGGGCGCGGTTATGTTCATTTGCAAGAGGACGAGGCGCACCCGTGGCCACGGCCATCTATTACGGTCAACACCATAAAAGCCCATGAATTTCATTATTCGAGTCTGGAGAACCTGCCGCCGGGGATGAAGTATGCGTACCATGTCGAGCGCGGTTGCGGCATCACCGGAAAACGTGATGGGTTGATCATCAATAATTTGTTGGCCTCCTACACCCACCTGCGCACCATCGGCAGTTGTTATTGGGCGACCCGTTTTGTGGCATTTGTCCGGCGTCAGATGAAGCAGCGAACTATCGAAACTACTTTACCGAATGAAAGAGCTTTATGACTCAGGCGCGCTACCAGGCTGCCATTGCAGCCTTCGACAAAGCGAACGGGGAAGACCCGAATCAGGAAATGAACGCGGGTGAAGCCTGCCCGAAAGAATTGCTTTACTCTCATCGCATGGGCGAAATGCAGGCCCGCTTTGCCCCGGAGGCGAGCGAGGCGGTCCAGTTGGCAGTGCGGGCCCAGCACATCCAGCGCTGGAAAATTGCGCGCAACGAATTCCCGATGGATCGCCAGGGCTACCTGCAATGGCGCACCAAACTGTATAAATTCCACGCCCAAACTGCTGGCGACTTGATGCGTGAAGCGGGTTACGACGAAGAAATGATCGAACGTGTCATGACCATCGTCAGCAAAAAGGGGCTCAAAGTGAATCCCGAAACGCAAATGATGGAAGACGTCGGCGACCTAGTGTTTCTTGAGCATTACCTGCAAGCCTTTGCCGACAAACACCCGGAATACGACGAAGAGAAATGGATTCCGATCATTAACAAAACCTGGCAAAAAATGTCGCCGGGCGCCCAGGCTTTTGCCTTGGCCGGCAAGATCAAGCTGCTGGAGAGCTTGGTGCCACTCATTCTCAAGGCGGTACAGGGCTGATGGACTACTTACCCGCATTTCACAAAGTTGCCGGCAAACTGTGTTTGGTGGTCGGCGGTGGCGAAGTTGGCAGCCGCAAAGCTGGCGTCTTGCTGGAGGCTGGCGCGCATTTGCGCGTCGTTGCGCCGGAAATTGATGGCGAACTGCTGGCGCATAAAAATGTGACTGCCATCGTTTCGCGCTTTGAACCTGAGCATCTCGAAGGCGTCATGCTGGTCGTGGCTGCCACCAATGATCGCGAAGTCAATCGGCAAATTTCCGAATTGGCGCAAGCGCAGAATCTGCCGGTCAACGTCGTTGACGACCCGGAATTGTGCAGCTTCATCATGCCGTCCTTCCTTGATCGTTCACCGCTAATGATCGCTTTCTCCAGCGGCGGCGGTTCGCCGGTGCTGACGCGCATGATGCGTAGCAAGCTGGAAAGTGTGCTGCCACAAAATTACGCCCGCCTCGGCGCCTTTGCGGTGCGCTTCCGCGAACTGGTCAAGCAGCGCGTGACCAATCCGCCCAAGCGCCGTATTTTCTGGGAAAACGCCCTCGACGGCTTGGTTTCGGAAAAAGTGCTGGCGGGCGACGAAGTGGGTGCCGAAGCGCTGCTCAAGCAGATGCTGGATGATGAAGACAACGTGTTGCAAGGCGAGGTTTACCTCGTTGGTGCCGGCCCCGGCGATCCCGATTTGCTCACCTTCCGCGCCTTGCGCCTGATGCAAAAGGCCGATGTCGTGGTCTACGACAATCTGGTTTCCAAGGCCATTGTTGACCTGACGCGCCGTGACGCCAACCGTATTTTCGTCGGCAAAGAGCGCGCCAATCACACCATGCGCCAGGAAGA
>JAQTZQ010000104.1 GCA_028687645.1 Rhodocyclaceae bacterium
AAGCAGCCGCTGGCAATCATCAAATTTTGAGGTTACCCATCGTCAGCCAACGGCCACTTTGCGACATTCAGACAGATGAAAAACATTGTTTGTGAGCGGCTGGTTTTGGCACCTAAGCTGACTTTAATGCTTATTTTCCGTAAATGCATGGACTTGAGTTCACGTCTCCGGCTTCACAGCAATTTGCAAAGCCCCTGTAGAAACAGCCAACTCTTAGTCATTTTAGCGACGTTACAATAGCTTCCAACTCTTTCAAGCAATTCAGGCACAAACATTCGTCGTAAAGTTGGCGGACATACTCAATCGTTTCAAAGGACAAACAAACGTTCGAGCAATCGCAGCGATGAATGCGATTAGCCTTACAAATGAATTGCTCCTGACAACGCGGACAATGTTTTGCTTCATGTTTGCTATCAGAATATTTGCTGAACAAGAGGGTTCTCCAGTGAAAAATCAGCAAGCAAAAACGCATTACTCGCTATTTGAAATAGCGGATTCAGGGTAGCTGCGACTGCCTCGGTTTTGCCGATTTTCGGCTGCTCTCGCCACCTATTACCAAACCAACGCCCCACCGGTCTGATATTCCGTCACCCTCGTTTCGAAAAAATTTTTCTCCTTGCGCAGATTGGCTTGTTCGTCCAGCCACGGCAATACGTTTTCGGCGCCTGGGAAGGGTTCAGTGAGGCCGACTTGGCGGGCGCGGCGGTTGGCGACGTAGCGGAATTGCTCGACGTGCAAGCCGGCGTTGTAGCCCAAGATCGGCTCGCGCAGAATGTAGCCGGCGTAAGCCATTTCGGCGGCTTCGGCTTCGTCCCACATTTGCCTTAGCGCTTGCGGGTCGAGCGTCAGGTTTTCTTCATCCAGCAGTTGCCGCACCACGCGGATGCCGAACGCGCAGTGCAGCACTTCGTCACGCATGATGTATTGCAGTTGCTCGGCCGCGCCTTTCATCAAACCGCGCCGCTGCAACGCGAATATCGGACTGAAGCCGTTGTAAAACCAGCAGCCCTCGAACACGGCGGCGAAGAACAGATAGGCCATCGCGAATTCGTGCAGCGCGTCGCGATCGGTCAACGGCCTGCCGGATTGCAACACACCCTGCAAGCGGCGGTTGGCCAAGGCGATCTTGCCGTGGATTTCCGGCACCACCCGATAACGGTTGTAAATCTCACGTTGGTCGATCCCCAGGGTTTCGATGCAGTGCTGGTAAGTCCAGGTGTGCAGCGCTTCCTCGTAAACTTGCCGGGCCTGGTAGATTTGCAGTTCCGGCGCGCTCATTTTCTCCATCACCGCCAGGCCGATGTTGCGCATCGCCAGAATATCCGAGGTGGTTAAGTAAGCCAGCACGTTCTCGAACACATGGCGCTCGGCCGGCGTCAATTTGTGTTGGTAATCGTGCACGTCCTGCGCCATCGAGATTTCCAGCGGCGTCCAGTGGTTGCGGTTGGCATTCAGGAAAAACGACCAAGCCCACGGGTATTTGAACGGCGCCAGTTGATTGATGTCGGCTTGGCCGTTGACCACCCGTTTCTGTTCAGGATCGACGGCCGCCATTGTCGAGCCCGTGGCTACATAGGTTTGGCTGTCTACATTGTGACTCACTGGCTGTGTGGTCGAGTTGATCGATGCCCCGATACTTGCGGACGAAGAAACAGGTGTATCCCAATCGTCAAAGCTTAACGTAGTCTTCATTGGCAAGCCTCGCAATCCGGGTCGGCAATCGAACAGGCCTTGGGTGCGGTCTCGTCGGCACCGGTTTTTTCCATCGAGGTGGCACCCAAGGTGCGCAGGTAATAGGTGGTCTTCAAGCCCCGTTGCCAGGCCAACCGGTACAACTGGTCCAGTTTGCCGCCGGTCGGTGCGGCTACATACAGATTCAGCGATTGCGACTGGTCTATCCATTTCTGCCGGCGGGCGGCGGCTTCGACCAACCATTCCGGCTCGATTTCGAAGGCGGTGGCATAGCGGGCTTTAATCCCGGCGGGCACCCGCTCGATGGCGGCCAGCGAGCCGTCGAAGTATTTCAGATCGGCGACCATCACCGCATCCCATAAATCCAGCGCTTTCAACTCGCGGACCAGTGCGGCGTTGACCACGGTGAACTCGCCTGACAGATTGGATTTGACGTATAAATTTTGATAGACCGGCTCGATGGACGCCGACACACCGACAATGTTGGAAATGGTCGCGGTTGGCGCAATCGCCACGCAATTGGAGTTGCGCATGCCGACTTGGGCAATGCGCTCGCGCAACGCTTGCCAATCCAACTGCCCGCCGGTCGGCACACCCAGATCGCCGCGCGTTTCCGCCAAGCGTTCCAGGGTATCCGGCGGCAACAAGCCTTGCTGCCACAAACTGCCGGCAAAACTGCCGTAACGGCCGCGTTGCTCGGCCAGATCGGCCGAGGCTTGATAAGCGTGGTAAGACAGCAATTCGGCCGAATAGTCGGCAAACTCCAAGGCTTCTCGGCTGGCATAAGCGATACCCAATTGGTGCAGGCAATCGGCGAAACCCATCATGCCCAGTCCGACCGGGCGGTGGCGCAGGTTGGCGTTGCGCGCTTTAACCGTGGCGTAGAAATTGATGTCAATGACGTTATCCAACATACGCATCGCGGTAGCGATGGTGCGTTGCAATTTATCGGCGTCCAATTGCCAAACCCCGTTGTGTTCGGTCAGATGCGCGGCCAGATTCACCGAGCCCAAATTGCAGACCGCAGTTTCATCGTTAGAGGTGTTCAGCGTGATTTCGGTGCACAGATTGGAACTGTGAATCACCCCGGCATGCTGCTGTGGCGAACGCAGATTGCAGGCGTCCTTGAAGGTAATCCACGGATGGCCGGTTTCGAACAGCATGGTCAGCATCTTGCGCCATAGCTGCACCGCGCCGATGCGCTTGCATAACTTGATCTCCCCGCGCGCGGCCTTGGCTTCGTAAGCTTGATAGGCCTCGGCGAAGGCCGCGCCGTAAAGGTTGTGCAATTCCGGCACGTCCACCGGCGAAAACAAGGTCCAGTCGCCGTTACTTTGCACCCGTTGCATAAACAGGTCCGATACCCAAGCGGCGGTGTTCATGTCATGCGTGCGGCGACGCTCGTCGCCGGTGTTTTTGCGCAGTTCCAGAAATTCTTCAAAATCCAGATGCCAGTTTTCCAGGTAGGCACAGACCGCTCCCTTGCGCTTGCCGCCCTGGTTGACCGCGACGGCGGTGTCGTTGACCACCTTTAAAAACGGAATTACCCCCTGGCTGTGGCCATTGGTGCCTTTGATCCGGCTGCCTAGCGCCCGCACCGGGGTCCAGTCGTTGCCCAGGCCGCCGGCGTATTTTTGCAACAGCGCGTTTTCCTTGATGCTTTGGTAAATGCCGTCGAGATCGTCGGATACCGTGGTCAGGTAGCACGACGACAGCTGGGAATGGCGGGTGCCGCTGTTGAACAAGGTCGGCGTTGAACACATAAAGTCGAAGCTCGATAGCAGTCGGTAAAATTCGATAGCGCGCGCTTCGCGGTCGACCTCGTTCAACGCCAGTCCCATCGCCACCCGCATGAAAAAGCACTGCGGCAATTCGATGCGGCGGCCTTCGATATGTAGAAAGTAACGGTCGTACAGGGTTTGTAGGCCCAGATAATCGAATTGCAGATCGCGCTCAGCTAGCAGTGCTCCACCCAATCTTTCCAGATCGAACTCGGCCAGACGCGGGTCGAGTAACTCGGCGGCGACGCCGGCGGCGATGAAGTCGGCAAAGCAGCCGGCGTAACGTTCGCCCATGTTGGCTTGCGTCAAGGCCAAGCCGGTCGCTTCCAGGCGCAGATTGCTCAACAGCAAACGCGCGGCGACTTTGGTGTAGTTCGGTTCGGCTTCGATCAAGGTGCGCGCCGCTAACACCAAGGCCTGACGCACCGCCTCCAACGGCATCCCATCGTACAGATTGGTCAGAGTTTCGCTCCAGACCCGCTCGGCGTCGACGTCAACCAAATCCGCACAGACCTCGCGGCACAGCGCGATGAACGCGGCGCTATCCAGCAACCGGCGCTGGCCGTGATCGTCCACCTGCAAAACGGGTGTGGCATGGTCGATTGCTTGCTGGGCCGCGCGCTGCTCGGCGTGCTTTTCCCGATAGAGTACATAAGCGCGGGCCACGTCGTGGGCCCCGGAACGCATCAATGCCAGTTCCACTTGGTCCTGAATATCTTCGATATGTACAGTGCCGCCGCCCGGCAAACGTCGCGTCAATGCCTCGACCACACTGGCGGTAAGTTGCGCAACCTGATCGCGGATTCCGGATGAATTCACACTGTGTTGGCCTTCAACCGCCAGAAAGGCCTTGGTGATGGCGATGGCGATTTTTTCCGGCTGAAAGGCGACCACGGCACGATTGCGGCGAATGACTTCCAAGCCGCTATCCGTCGGATACGAAGAGGCGTGTTTAACGGGCTCGACAGGGTCGGGATAAAAGCTGGCGGGTTGAGGGGCGGTATCCATGTGTTTCTCCACGAAGGGAGCGGGGACATGAAGCAGCAACGGCAGGCGCATGATTGAGTGATCGTCCAATCGGCATCGCATGCCATCGTCCTCGGAGACACCCCGCTCCCGGTTGATTAAAGTTTCGAGGGCAGGTCTCCTGGCTTTCGGGTCGCCGCTTAGGTTCGGCCTTCCCGGACTCGCGTCCAGTGGCACGGGGTGAACCTAAACTCGCCGATTACAGTTGCGGGGGCAGCTCCGGCTTTCCGGCGATCATGCGAAAAACGCAAAATCGCCGACCGGATTCCCTTTTAATCCCCTTCGGGGGGAACCGTCTTGGGTCGGTAGTTTAGGCAGGCATAGTGACTGTGTCAAGCCAGAATCACTATATGTAGTGATTTTATTGATTTAATTTAACTACATACTGTGCTCTCATAGATCGTTCAAGCAAAGCTCGACTTCCAGGCACACGCCGCCAAAACATTGGAACAACCACTGCCGCAAACAAATTCGCCAGTAAGTCGCTAAAACGTGTAATCAAACAAAAAAACCTTATTGTTTTCAGGTTTAATTCAGGTACTCCTGTTAATTTGTCAACGGTACGAGGAGCGATGCAGCAAACAATGTACCTACCGCAACCTCAGCGCTACTTACCGAAGCATCAAGCTCTTTTGTAGCCTGGGAAATTTCTTACCGAGTCAAATTAAAAGATATGAAACCGAAAAATTTTCTAACTGCAATTATTCTATTCTTTCTCTCACTCAGTGTTTTCGCTGCGGGATCCGCGATGAACGAGGACTTTTCCAATTTGATCGCGTTGTCCCAAAACGCAATTGAAGCGAGTAAGGCCAATGATTCGGCGGTATTTTTGGAAAAAGTCACTGCCGCTGTCGATGCTTACAAGGTTCAAGAAGAAGCGAGTAAGAGCTACTCGATTCACTTGCCGCGTGCCGGTAAACAACTTAAAGCTGCATTGAAAGCGGCCAAAGCCGGGAGCATTAGCGAAGGCGTGACCGACTTGGAAAACGCCATCGCCGAAATGGAAAAGAAATAAATCAGACCCATCAAATTCCGAAGCGCATCGATTAAACGATGCGCTTCGCCTCAACCCACCGCCTTAGCGGCATGTTCCACCAGCCAGCGTAAATACTCCAGCTCGGCATCCTCGTGTCGGCAAGCCAGATACATGGTCTTCGCTATGGGTAGACCGGCGAAACGCAAGCCGGTCAGACCGAGTTTGGCGGATTTGTCGGCCAGTAGCCATTCCGGCAGCAGGCAAACGCCACGGCCGGCGGCGGCCAGTTGCAGCATGATGTCGGTTTCCTCGACTTGAATATGGGCGGCGGGCTCGATGCCAGCCGGTTGCAGCACCTTGCGGAACATGTCCAGCCGCTCGCGGGCCACCGGGTAGGTCAACACGGTCTCGCCGCGCAGATCGGCCGGCGTTATTTCCGCTCGGCCGGCCAGCGGATGGCTATCGGGCACGATCAACACCAGTTGGAAATCGAACAGCGGCTGGTAGCTGAGCAGGCCGTTATCCACCGGGTCGGAGGTCAGCACGGCGTCCAGCTTGTATTGGCGGATGGCTTCGAACGATTCGAAGCGGTAGCGAGATGTGACTTCGACGGTCAAATCCGGCCACGCGCGCAGATAGGGTTGCAGAATGTTGCGAAACCACTCATAGCAGGCATGGCATTCGATGCCTATCGTCAATTTGCCGGTCTTGCCTTTGGCCAACTGCGCCAAATGGCTTTCCGCCGAATCGACGGTGGCGATCACCGATTCGGCCACCTCGGACAAATAACGCCCGGCCTGGCTCAATACCAGCGAGCGGCCCTGCTTGTACCACAGCGTGACGCCCAGGCGTTGTTCCAGGTTTTTGATTTGATGCGACAGCGCCGATTGGGTCAGATGCAGGGTTTCGGCGGCGGCGCTGAGGGTGCCGTGGCGTTTTAACGCCAGCAGGATGCGCAGGTGGATCAATTCCATATTGATGAATATCTCTCATGAGTTGATGAGGAATTATCGATTATCGTCATTCGTTTGTCTGTTTACAATGTTTTATGTGTCAAACATTCAACAGACGGTAGTTATTCATGACAAAAATTCACAATTTAGGCTTCCCCCGTATCGGCGCGAAGCGCGAGCTGAAATTTGCTTTAGAGTCGTACTGGAACGGCGAGTCCTCGCGTAACGAACTCGAGACGTTCGGTAAGCAGTTACGCCGGCGTCATTGGCAGGCGCAATCCGGACTGGATTGGGTACCGGTAGGCGACTTCGCTTTCTACGATCAGGTGCTGGACATGAGCTTCACGCTGGGTAATCTGCCCGAGCGGGTGCGGGACTTTCATGGCGATGCGCTGGACAACTACTTCCGCGTCGCCCGCGGCCGTTCGGCGCAATCCGCGCCCGAAGCGGCGGCGTGTTGTAGTGGGGTGGCTGCCGGTGAAATGACCAAGTGGTTCGACACCAACTACCATTACATTGTGCCCGAGTTCACCGCCGCCACCGAATTCAAGCTGGATGCGTCCCGCCTGCTGGAACAACTGGCGGAAGCCAAGGCCCAAGGCATCGCCGCCAAGCCGGTGATCATCGGCCCGGTCACCTATTTGTGGTTAGGCAAGGCCAAGGACGATTCCTACAAGCTCGCGCTGTTGCCTAAACTGCTGCCGGTTTACGCGGAATTGCTGGAAGCGCTGGCGAATGCAGGCGTTGAATGGGTGCAGATCGACGAACCGATTCTGGTCACCGAACTCGATGCTGTTTGGCAAAACGCCTTCCATACGGCCTACCAGCACTTAAGCGACTGCCAAGTAAAACTGTTGCTGGCGACCTATTTCGGCCAACTGGCGGAAAACCTGGGTCTCGCCGCCAATCTGCCGGTGGCCGGCCTGCATGTCGACGCCATCAACGGCCGCGATGATGTCGAAGCGCTGATCGCGCAGTGGCCTGCGGACAAAGTGTTATCGCTCGGCGTCATCAATGGCCGCAACATCTGGAAAACCGACCTCAACGCGGTGCTGGATAGTCTGGAACCGATTGCTCAACTACTGGGCGAACGCCTGTGGCTGGCACCGTCCTGCTCGCTGCTGCATGTGCCGGTCGATCTGGACAACGAGCAGAAACTTGACGCCGAAATCAAATCCTGGCTGGCCTTTGCCAAACAGAAGCTCGGCGAACTGCGCGTGCTGGCCACCGCGCTGAACCAAGGGCGTGATGCGGTCAAAGCCGAACTGGACGCCAACCGCGCCGCCATCGAAGCCCGCCGCAATTCGGCGCGTGTCAACAATCCGGCGGTCAAGGCGGCTCTGGCCGACATCACCCCGCAACTGGCCCGGCGCAAAAGCTCGTATGCCGAACGCGCACTCAAGCAGGCCGCGTTACTGAAACTGCCCAAGTTTCCCACCACCACTATCGGTTCTTTCCCGCAAACGTCGGAAATCCGCCTGGCCCGCAGCCAGTTCAAGTCCGGCAAACTGGACGAAGCCAGCTACAAAGACGCGATGCGCGGCGAAATTTCGCGTTGCGTGCGTGAACAGGAAGCGCTCGGTTTGGACGTGTTCGTGCATGGCGAAGCCGAACGCAACGACATGGTGGAATATTTCGGCGAACAGCTAGACGGCTACGCCTTCAGCCAAGCCGGTTGGGTGCAGTCTTACGGTTCGCGTTGCGTTAAACCGCCTATCCTGTTCGGCGACATCAGCCGCCCGCGCCCGATGACCGTCGAATGGATCGGCTACGCCCAATCCCTGACCGACAAACCGATGAAAGGCATGTTGACCGGTCCTGTGACCATTTTGAACTGGTCATTCGTGCGCGACGACCAGCCGCGTTCGGTCACCTGCAAACAATTGGCCTTGGCCATCCGCGCGGAAGTGCTGGATTTGGAAAAAGCCGGTATCGGCGTGATTCAAATCGACGAAGCCGCCCTACGCGAAGGTTTGCCGTTACGCCAATCGCAATGGCAGGCGTATCTGGATTGGGCGGTGGAATCGTTCCGTATCACGACGGGCGGCGTGGCCGACGAGACGCAGATACACACTCACATGTGTTACTCCGAGTTCAACGACATTATCGCCGCCATCGCCGACATGGACGCCGACGCCATCACCATCGAGACCTCGCGTTCCGACATGGAGTTACTGGATGCCTTCGAGCATTTCAACTACCCGAACGGCATCGGTCCCGGCGTGTACGACATCCATTCGCCCAATATTCCGAGCGAGCAGCATATCGTGGCGTTAATGTGCAAAGCCGCCGAACGTATTCCGGCCGAACAACTGTGGGTCAACCCGGATTGCGGCCTGAAAACCCGCCAGTGGCATGAGGTGATACCGGCGCTGACCCAGATGGTGGCCGCCGCTAAAACCTTGCGTACCACGCTGGGCAGATCTGCTACCTAACCGCCCCGACCGATGGTCGGGTTTTTAAAAATGCCAATCAAACTCCCGATTTCACCTTTTTGAACACATCCATGTCAGACATCGAAATTGCCCAACAAGCCAACATGCGCCGTATCATTGATCTTGCCGCCGAGAAATTCGCCATTCCCGCCGAACACCTCGATCCTTACGGCCATTACAAAGCGAAAATATCGTTGGAATACGTCAACAGTCTGGCCGACAAACCCGACGGGAAATTGATTCTGGTCACGGCGGTTTCGCCAACCCCGGCCGGCGAAGGCAAAACCACGACGACGGTCGGCCTGGGCGACGCATTGAACCGTTTGGCTAAGAAAACCATCATTTGCCTGCGCGAACCGTCTTTGGGGCCTTGCTTTGGTGTCAAGGGCGGCGCGGCCGGCGGCGGTTACGCACAAGTGGTGCCGATGGAAGACATCAATCTGCATTTCACCGGCGACTTTCATGCCATCGGTGTCGCGCACAACCTGTTGTCGGCACTGATTGACAACCATATCAATCACGGGAACAAGCTGGACATCGACCCGCGCCGGATTCAATGGAAGCGTGTCATCGACATGAACGACCGCGCTTTGCGCAAAATCGTGGTCGGCCAGGGCGGACCAGCCAATGGCTATTTGCGAGAAGACGGCTTCGACATCGTCGTTGCGTCGGAAGTGATGGCGATTCTGTGCCTAGCCACCAGCCGCGCTGATTTGAAAGAACGTCTGGGCCGCATCGTCATCGGCTACAAACCAGACAAAGTCACGCCGGTTTACGCCAGCGACCTCAACGCTCACGGTGCGATGGCCGCCATCCTGAAAGACGCGATCAAACCGAATCTGGTGCAAACCCTGGAAAACAATCTGGCCATCATTCACGGCGGCCCATTTGCCAACATTGCCCACGGCTGTAACACGGTGACCGCTACACAAACCGCGTTAAAACTGGCTGATTATGTAGTGACCGAAGCGGGCTTTGGCGCGGATTTGGGCGCGGAAAAGTTTCTGGACATCAAATGCCGCATGTCCGGCTTGAAACCGTCGGCCGTCGTAGTGGTAGCCACGGTGCGGGCGCTGAAATTCCACGGCGGCGTCGGTAAGGACGAACTGAACCAGGAAAACCTGGCTGCGCTGGAAAAAGGCTTCGCCAACCTGGAACGGCACTTAAGCAACATCCAAAACCACTATGGTCTGCCTTGCGTGGCCAGCATTAACCATTTCAGTTTCGACACCGACGCCGAAATTCAATGGCTGAAAAGCCAATGTGAAGCCTTGGGCGCCAAATGCGTGATCGCCAAACACTGGGCTTACGGGGGCGCCGGCGCCGAAGACCTCGCACGCGAAGTGCTGAACATCGTCGACAACCGCGAACCCGGCTTTAACTACGTCTATGACAGCGAACTGCCGCTATGGAACAAGATCGAAGCCATCGCCACCAAGCTATACGGCGCGGCGAAAGTCAGCGCCAGTCCGAAAGTGGTGGCCGAGATCAAGGCTTTGCAGGCCGATTACGGCCAATTTCCGATCTGCATGGCCAAGACCCATATGTCATTCTCGACCAACCCCAACAGCAAGGGCGCGCCGAGCGGCCACACTGTCGAAATTAGCGAAGTGCGGCTGGCCAACGGCGCCGGTTTCATCGTTGCGATCGCCGGCGACATGATGACGATGCCGGGTCTGCCCAAAGTGCCTGCCGCCGAACGCATCGACATCAGCGATGACGGCGTCATCAGCGGGTTGTTTTAATGCGATATGGCTCTGAGCTGAATGTAAGCCTGAACCTTGAGCTCATCGGTGAAATCCCTGACCAAAACATTGCCCATGAACATTTCCTTTGAAATCGTCCCCAGAAGCTTGGACGCCTTTGAAAAGCAATATGCGTTTTTGCAGAGCTTGGATAGCGGCATCAATATCATCAACGTGCCGGATATTCAGCGTTTCGATATTCGCAGTTGGGAACTGGCGACGCGCATCGACCGGAACAAGTACCGTTTCATTCCGCATTTTCGGGCCATTGATTTTAAAATCGAAAGCGGCGAGTTGTATCGCGTCATCGAGCAATACCAACTCGACGACGTCTTGCTGGTTACCGGCGACCCGCCGGAAGGTTTGAAACGCAGCTATTGCAATACCGACGTGGTTGACTTGATTCGAGCGGTACGCCGGCGCTTTCCGGCGTTGAACATCTATGCCGGATTCGACCCGCATCGGCAAGGCTTGCAACACGAATGCCATTATATTCAGCGCAAGGCCGATGCCGGTGCTAACGGCTTTTTTTCGCAACCGTTCTACGACCATCGCTTGGTGGAACTGTTTGCCGAACACATGGACGGCCTGGAAACCTACATCGGCATCAGCCCGGTGGTGACGCTGGCCTCGCAAAACTATTGGGAAGTGAAAAATCACGTCAAGTTTCCCAAGCATTTCCGGCCCGATTACGACTGGAACATCGAATTCGCCAATCGACTGATCGACTCGGCGGCGGAAAGCGGTTGGCACGTGTATTTCATGCCGATCAAGGTGGAGTTGAAACAATATTTCGAGCGCATCGGCTTGGCTAAGCCAGTACCAGCGCGTCCTTAATCAGAAGGGGTGAACGATTCATATGACACCGTCTTCGGGCACACTTAACACATGGCGGAACATATTCTGTTTCTTACCGGAAAGCTGGCCGAAAAGCAGTTGCGCAGCACCATCGAAGACATGGCGCCGGATTTCGACTACACCGTGCATGTGCTTGGCGTTACGGTGGCGGCGCTCATCACGGCCGACATGATACAACGCCGTCTGACCGATACCTTTGGCGTCGACCGGATTCTGGTTCCCGGCCGCTGCCGGGGCGATTTGGACGCTTTGTCCCAACATTTTGGCATACCGGTTGAGCGAGGGCCGGAGGAATTGCACGACTTGCCTGAATTTTTCGGCAAAACCCGGCAGCGCCCGGACCTGAGCCGTTACGAACTACGCATCTTTGCGGAGATTGTCGAAGCGCCGCACATTGATGTCGCCGCCATCATCCGCCGCGCCGAGGAATATCGGCGTGACGGCGCGGACGTGATCGACCTGGGCTGTCTGCCGGCGACGCCGTTTCCGCATTTGGCCGACGCGATCAAGGCCCTGAAGAGCGAGGGCTTTTTGGTCAGCGTCGATTCGCTTGAGCCTGAGAATTTATTGCTGGCGGGGCGTGCAGGCGCCGATTTTCTGTTGAGCCTCAATGAAGAGACGCTGTGGATCGCGGATGAGGTTGCCTCGACGCCGGTGTTGATTGCCACGCCGCACGCCGACATGGATTCTCTTGACCGCGTAATTGCCAAAATGCAGGACAAAGGCCGTCCATTCATCGTCGATCCGATACTCGATCCGATCCACTTCGGCTTTGCCGACTCGATTGTCCGCTACCACGAAGTGCGGCGGCGACATCCAAACGTGGAAATCATGATGGGCGTGGGCAATCTCACGGAGCTGACCCATGTCGATACCGCCGGCATGAACGCCATGTTGCTGGGCCTTTGCTCGGAGTTGCAGGTACGCCAGATACTGGCGACTCAGGTGAGTAAACACGCTTGCAAGGCGATCAAGGAAGCCGATCTTATTCGCCGCATCATGCTGGCCGCGCGCGAAAGCAATCGCCTGCCGAAACATATCGACGATGGTCTGATGGCGCTGCACGAGCGCGCGTCGTTTCCTCTGCCGTTGGCGGAAATACAAGAATTACAGACCGCCATCCGCGACCCCAGTTTTCGCATCATGATTTCAGCCGAAGGCATTCATATTTTCAACCGTGACGGCTTGTGGACCGACAGCAACCCATTCGCCTTATTTCCGCATCTGGGCGTTGAGAACGACGGCGGACACGCCTTTTATCTCGGCGTCGAATTGGCCCGCGCCCAAATCGCCCAGGAATTGGGTAAGCGCTACGCCCAGGATCAAGCGCTGAATTGGGGTATTCACGGCCGGAGCGGCGAAGACTCGTCCGTCGATCCCAATTGTTACACGCCGCAAGGGTCAACGTTGAAAGCCTCGCAGTCATCCCCTTGTCCCACGCCTTCAATGAGTGACAAATTCAAATCAGCCTGATCCTAATCTTTAGCATTAACGGGAAAATGTAGGGAATGGCTGCTAATTGAAGTACATCAGTCATAACTTACTGATGCAGCTGAACGGCAGAAAGGGGTCGTGACTTGCCCGTCAACCCGCAGCCAAAAAGAGAAATTGGCTACGATTTATTTTTCTTGCGACATTTACACGAATATTCAACCACGATGGGCAAAATCCATCATTTCTTGCCGTAGGTG
>JAQTZQ010000105.1 GCA_028687645.1 Rhodocyclaceae bacterium
CGCATTCGCCAACTGGCCATCGACTTGCCGCTTGAAACCATCATCCTCGAAACCGACGCGCCCGACATCCCGCCCGCCTGGCTCAACCGGGGCCGGAATGCGCCCGCAGAGTTAGCAAGAATCGCCACTGTCTTAGCTGAACTGCGCCGCTCGCCGGTAGCCACGGTAAGCGCCCAAACGACCTTGAACGCCCAGGCCGTCCTCTCGGCAATGTCTCCAAAAGCCCTACAAATTTAAGCGATATTTGTTTTCTTGACCTGAATTAATACGACGCACCAAGGGCAGGCGTAGATTGTCGAGACAGACACCTATCCGTCTGTGGTTGATGTCAGAGGCGGCATCGACCGTAACGCTAATCAGAGCGAACCGGTAGCGAGTGGGAGAGGGGCCCACCCGTCAAGGCTAGTCTGCGTGAGTTGATGACATGAAAGCCAACACCCCAAAAAACGGTGCAGCCCGCCGTCAGTTTTTTTTAGATTCCGCCAAAATGGTCTGTGGCGTCGGCATGCTGGGTCTTGGGCTTGGGCTCTATGCCAAGCAATCCAAGGCACTACCCGCCTTAGCCTTGCGTCCGCCCGGCGCATTACCGGAGGAGGACTTTCTCGGGGCTTGCATTCGCTGCGGCATGTGCGTACGCGACTGCCCGTATAACACCCTCGAACTCGCCAAGCCAGAGCAACCGGTGGCTACCGGTACGCCCTTCTTCAATAGCCGCAACATCCCTTGCGAAATGTGTGAGGACATTCCGTGCATCAAGGCGTGTCCAACCAAAGCGCTGGATCATAGTCTGACTGATATCAACAAGGCCAAAATGGGTATCGCGGTGCTGATTGACCACGAAACCTGCCTCAATTTCCTCGGTTTGCGCTGCGATGTTTGCTACCGCGTTTGCCCAGTCATCGACAAGGCGATCACGCTCGATTTACAACCCAACACCCGCACAGGCCGGCACGCCTTGTTTTTGCCCACCGTCCATTCCGAACATTGCACCGGTTGCGGCAAATGTGAAAAATCCTGTGTGCTGGAAGAGGCCGCCATACGCGTTTTGCCACCCAAGCTCGCGCAAGGGTCGCTAGGGAAACACTACCGTCTCGGCTGGGATGAGCAAAAAAAGGCGGGGGGCTCTTTGATTGACGAATCGAAAATGCTCGATCTGCCCGATCGCCTGCCCGATGGCGCGGTGCTGCCCGGTCATTATGACCCGGCCAGCGGTCACACCGAGTCCGCTCGCGGCCTACCCGGTAGCGAGGCGGGCGTCATCCCCAGCTTTCCACCCGGACTGGGGGGCAAGCCATGAGCCCTACCAATAAACGTATCGGAGCCGATGCAGTCGCTGAAAAGGGCTGGCTTGGTGCACACAAATGGCTGATTTTGCGGCGTATTTCGCAATTCACCATTCTTGCCCTATTCCTCGCCGGACCATGGTTTGGTCAGTGGATCGTCAAAGGCAACCTGGCCTATAGCTACACGCTCGATTTTTTGCCGCTGACTGACCCCTACGTCGCCCTGCAATCCCTGGCCACCGGCCATCTGCCTGAAACCCTGGGGCTGATTGGCGTAGCCATCGTCCTGGTGTTTTATCTTCTGGTTGGCGGACGCGTCTATTGCAGTTGGGTTTGCCCAATCAATATCGTGACAGATGCAGCTGGCTGGCTCCGCGACCGTCTCGGGATCAAGGGCGGCGCACACCTTGGGCGAAATACACGCTATTGGATTCTCGCCATGACATTTGTCGGCTCCGCCCTGACCGGCGTCGTCCTCTGGGAATTGATCAATCCGGTTTCAATGCTGCATCGCGGCCTGATTTTCGGCATGGGAACAGCCTGGATGATCGTTCTGGCCATCTTCCTGTTTGATCTTTTCGTCACCAGCCGAGGGTGGTGCGGTCGACTCTGTCCAGTTGGCGCTTTTTACAGCCTGATCGGGCGCTGGAGCCCGGTTCGGGTTTCAGCCCCCGCCCGTGCTGCCTGCAATGACTGCATGGACTGTTTTGAAGTCTGCCCGGAACCGCACGTCATTCGTCCCGCACTCAAGGGCGAGGCCAAGGGGGTCGGCCCGGTGATTTTGGCGGCCAATTGCACTAACTGTGGTCGCTGTATCGACGTTTGCTCCAAGGATGTCTTCACCTACACGTTGCGCTTCAACAACTCGCCAACGACGGTAAAACAGACAACGCCCGATATGACTGTCTGAAACCAGAGACAGCAAAACGACAAAGGGAGCCACACGGCTCCCTTTGTCGCTGGCAACCTGAAAAACTCAAGCCGGCGTCAGCGCACCACGCATTTTCTGCAAGGCCTTCACTTCGATCTGACGAATCCGCTCGGCAGAGACATCAAACTCAGCGGCCAGATCGTGCAAGGTGGACACCTCGCCATCGCTCAGCCAGCGTGCTTCAATAATTCGGCGGCTACGCACGTCCAGCGTTCCCAGGGCTTCCTGCAGCCCTTCGCTCTCCAGACGGGCCAGCGCCTTATTTTCCAGAACACGGGTCGGCTCATAGCGTGAATCAGCGAGGTAGTCGATTGGTGCAAAAGCCTCATCGCCCTCATCCGGCGAGCCTTCGAGCGCCAGATCACGGCCCGAAAGACGCGTTTCCATCTCGATCACCTCTTCCTGCTTGACGCCCAGACGTTGCGCCACCTCGTTCGCCTGTGTGCCAGAAAGGGTATCGACCCCTTCGTAATCACTCTTCATGCTGCGCAAGTTAAAAAACAGCTTGCGCTGTGCCTTGGTCGTTGCCACTTTGACCAAACGCCAGTTTTTCAAAATGTATTCGTGAATTTCTGCCTTGATCCAATGCATGGCAAAGGACACCAGACGGACACCGCGCGCCGGATCAAAACGTTTGACCGCCTTCATCAGGCCGATATTGCCCTCCTGAATCAGGTCAGCATGTGCCAGCCCGTAACCGAGATAGCCGCGTGCGATGGAAATCACCAGACGAAGGTGCGAAAGAACCAGCTGACGCGCCGCTTCCACATCACCATCATTGTGGAAGCGCTCCGCCAGCCGGGTTTCCTCAGCGCTGCTGAGCATCGGATAACGATTCGCGGCCTGAACATAGGCATCAATATTGCCCAGCGCGGAGGGAATGGGAAGCAACATGGCATTTGACATAGCGTGAAATCTCCTTCAACCGACAACTTCATTTTAGCACTCGCTGGCTCAGAGTGCTAACAGTTGAAAAAGTTCTTACCAGTTCGGCTCACGCTCCGGCGTTGCGGTGATACGGTGAATACTTAGATCCGCCCCCTCGTACTCCTGCTCCTGATCCAAGCGCAAACCAAAGAGTAATTTCAGGCCGCCATAAACCAGAGTGCCGCCGACCAGTGCGACGATAATCGCCAAGGCCGTCATGATCAGTTGCGGCATGAATGCCACACCACCAGCCCCCCCAAATGCCTGGCTCCCGAAAATACCGGCCGCAACCCCCCCCCAGGCACCACATAATCCGTGTAGCGGCCAGACACCCAGAACGTCGTCGATCTTCCAGCGATTCTGGGTCAAAGTAAACATCACGACAAAGAGGCCGCCGGCGACACCACCCACCACCAGCGCACCCATGGGGTGCATCAAATCGGAGCCCGCACAAACGGCCACCAAGCCGGCCAACGGACCGTTATGGACGAAGCCAGGGTCATTTTTGCCAAGCAACAGGGCAACCAAGGTACCGCCGACCATAGCCATCAGTGAGTTAATCGCCACCAGGCCGGAAATTTTGTCCAAGGTCTGGGCGCTCATCACGTTAAAACCAAACCAGCCCACCGTCAAAATCCAGGCACCCAGCGCCAGGAAGGGAATGGATGACGGCGGATGTGCCGAAATACGGCCATCCTTGGCATAGCGACCATAGCGTGCACCTAGCAACAGTACCGCTGGCAACGCGATCCAGCCGCCCATGGCATGGACGACAACCGACCCGGCAAAATCGTGGAACTCTGCACCGAAGCTTGCCTTTAGCCAAGCCTGAATACCAAACGCCTGATTCCAGGCAATACCCTCAAAAAACGGATAGACGAAACCCACCAGCAAAAAGGTGGCAGCCAGTTGTGGGTTAAATTTGGCCCGTTCGGCAATACCACCGGAAATAATGGCGGGAATGGCGGCAGCGAAGGTCAGCAGGAAGAAAAACTTGGTCAGCTCATAGCCATTTTTAGCCACCAAGGTTTCTACACCCGAGAAGAAATTGACACCGTAGGCAATGCTGTATCCGACAAAAAAGTAGGCCAGGGTGGATACCGCAAAATCGGTCAAAATCTTGACCAGCGCATTGACCTGATTCTTTTTACGCACGGTCCCAAGTTCGAGAAAAGCGAAACCGGCGTGCATTGCCAGCACCATGATGGCACCCAGCAAGATGAACAGCACATTACTACCTGACTGAAAAGCTTCCATGCGACCTCCAAATCAACGAATCCACGGACGAAAGCAAGCACCATTCCAGTGCATCAAACCCGTTTCAAATCAGTGGACTAGCCAAGACCACGAGCACAATAACGCACCACTATAGTGCAGACCGCACCACGGATGCATTATGTCGGTGCGGCCCCTCCCCTTTACTGGGCCTGAGCTTCTGTCGGCAACAGCACCCACATCCGCCCACTCTGCTTCATGCGCCCCGCCAGTTCTCCTGCCTCCTTGCCAAACCCCCAGAAGAAGTCGGCACGCACCGCGCCCTTGATTGCGCCACCGGTGTCCTGTGCCATGACCAAGCGATTCATGGCCCGGGATGAGTTTGGGCGCGTTGTCGCCAGAAAAACCGGGCTTCCCAGAGCAACAGCCCGAGGATCGATGGCGATACTGCGCTCGGCGACCAGAGGCACGCCCAGCGCCCCCCGAGGACCTTCGTTGTTGTTTGGAACTTCACGAAAAAAAACATAACTCGGATTGCGATTGAGCAAATCATTCAGGCGTGATGGATTGGCACGCGCCCAGGCCTGAATTCCCTGCATCGAAGCCTCTTCAAGCTTAAGTTCGCCGCGCTCCACCAGCACTTTGCCAATCGATTGATAGGGGTGCCCATTGTGCTCACCGTAGCTAAGTCTCACCATCGTCCCATCGCCTAGTTTCACCCTGCCAGAACCCTGCACCTGGAGGAAAAATAGCTCAACTGCATCATCGACATAGAGCAGTGTACGGGCGGGCAGCAGGTCGCCTTGCGCAGCGATTTCCGCACGGGACCAATAGGGAACGACCTTGCTTCCTACCAATCGACCACGCACACGCTTGTCTTTCAGTTCGGGAAAGACACTGGAGAGATCAATGGTTAAAAGATCATCTGGCACCCCGCGAACCGGCTGCTCGAAGCCGGGTGAAGGTGTTCTGCTGCCACGTAACAGGGGTTCGTAATAGCCAGTCACCAGTCCATCGGCGATACCATCTGCGGACAACAAGGCATAGGGTTTGAGATTGGCCTCAAAAAATTGACGCGCATTTTGTGCATCGCTCCCTTTTGCCGCCTGGCAAACCCGTTTCCAAACCGGCCCCTGCGGCTTGGAAGCCATGCCTCGACAGGATTGCAAAAATCCAGGCCAGGCGGCGGTCAAATCATCCTCAGCCCAGCCAGGCAAATCTTGCCAGCTAGCCGCCTCAAGCTTGCGCGAGAAGTTGATCGCAGGAGTCGCCACCGGCGCCATCACCAGCGCCACCGGCTCAATCTGCCCGACCGGCTTACTCGGTACTGCAAGTGGTAGCGGCGCTGGCTTTTCGACTGGCAACTGGCTGCAGGCTGCCAGCAAAATCACCGATAACAAGGCGATTGTTTGGATTTTTCTCATGGCTTTGTTTAGAGTTCAAAATTTGCCGCGCAGTATACCCGCCACCATGACCGACGATCGCCAACTCTCCCGCCTGCTCTCCCGTGCCGAAGCGGTACTTGAACGCTTTGAAGCCACGCTTTTGCCGGCGCCGCCTTTACCTGACTGGCAGTCAGCAATTGCCTTTCGCTGGCGCAAAAATAATGGGCGCGGCTGGTTGCAGGCGGTGCCTCATCCACACCCGATTCGCCTGGCCAATCTCAATAATATTAATGACCAGAAAACCCGTATTGCACAAAATACCCAGCAATTCGTCGCCGGGCGGCAAGCGAATAATGTGTTGCTTACTGGCGCCCGAGGCTCAGGAAAATCTTCGCTGGTCAAAGCTGTCCTCAATGAGTTCTCCAGTCGCGGCTTGCGGCTGATAGAAGTCGACAAGGACGATCTGGTCGACCTCGCCGATATCGTCGATTTGCTCGAAGGCCGCCCCGAGCGCTTTATCATTTTCTGTGACGACCTGTCGTTTGAAGCCGGTGAAACTGCCTACAAGGCACTCAAGTCGGTACTGGACGGCTCAATTTCAGCACCACCCGACAATGTGCTGATCTATGCAACCTCCAACCGCCGCCATCTGATGCCGGAATACTTTACCGAGAACCTTGAAACCCGGCGCGTTGACGACGAAATTCACCCGGGCGAAACCACCGAGGAAAAAATCTCCCTTTCAGAGCGCTTTGGCTTGTGGATTTCCTTCTACCCATTCAGTCAGGATGATTACCTGAATATCGTCCGGCATTGGCTGCAGCATTTTGGCCTGAGCAAAAAAATCATTGCCGAATGCGAGCGAGATGCGCTCAACTGGGCATTGGGTCGTGGCTCACGCTCAGGACGGGTCGCCTGGCAATTTGCCCGCGATCTAGCCGGACAGCAAGCACTTGGCAGAGAAAAATCCCTGTGAGCAAAATCGTTGAAGTCGCCGCCGCCGTCATGTTGCGAGCCGATGGCAGTGAGTTCCTGCTGGCACAACGGCCAGAAGGCAAAGTTTACGCTGGCTTTTGGGAGTTCCCCGGCGGCAAAGTCGAGCCGGGCGAAACCATCCGTCAGGCGCTGATTCGTGAATTACAGGAAGAACTGGGCATCACCGTCACCGAGTGCACGCCCTGGCTAACCAAACAGTTCACCTACCCTCATGCCACGGTGCGCCTGCACTTCTGGCGAGTCACTGATTGGCGTGGCGAAATCGGCATCACCGCTCCGCTGGAGCATGCTGCGGTCAACTGGCAAAAATGCGGCGAAAATGCGCCCGTTTCACCCATCCTGCCGGCCAACGATCCAATCCTGAAAGCACTCGCCCTGCCAACCCGCATGGCGATTACCATGGGTGAAATTGACGGCAGCGAGCATCAGCTTGAGCGACTGGAGGCTGCCTTGAAAGGCGGTCTGCGCCTGATCCAGATCCGCGACAAAATCTGGCCGGAAGCGCAACGCTTGAGCTTTGCCGAGGCAGTGTGCAAACGAGCCCGTCAATATGGGGCTTTGGTGCTAATTAACGATAGCGAAAGAATAGCCCGTCAGGTCGGTGCTGATGGCGTGCACTTATCCGCAGCCAAACTGGCCGAGTGTACTGTTCGGCCAGACTTCGCCTGGGTCGGCGCCTCTTGCCATAGCACCGCCGAAATCAAACGCTCAGGCGAACTAGGACTGGATTACGCCTTATTAAGCCCGGTATTACCGACAAAAACCCACCCCGAAGCTGAGGGCTTGGGATGGGATAAATTCGTGGAAGAAATCGCGGGTACCACGATCCCGGTTTTTGCGCTGGGTGGCATGAAAAACGAATTATTGGCCCCGGCACAAAGCCATGGCGCGCACGGCATTGCGCTTATGCGTGGCTGGCAGCGTCGGGGATTTCGCAGCCTAAATCGTTGTTATCCGGCGCTACCGGAATCCGGTATTCATCGCTGGCCCAGCAGCCAAGATCAATCTGCTTGCAGCGCAAGGAGCAAAACGGACGATGAGGATTCTCGGGCGCCCAGAGCGAATCTTCACCACATTGCGGACAGCGAACCTTGCGTACAGCGCTCATAAGTTGCCCTGCGAAATCAATTTGAGGTTTAGTAGCCAACGTCACAACATCGAAATGTGCTGTGTTCAATGTTGACCGGACGGCAGCAATCTTGCGTACTCCGCTTTAACCGCTGCATAACATTCACAAGCCCGCTCTTCCAGATTTTTTCGATCAACAACTGTAATTCGACCACGGCCACGCTCAATTAATCCACTTTTTTGTAACAGGCCAGCAATCTGGGTCACGCTCTCGCGCCGAACACCCAATAGCTGTCCGATCATCTCTTGTGTTATCACGACTTCGTTGCTGCGTAGTCTATCCATACTCATTAACAGCCATCGACACACCTGCTGCTCAAGCGAATGATGTTGATTACATACTGCCATTTGCGAGGTCTGAGCCATCAGAGCCTGGGTAAAAAGTAGTGCGACGTGTTGCAGTTGGCCACCTAACGCGAATTCTCGCTTCATTACTTTGCGACTAAGTCGGTAGGCTCTGCCAACGCTTTGGACCTCGGTGCTGGTTGGCATGCTCTCCCCGCCCATAAAAATCGAAACACCGACCAAACCCTCATTGCCAACCAATGCAGTTTCGCTTGAAGAACCGTCTTCCAGGGTATAAATCAGCGAGACAATGCCGGAGATGGGGAAGTGCAGAAAATTAACATCGTCACCGGACTCGGACATCGTCCATTGCAACGGCATTTCAACCAATTTAAGATCGGGTAGCAAGCGCGCGTAATCCTGCGCAGGAAGGCTCGCGAGAATAGCGTTATGTTTGGGTTCTGGAGGAGAAACAGCTCCCGTTTTATTTTTCGACATAGCGAGTTTCTATGGGAGTGAATTCAGTCTGAGCTGCCAGTAATCAATGAAAACAGCTTCCAGAGTCAAGCTGGGATGCTGTCAGAGATTGCAGAAGGTCAGGTCAAAAGTGATATCACGCTCACACCCACGCGCCTTGATTTCATTTACCGGCGGCTTGGTAAAGCGGATATTGAGAAAATATTTGTTGGCACTCACCTCCGGGATGGCCAACTCGTTGACGTTAACCGTCACGCGCACCATTTGCGAGGCGGAACCGCCCAAATTGAGCTGAAATTGGCCGTTGACCGCAACATACTCCTTGGAGCGACCGCTGGAGCGCAACAAGCGCAACACAATCGCCGCCGCCTCGCGCAAAGGCAGCATCGGCTTGATCCAGGCGTCAATTGCTTCGCGACGCACCGCCGGGGGGCGATGCAGCCACCAATGGTAGGAGGGCAAATCAAATTCACAGACCCCACCGGGGATGGCAGCGCGGCTTTTAATGCTCATCAGCCAATCGTTATCGCGTAGATATTGGCCGATTTTTCCGGTCATCGAGAGCAGCGCAGCCGATGATTGCTCGATTTCGTAAAGTGCACCAGAGAGGGCTTCTTCAGAAATATCAGGGTTGTTGCGATAGGCCAGCAGCGTTTGGCGCTGACGCTCAAGCTCCTGAATCAAATCCATTTTAAGGTCGGCGCGACTGGCAACTTCGAGAATTTCGAACAGGGTGACCAGCGCAGTATGATGCGCCAACTGACTCTCAGCCTGCGAGAAAAATTGCGTTTTCTCGAACAAATCCTCCAGCCGCAATAATGTGCGGATGCGCTCGTTGAAGGGATATTCGTAAGTGATCACGCGGCCTTGGTATGAGAACAGAAAATTTGCCTAATTCTGAGCCATTTGCGCTCAAATCTCAACACTTTGCTTTAACTTTTAACAAAGCAAGTTCAGCGTACTTTAAATGGAGTTCAGCGACTTTAGCGTAAAGATTGTTTAATTCGCCACCGTTGTCGATGACATCGTCAGCAATCACCAGGCGCTGCTCACGACTTGATTGGGCCGCAAGAATGGCACGCACTTCGGCCTCAGGAAGGTGATTGCGCGCCATGACTCGCGAAATCTGCACCGATTCAGGGCAGTCGACGATAACAATTCTGTCGCAACGCTCGCGATAACTGCCCGCTTCGACAAGCAATGGCACGGCGAGAATAACGTAGGGCGTCAGCGCCTGGGCGCAGCGCTCGGCGGAGATCTGGCGGATCAGCGGATGGAGAATTGACTCAAGCTTGACTCGCGCTGCCGGGTCAGAAAACACCAGGCGGCGCATGACATCTCGATTCAGCGCGCCCTCAGCATTGACAATCTCCAGCCCAAAGGTGCTGATGATGCGCGGCATGGCCAGGCCGCTACCGGCAGTGAGTTGGTGGGCAATGGCATCGGTGTCGACCAAACTGGCACCAAGGGCAACAAAAAGCTCAGCCACCGTGCTTTTCCCGCTGCCGATGCCGCCAGTCAGGCCGATGACAAAGTCACTCACGGGCAGTCCAGTGCCTTTGATTCCGGCAACAAGCTACTGGCGGCGCTGCGCACGGCAACACGGTCAACCCGGGGACCAAGCGCATCCAACGTGATCCGGCTATCCTTGCTTGGTCGCACACTCAGCCTAGCCGAGCGCACGCCAATTTCCTTGAGTTGTGCCAGACGCTCCTGAGCACCTTTTTCACTGGAGAAAATCCCCAGCGAGATAGCCATATATCGCGGACCGGCCTCCTGAACCACAAAATAATCCGTGACTCCCAAAGCACGCAACTCTCCGGCCTTTTTATCGGCTGCCGGCTTGCCCGGCAGCGGTGGGATATAAACCCACCAGCCATTACTCTCACCCGCTTCGACACGCCGGCTGAGCTTGAAAACCGGAAACTGCTCGCTCAGCCGGGCGGTCAAGCGATCAGCTTCGGCAAGCAGCAAACCTTCCCAACGCGTACATGCCTGCTCAGGGGAATCGGGAACTGGCTGCTGTTCGGAGACCAGTGTGGTGTCGGGAACAGGCTCGGACATCGCCGGGGGCTCGGGTAACGGTGGTGGAGGTTCAATTTTTGGCTCAGGGGCAAGCACGACGGGCTGCGGCAACTCACCCCGTGCGACGATTTTTACCCGCTCAGGATAGATTTGCTGCGAAATTCGTTGCGCATCCGGGTTTTCGGCTTGGCCAAAATAGCCCTGACTGAAGGCGTAAAACAGCAAATTGGCGAGAACGAGCAGAAAAACGAGGATGCGCACTGTTTTAGCCTACTTTGGGCAAATGCTTGAGGGATTCGGCGATGGCCTCGGCCGGGTAGTCGAAGTCCTCAAGTTGGCCGGAGAAAAACTTGTCGTAGGAGGCCATGTCGAAATGCCCGTGCCCGGTCAGGCTGAAGAGGATGACTTTCGGCTCGCCGGTAATCTTGCATTTGAGCGCTTCGTCGATGGCAGCACGAATGGCGTGACAGGACTCAGGCGCAGGAATAATACCTTCGGCCTTGGCAAACTGGACGCCTGCCTCGAAGGTGGCGACCTGCGGTACGGCCAGTGCTTCGATCTGGCCTTCGTGCAACAGTTGCGAAACCAGCGGCGAATCGCCGTGGTAGCGCAAACCACCGGCGTGAATACCGGGCGGCATGAAGTTGTGGCCCAGCGTATACATGCGCATGATCGGCGTGTAGCCGGAAACATCACCGTAATCGTAAGTGTAGGTGCCTTTGGTCAGCGTCGGGCAAGAGGTTGGTTCAACCGCTACGCAGCGTAGATGGGTAGCACGCTTGTCGCCCGCCGCCTTGTCGGCCAGGAAGGGGAAAGCGATACCGCCGAAGCTGGAGCCGCCGCCGCAGGGGCCAAAGATCACGTCGGGGTAGAGGCCGATTTTGTCGAACTGCTTTTTGGCTTCAAGACCGATCACGCTTTGATGAAGCACCACATGATTGAGCACCGAACCCAGCGTGTAGCAGGTGCCCGGATCGGCGGCGGCTTCTTCAACTGCCTCGGAAATCGCCAGGCCAAGCGAACCCTGATTGTTGGGATCTTCCGCCAGCGCAGCGCGGCCAGCGTTGGTGAAATTGGTCGGGCTGGCGAAAACTTCGGCACCCCAAGTTTGCATCATCGAGCGACGGAACGGCTTTTGCTGGTAGCTGACATTGACCATGAAGACGCGCACCGGCAGGCCGAACATCTGGCCGGCAAAGGCGATTGATGATCCCCACTGACCAGCGCCGGTTTCGGTCGTCAGCCGCTTTGTGCCAGCGATCTTGTTGAAATAGGCCTGCGGCACAGCGGAGTTGGGCTTGTGCGAACCGGCTGGCGAAACGCCTTCATATTTGTAGAAAATCTTGGCCGGCGTACCGAGTGCCTGCTCAAGACGCAAGGCGCGGCACAGCGGTGCGGGGCGCCATAGGGCGTAAATTTGACGGACTTCTTCGGGAATGGCGATCCAGCGTTCCGCTGACATTTCCTGCTCAAGAATCGGCCCGGGGAAAATCGCGCCCATCGCTTCCGGCGGCACAGGATTGCCATCCGGGCCGAGCGGCGGTGCCGGCGGATTGACCATGTCGGCCACCACGTTGTACCAGTGGGTGGGGATTTCTTCCTGTTCCAGATTGATGCGCAGCGGTGTCATTTTTTTCTCCCTGTGAGCTGTTTCGCAAAGGCAGTAAACTAACCCAAAAGCATCGCCCAACCAAGGCCAGCCCCTGAATTTTCGAGCCATTTTGGCGGTTGACCGTAACAATCTGCGGGCGGAGCGGGTAAAGTCCGTTTTTTATTGAATCCGCATTCGCCTTGACCTCATTTCACGCCCATTCGCTGATTTGCCATACCTCCAACCCCTGCCCGAGAGCGCTGGAGATTGTCGTCAGTGCAGAATTCTCAGAAAGCGGACAGCTTTGCCTGCGTTATTTATTGACGGGCGATCTCAAGCCCATCCGTTTTCCCTCGCCGCAAGCCGCCAGCCCCGCCGATAATCTCTGGCAACACACTTGCTGCGAAGCATTTATCGGGGTGAGGGGCGACGCGGCTTACCGTGAGTTCAATTTTTCACCCTCCAGCCAGTGGGCGGCCTACCGATTTAATGATTACCGTGTGCGCGACGAGCACTTTCAGCCACCTGCATTTCCCCAAATCAACTGCCAGCAGGACGATAGCCGCTGTGAACTTATCGCCTTGTTGCCGCAATTACTTTTGCCTGACGACGCCGAGTTACAACTCGGCCTGACTGCCGTCATCGAAACCATCGATGGCAGCAAATCCTATTGGGCGCTCAGCCACGATGCCGCTCAACCCGACTTTCACCTGCGCGCCAGTTTTGCGCTGACACTCAACAAACCATGATCTCGACCCTTCAATTCGGTATTGACCGTCTGCTCGCAGAGCCGGCCTTGCGCGCCCCGCTGGCCGCCAAGCG
>JAQTZQ010000288.1 GCA_028687645.1 Rhodocyclaceae bacterium
CCATACCGGCGCAGACAATGCGTTGATACTCAGGCCAGAATCGGGTTTTGTGCAGAAAGATGTGCACCCCGACTTTGGCCATTGCGCCGGCCTCGATCAATTCCTTCTGGATCGGCTTGGTATGATAGTGAAGTAGTTTGTCGGAATTGAACACGGTTTGACCATGTTCATAAAACCACGTTTTCAGTGGTAGAAAATCTGAGGGGTTGGTTTGTTGCATTTAATTCTCCGTAAAGTTGTGTCCGGCTTGGCGGCTTGGGACACTTGGAGAATAGGGTTTTGGATTACGGTCGATAATCACCTCTACCAGTAGAGGCTAGCCTTTACAGGCAGCGGCTAGGCTGGTTCAGGCGTACCTCTTAGCGCCTTCCGCGCCGTAGAAAATGACATATCAAGAGCAGCGCATTCTTGTTCAGCGCAAATGTCACGGCTGGTATATTTTCCGGTCGCCCATAAAGCACGGATTTTGGCGCGTTTTATATCATTCCCGGTTTTTGCATCTTTAGCTTTCCCGCCTTTTCTTCCTTGCGCAAATTTTGCGAGATCAAGCCCTTTAGAAAATGACTTAGCGATTGTGCTTTTGTACGTTGAAATAAGGTCTTGAAGAAGATCATCTAATCCGATATGCGATGTTTTTACTTTTCCAGAAAGAACGCCTAATTGAAAATCATAGTCATCAATCAATTTATTTTTTTCAATTAGTTGTAATTCTTGTGTTTTTGATAAGACAAAAGTACAAGCAATGGTCCTTAGAAAGCCATCATCAGACAAGGTTTCTTTTAGACCTTTGACGATTTCTATATTTCTTTCAACCAATTTATCAATATCTGCTTGTGAATTGACGTTCCCGTAATCGTGATAATCGTCGTACATGACGTACCTTTCGCCACCTTAATTAGAAGCCACGCCAGCCGGGTAAGGTAGCCCGGTTTTCGCTCCGTCGAGCTAGGCGCGGCAAACTCGTTTAAGCCTGGCTGCTAAACCATGCTTCGTTATCGCCAACGGCTTGAGTGCGGCCGAATTCTTCGAGTATTCCATCACTCAATGCTCCGGCGCGATTAACCAGACACTCAATGGCGGTATGGAAGTGGCCAAATGTTCCATCAGCACCAGCGGCATCAAGAATGTGTTTAATGGCCAGCATGTATTGGCAAATGTCACCAAGACTGCTTTCGGCGCGGCCTATCACTTCGGCTGTCGGTAAACTCTTTTCGGCGCTCATGCTGCCCCCTTATCTTTTGCTGCCTGCCATTCTGTCATTGAGATGATGCTGGCGTTTTGTTGGACTGAAGGAGAATTCTCGGCGTGGAACGTGGCCGCACCTAACAACATGAGCAAGCCCTTGTCACTCATTGAGTTAGCCAGACAAACAAGTTCCTCGATATGCCTATCGCGTGGCGTCTGAAATGGTACGGTCAACGCCGGTTTTTCCTTGTTTTCTTTCCTTGGGTTGGTAAGGATAGAATCTTGCTTAGCCATGTTGAAGTTTCCTTTCAAGTAGTGGTTAGGGGTTGGATGCTGCGCTTACAGCGCCCTTCCCCGCTTGCCTGAATCCGTCAGGCGGCGGTTTAAATTCGTTTGAGCCCTGCAACGATCGCCCAGGCGTTCACCCAAAGTCTCGCCTTCTCAACATCGCCGCGCTTGGTGATAACTCGGTCAATGGCTAACGACATGCGCCGGCTGGCGTAAAGTTTCCGATTCCTTTTCATAGGGGCATCAGGCGAATACGTTGTTAATCGTATTGGCGCGGCCCTTGATGCACAAATGACTATAGCGGCGCGTCATGGAGAGCGAACGGTGCCCGGCATGCTCGGCAATGGCCAGAATGTCGACGCCAGCCTGAGCCAGTCGCGAGCAACTGGTGTGACGCAAGGTGTGGAAGGTGACGCCTGACAACTGCGCCATTTTGCATGCCTCAATAAAGCCATGGCGAAAGTCATGAGCTTGATTGCGATGCTTGCCGGAAAAAATCAATTCATCCTCTTGCGAGCGGATGCGCTTCATGCGCTTGAACTCTTGCACCAGGTCAGGCGTGATCGGTGAAACGTGCGAATCACCGTTTTTGGTGCGTGCGACGGTCACCGTGGGCGATTCGTTATCAAGGGCAAGGTCGCACCAGCGCAGATCCAGCAGCGCACCACGGCGAAGCCCGGTGACGATCGCCAGACGAATCAGCAGCGGCAACAATACCCAGCTTTGTAACCGGGCGGCATCCATCAGGCGCTGCTCTTCGTCAGCAGTCAGGAAACGCACCTTACCGGGGTTTTCTTTGTGTTGCGGGATATCTTGGAAGGGGGAGATCCAGCCACGCGGCAAGAGGCGCTTTTGTTTGGCGAAGCGAATCGTTGATTGCAGCGCCATCCGGTAACGATTGATTGTCGGGCCGGCTTTTACTTTGCCATTCTTGCCGGGCGCGGTCTCCAACTCGGCTAAGGCGGTGTCGATATCGTCGGGGGATAAATCAGCCAGCGGCCGGGCGCCGAATCTTTCAGTCCAGAATGACAATCTGGATTTGAGCATCGGGTCGCGCACCGGAGTTAACGACAAATAAACAGCGGCAATTTCTGCGACTGTTTGGGGGGTTTGGTACTCTGTTTTCATGTGGGCATCCTCAAAATCCGCTGCGGATTAATCAAATGTCCCAATGGCCGCCAAGCCTTGTGCTGCAATGCTTTGGAGGCGCGAGCCGGAGTCGAACCGACCTACACGGATTTGCAATCCGGTGCATAACCGCTTTGCTATCGCGCCTTAAAATTCTACTTTTACTACTGAAAAGAAAAGTTATTCTTTCCCTAAGAAATCTTTGGAGCGGCAGAAGAGTCTCGAACTCTCGACCTCAACCTTGGCAAGGTTGCGCTCTACCAACTGAGCTACTGCCGCACCGAACAGAGGCCGCATTATAGATGCTGGGCAAATGAAGTCAACGTCTGAGGCTTATTTTTCTGAACTGCGCTTGGCGATTTCCGGCCAGGCCATGCGCAGGTAATAGACCATGGACCAGAGCGTGAGGAGTGCTGCGACCCAAATAAGTAGGTTGCCTACCTGCCGTGAATCGACACCGGCGAATGGGAAATAATACAAAAGCAACGGGATCGCCGCCATTTGAGCGAAGGTCTTAATTTTGCCCAACATCGAAACAGCGACGCTTTTTGATGCGCCAATCTTGGCCATCCACTCGCG
>JAQTZQ010000289.1 GCA_028687645.1 Rhodocyclaceae bacterium
ATGGATTGCGTTGCATCAAATAGCCCTCGGCAGACCTCTTTATAATCACGGGCTTCGCACAAATTTCGGGAGTTCTCATGGCAGCAGTGATGCCTGCACCGGCCGCTAGCCGGCTTCTTTTGTCCGGTAACGAAGCAGTCGCCCGCGCCGTTTGGGAGTCTGGCGTCAAAGTGGCCGCCGCCTATCCGGGCACGCCAGCGACAGAAATGATGGAAGTGATTTCCACCTTCCCGGACATCTACGCCGAGTGGTCGGTGAATGAAAAGGTTTCGCTGGAAGTGGCCACCGGCGCTGCTTTTGCCGGTTCGCGCGCTTTCTGCTGCATGAAGCACGTCGGCTTGAACGTCGCCTCCGACGCGTTGATGACCTTGACGCTCACCGGCGTGGTCGGCGGTTTGGTCATTGCCGTGGCCGACGATGTGGGTCTGTCCTCTTCGCAAAACGAACAGGATTCACGATTCTGGGGGCGCTTTGCCCACCTGCCGATCATCGAGCCGTCCGACTCGCAGGAAGCCTACGAAATGACCTTGGCGGCGTTCAATGTTTCCGAAGAGTTTCAGGTGCCGGTCATCCTGCGCATGACGACGCGGATCAATCATGTTAAATCCTTGGTCGTTGTTGGCGAGCGTTTGGCGCATGTCAGCCCGGGCTTCAAAAAGGAGCCGGGGCGCTTTGTCATGGTGCCGGGCAATGCCGCCCGGCGGATTCCGCTGATGTTTGCGCGCGAAGAAAAATTGCGCGAAATGGCGGAAGTATCGCCGCTGAATTTTATTGAGGACGGAAGCGACAAGCGCCTCGGCTTCATCACTTCCGGCCCGGCTTACATGCACGTCAAGGAGTCGTTCCCGAACGCCCCGGTGTTGAAGCTTGGCTTCTCCTATCCGGTACCTTTTGGTTTGGCTCGGAAACTGGCGGCCATGGTCGAGCAGGTGGTGGTGGTTGAAGAAGTTGAGCCGCTGATTGAAACCGAGCTCAAAGCCGCCGGTATCAAATTGCTGGGCAAGGATATTTTGCCGCGTCAGGGCGAACTGTCGCCGAATGTGCTGCGTCCGGCAATCGCCAGGCTGCTGGGTGAGCCGGTGCCGGAGTTGCAGAGCACGCCGGCCTTGCAGGTTTTCCCCCGGCCACCGACGATGTGCGTGGCCTGCCCGCACCTTGGCGTCTATTACACCTTGTCGCAGGTGCGCAATATCACCATCTCCGGCGATATTGGCTGCTACACGCTGGGTGCCGGCCATCCGTGGAACGCGCTGGATACCACCATTTCAATGGGCGCTTCTATGGGCGTGGCGCTGGGCATGGACAAAGGGCGCGGCGAGTCGGATAAAGACAAGCGCATCCTGGCGGTAATCGGTGATTCGACCTTCCTGCACATGGGGATGCAAGGCTTGCTCGACATGGTTTACAACCGGGGCAACGTCACGGTGCTGCTGCTCGATAACCGCGCCGTGGGCATGACCGGCGGTCAGGACAATCCGGGCAATGGCCGCGATATTTATGGCGACGACACGCCGCGCGTCAATTTTGCCGCGCTGGTCGAAGCCCTGGGCGTCAAAAAAGAGCGAATTCATACGGTCGACCCCTATCAACTGCCGCTTTTATTCAAGACCATCCGCGACGAGGTCAAGGTGCCGGAGGTGTCCGTCATCATCACTGACCAGCCTTGCGTGCTGATCAAGGATTACCACAAGCTCAAGCCGTTTGAAGTGATCGACGACAAGTGCACGGGTTGTGGCAATTGTCTGGATGTTGGCTGCCCGGCCATCCACGTCACGCGTCGCGGCAAGGAAACCAAGCCGAACGGCAAGGTCGTCGATCTGGCTTTTGTTCGTATCGAAAGCTCGGTGTGTACCGGTTGCACCCTGTGCGTTCAGCCCTGCGCGCCGAACGCTATCGTGCATTACGCGCCGGTGTCGCCGATCAAGCTGGTCAATATGGGCTGTGGAGGCTGAGATGAGCGAAAACACCAATATTCTCGTGGTTGGCATTGGCGGTCAGGGTGTCATGACGGCGACTGAAATCCTTGCCGAAGCTGCAATTGCGCTGGGCCATGACGCCAAGAAAACCGAAGTGGCCGGCATGGCGCAGCGTGGCGGGGTGGTTTCCTCGCATTTGCGTTTTGGCAAGAAAGTTTTGTCACCGCAGATCACGCCGGGTACCGCCGATGTCCTGCTCGGCTTTGAGTCAGCCGAAACGATGCGCTGGCAGCACATGCTTAAGCCGGGGGCCATCACCTTGATGAATACTGCCAAACTGGTGCCGCCGGTAGTGGAGCTTGGGTTATTCGACTACCCGGAAGATCCGATTGCCGAAATCAAGAAAAGCGGCAACAAGGTTGTTGCATTCGACGCCACCTCGATCGCCCAGGCTCTGGGTGATATTCGTTTGGGCAACACTGTGATGCTCGGTGCCATTGCTGACCATCTGCCGTTTGGCGCCGATGTGCTGCTGGCCTGCGTCCTCAAGCGCTTCGAGCGCAAGGGTGAAAAGCTGGTTGAACTGAATCGTCAGGCGTTTGAAGCCGGGCGGGCTGCGGTCGGCGCTGCGGAAGCCGCACTGGCCTGATTTTGGGAGACAAGATGAGCGCTCAAATTATTGATGGTAAGGCGCTGGCCGAAGAGCTGCGCCAGGGCTTCAAGGCACGCGTCGAAGCGCTGACGGCCAAAGGCCACAAGCCTGGCTTGGTGGTAATTCTGGTCGGCGAAGATGCCGCTTCGCAGGTCTATGTAAAGAACAAGGTCAATGGCTGCCTGGCCATTGGTATGCATTCCGAGAAGATTACCTATAGTGTTACGGTCGACCCGGAAATAGTGCTCAAAAAGATTGCTGAACTGAACGCTGATCCGGCGATTCACGGCATTTTGGTGCAACTCCCGCTGCCCAAACATTTCGATGAAACAGCGGTGCTTGAGGCGATTGCGGCCGACAAGGATGTTGATGGCTTCCATGCTGAAAACGTCGGGGCGCTGGCGCAGGGCAATCCGCGTTTCATTCCGTGCACGCCCTACGGCGTGATGAAAATGTTCGAGAAGGGCAATGTTGATCTCAACGGCAAGGAGGCTGTCGTTATTGGCCGCTCCAACATTGTCGGCAAGCCGATGGCGCTGTTGCTGATCAATGCCGGCGCGACGGTGACGGTCTGCAATTCGCGCACCCGTGATTTGAAATTCC
>JAQTZQ010000106.1 GCA_028687645.1 Rhodocyclaceae bacterium
AGCATGATGAGGAGGGTGAACAGGGCGGGGTTGCGCGGGGTGATGGGGAGGCGGTCTTCGAGCAGGCCGAGCAGTAGTTGGGCGTGTACCTGAAGGCCGGCACCTAGTGGGTCAAAGGGGGTGGCGACGCGGTCATTGATGCCGAGTGCGGTGCTGCCGATGAGTACCCAGGCGTTGGTGAGGAGGTTGCTGGGGTAGCTGCCGTCGAGGATGCGGTGGGCAGGGATGGCGGTGAGGGCGTTGGGGTGGGTGAGCCAGGGGATGCGGATGTTGCCGGCGGGGTCGAGCGGGATGGCTTTGGCGATGTCGAGGCCGGTGATTTGCCAGGCGGGGTCAAGCAGGCTGCGGCCAGCGGCGGTGGTCAGGCGCGGGCTTTGGGTGCCTTGCATGGCGGCGGCGAGAAAGAGGGCGGGATAGGGTTTGTTGTCGTGGCAGATGATGGCGGGTTGCTGGCGAACGCTACCGTCGTCTGCGACCAGGGGGGTGATGTGGCCGGCGGGGAGGTCGCTGAAGCCGGGGTTGTTGGCGATGTAGTTGCTGGCACTGGGGAAGATGCCGGGGCAGGCGGGCCAGTCGAGGGGGGCGCTGACTTGCCCTTGACGGGCGGGGCTGGTGCCCTGGATGGCAAAGATTTGACTGAGGATGGCTTGATTGTGCTGGAGGCTGGCGTGGAGCTTGTCGTCGCCTTTTTCAGCGGTGGGGAAGACGATGTCGTAAATTTGCAGGGCGGCGCCACCGGCTGCGAGCTGGTCGGAGAGTTGGCTGAGGCGCTCTCTGGGCCAGGGCCAGGGGCCTAGTTTTTGCAGGCTGGTTTCGTCGATGTCGACAATGATGACGCGGCGCTCGGGCTCTTTGCTGGCGGCAAGGCGCCAGATCCAGTCGCCGCTGCGTTCTTCGAGGTCGGCTAGCGGGGCTTGCAGGGCGGCAAGGGCGAGCAGCCAGATGCCGAGGGCAAGGAGCGTCGCGAGTAGCGCGCTGATTCGCGCGTTACTGATGTGACGTAGCTTAAACAATTGATGACAGGCCTTGCTTCAGCGCGGGGCGGGCGCACGGGGGCGATCGTTGGCCTGGGCGGCGCGGCAAGGCTGTGAGCGCAGTGCCGGGCGTGGCGGAGTTGGCGTGAGATACTGCTCCCTCTCCCTCAATCCCTCTCCCGCGAGGGGAGAGGGAGGCTTTTTGGCACCCCCATCTCCTTGCGGAAGAGAGGGAGGCTGTCTGTCTCCTCCATTTCCCTGCGGAAGGGAGGGGCGCTGCTTGTCTCCTCTCTCCCCTTGTGGGAGAGAGGCCGGGAGAGAGGGGGCGGCAGGTGCGGCATATTTCATGTTGCTGAAGCCCAAGATTAACGCCCCCACAGGGTGATGCCGGAGACTTTGCCGTTGGCGACGTTTTTCTCGAATTGGTAGCCGGCTTGCTGACCATCGAAGCTGAAGGCGCCAGCGATGGCCTGGGTGGCGTTGCTGTCAATAATGAGGCCCTGGCTGGTGATTTTGCCGGCGGCGTCAAATTGGGTCTGACCAAAGGCGCCAGCGAGGGCGAGCGAGGTGGTGTAGGTGGCTTGCCCGAAATCAACATTGAGCTTGCCGTCGCTGACTGCGACCGGCTGGAAGCTGAGACCTGGCCGACTGAAGCTGGCGGAGCTTTCGGCTAGCTTAAAGGCGTAGCTACCAACAGGCGGGGCGAAGTCGGTGCGGGTGGTTTCGTCACGATAAAGGGTAACGAAGAGGCTGCCGGCGACGGCTTTACGGGCGTTGGCCTCCGCCATGTCAAAGCGTTTGCTGATGCTGTTGGGGGGGACGTTCCATTCGAGAATGTTGCGCAGCCAGACGAGCGGTGCGTCCGCCGGGGTGGTATCTACCGGCGCGAGCGGCTTGGTGGCGAGGTTGTCGGCCAGGGTGCCTTCGACAATTTGGCCGACGCGGTTTTGGTGCAGGGCTGTTTTTTCGATATTTTCTTCAGCTGAGTCGATTTTGGTGCTGGCTCTTTCGTTGTCGAGCGAGGCTTTTGCGTATTCGTTGCGCGAGGCGAGGCGTGCCTCCAGGTCGATTGCGGGGACAAGCTGGGGTTGGCCGGCACGGACGATCTGCAGCATTTTGTCGGACATGTCGGCGCTGAGAAGCGCACTGTTTTCAAGATTGCAGGGGCCGAGTGAGCCGAGGCAGCCACTGTCGATGGGCGACATGACGATGGCGCCGGAGATGACTGAGGCCTGAGTGGCGCTGGCGCTGGATTTGACGATGAAGTCGGTGCCCTTGATGCCAATGGCGGCGACCGGCGTGTTGAGGCGGAACTGATCTCTGGATTGCTCTCCCCAGGCGCCGGTGACGGAGCGGACGACGCCTTGCTCAAGCTGGAATTTGATGGCGCCTTTACTGGTTGCACTACGGCTTTGGTAAGCTTCTATGTGCAAGCTGCTTTTAGGGCGAACGCTGACCATGCCGCCATCAATGAAACGAATGTGGACGTGCCCGCCGACCGCTGTTTCAATGCGGTCACCGGCGCGGACGGGGGCGCCACGGCGAACAGGTTCGCTGGCGCTGGCTCCCGGGTTGAGGCTGGCGATGCCGATAACGGTGGTGACTTCACCGACGATGTCGTGAACGGTGGCACTGGCGCTGCCGGACAGGGCGAGCAGAATGATGCTTGCGGTCGACAGCGAAAATGGGGTGATTTTCAGGTTCGATTTCATGATTGAGATCTCCGAACGGTGCTTCAAGTCTTTAATGATAGCCCGGTCTTGATTGATTTTCTGTGCGTTCGATCACATTCGCCGAGGGGCTTTCGCCTTAAACTGTTTCAATGGCCATTCCATTCCAATATTTAGCCAGATTCCCGTTGCTTGAAGATCTGCCGCAGGACGTTTTGTTACGCTTGTCCGAGAGCTTGGTGGAGCGGAGCTTTGCGCGTCGCGAGGTGGTTTTGTCAAAGGAGCAGTCAGCGCACGAGCTGGGGTTTTTGGTCGAGGGTCGTTTGCAAGGGGTTGATTTTACGGTGGATGGACGCGGCGTCGGGCTTTATTTTGTCGATCCCGGAGATTTTTTTGGCGAGCTTTCGGTCGTGGATGGGCAGCGACCGGCAGAGCATGTGGTGGCAGCGGCGCGCTCGGTGGCAGTGTTTTTGCCGGGCAAGGCGGCGCGCTCTTTGTTATTTGATCATACGGTGATTGCGCAGCGGGTGTTGACGCGTTTGGCGGCACGGGTGCGGGCAGTGACTGCGCAGCGTACCTTGCTGGGCTTACCGAACCCGTTTCAACGTTTGTGTGTGCAGTTGTTGTTATTGGCTCGTCCGGCTGGCAAAGGGGTTTTGGTGGCTGATCCGGCGCCGACCCACCAGGAATTGGCGATTATGATCAATTCGAGCCGGGAGACGGTGACGCGGACTTTTCAGACGCTGTTGTTGCATGAGGCGATTGGGCGTGACGGGAATGTGTTGCGCTTGCTGAAACCGGATTTTTTGTCGGCGATTGGTGAGGGACGAATGGAGCCGCCTAAGGGGTGACGGGGGGCTCCTCTCCCCCTCTCCCCCGGCCCCTCCCCCGCGAGGGGGGAGGGGAGCTGCTTTTCGCAGTCGGTGAAAAAAGCAGGAGGGCCCCTCCCCCGCGAGGGGGGAGGGGAGTGGTGGCGGCTTTGGCACCGGCTTGGCCTTTGGAGCCCCTCTCACCTGGCGGGAGAGGGGTTGGGGAGAGGGGGCGTAAGTCTGTCAGGGTACAATTCTGACCCTTGCGAGTTTTGTGTGTGCTGGTTTCTATTGGCTCTTTTTGCTTATTGGTTTTTATTTTATGCGCTATGCGTTTATGACTTTGCTGGCACCGTTTCGCTTTTATAGCTTGATTGCGCAGTTTGTGCGGCGCGATGTGCTGGGGCGGTATCGTGGGTCGCTACTGGGCTTGGGCTGGTCTTTTCTAACGCCGCTGCTGATGCTGGGGGTTTATTCTTTTGTTTTTGTCGGGGTGTTCAAAGCTCGCTGGCCGGGGATTGAGCAAGGAGACGGGGTTTTTTTCGCGATTCGGGTGTTTTGTGGTCTGGTGGTGTTCAACTTTGTGGCAGAAATTTTGTCGCGCAGCCCGACGGTGATTACGGAGCAGCCCAATCTGGTGAAGAAGGTGGTTTTTCCACTGGATGCCTTGCCGGTGGTCACGGTGGGGAGTGCGTTGTTTCATTTTTTGTTGAGCATGCTGGTTTTGCTGGTTGGGGTGGTCGCGGTTCAGGGGTTTGTGCCGCTGACGGCGCTGGCGCTGCCGCTGGTGTTTTTGCCGCTGCTGGTGCAAATGCAGGGCTTGAGCTGGTTTTTGGCGGGGCTGGGCGTGTATGTGCGGGATATTGGGCCGGTGATGGGGATGGTGAGTAGTTTGTTGATGTTTCTTTCGCCGGTGTTTTATGCGCTGACGGCGGTGGCAGAGCCGATGCGTGGGGTGATGTTGTGGTTGCCAACGACGCCGGTGATCGAGAATTTTCGGCGTTTGCTTTTTGATGGCTTGTGGCCGGACTGGCAGGCGCTGGCGTTGCATGCGCTGATTGCGCTGCTGACGGTCGTGTTGGGCGCGCTCTTTTTTGGTGCTTCTCGGCGTGGGTTTGCTGATGTTCTTTGAGACGCCTTCGATCGTTGCCCAAGGCCTGGGCAAGACTTTTGAGTTGTATGCGCGGCCAATTGACCGCTTGCGGCAGTTGCTGTGGGGCAAGCGCCGGCATTTTTCGAAGTCGTTTGTGGCTTTGGATGATGTGTCGTTTTCGCTTAAAAAGGGCGAGGTGCTGGGTTTGGTAGGCCGTAACGGTGCTGGCAAATCGACGCTGTTGCAGTTGATTTGCGGCACCTTGCAGCCGACTGCCGGCGCGGTGACGGTGAATGGCCGGGTGGCGGCGCTGCTGGAACTGGGTGCGGGCTTTAACCCGGAGTTTACGGGCCGGGAAAATGTATTCCTGAATGCGGCGGTGATGGGTTTGTCGACGGCTGAGATTGACGCACGTTACGACGAAATTGTGAATTTTTCAGGGATCGGTGATTTTATCGATCAACCGGTGAAGACGTATTCAAGCGGGATGTATGTGCGCCTGGCGTTTGCCGTGGCGACGGCGGTTGATCCGGATATTCTGGTGATTGACGAGGCTTTGTCGGTGGGCGACGGGGCTTTTGCGCGCAAGTCTTTTGACCGGATCATGGCGCTCAAGGAGCGTGGGGCGACGATCTTGTTTTGCTCGCATTCGATGTATCACATTGAGGCGATTTGCGACACCGCTTTGTGGCTGGATCACGGGCGCATGATGCTGCTTGATACGCCCGGACGCGTGGTCAAGGCGTATACGGCACAGCAGAATGAGGATGCAGCCACGGCTGAGCCGGCTTCGAATCTTGCGAGTTCGCCACTGACTGCAGGTCAGGGCCGGATTTTGGAGGTTGTTGCTACGGTCGACGGCATTTCCGGGCGAAAATTTAAGGTCACGCCGGGGCGCTCGGATTTGACGATTGTGGTTGATTTTCAGATTGATGCCAGCCTGCCGGCGCCGTCGATTGCTTTTGGCCTCGATACGGTCAGCGGTGTTTCAGTGAGTAGTGGCAGCACTCGTTTTGACGGCCAGGTACCGAAGATGGCGGCGGACGGGCGGGGGCAGGTTACTTTACGTTTCCCGGCGCTCCCGCTAATGCGCGGGGAATATCGACTGACGATTTTTCTGGCCTGTGAGCGGGTCATTCATGTTTACGATCATGCGCTGTATTGCGTTGAACTGGAGGTGATTCACCCCGGTATCGAGCAGGGCGTGGTGTTTTTGCCGCATGCGTGGAACGACGAGCCTGCGGTTTGCGCGCCGTGAACGGGATAAAGCGACTGGATGATGGCGATCTGGCTCGGGTTCAGCCGCTTTTTCATCAAGTTTTTCACCATTCGATCAGTATTGAATTGCTTGACTGGAAGTACGCTCAAGGGCGTGGCGAATCCTGGGTAATGTGTTCATCGGCAGATGGGGGACAAGTTATTGTTCATTGCGGATTGATATTCCGCGATGTTTTGCTCGCTGGCCAGCCGGTGCGTGCAGCGCAACTGGTTGATTTGATGGCTAGGGCCAAAGACGCCGGTTTAAGTCGCGGACAATCTCCCTTTCGCTTGCTGATGCAGGTCATTCTGGATAGTTTGCCCCGACCGGACAACCCGGCGGGAGTGGCTTTTGGCTTTCCGAGTGCGCGGGCGATGCGTTTGGGGGAGCATCTGGGGGTCTATCGCGCGGTCGATCAGTGGTTTGAACTGAAATTCAAGGCACGGCGCCTTGGACGTTTTCAGCCAAAGGCTTTTGAGCTGGTGACGTTTGGCACGGACCAGGCAGCGATTGTGGATCGTTTATGGCTGCGCATGGCGAATGATTTGCGCGATTATTGCGTTGGAGTAAGAGATGCAGCATTTCTCCGGAGGCGCTATTTGCAGCACCCCAGTAGATTATATGTGTTACTTCAGGTGAATAGTGGCTGGTTCAATCGCCCTATGGGGCTGGCGGTAATTAGGCCAGATGAAGGAGTTTGTGAGTTAATGGATATAATTTGCGCCCGGGATAAGACTCCCATGATTCTGCGAGCTGTTCAAAGTTGGCTTGCCGACACAACTTCACAATCAATGTCTTTGCTTATTACATCCTCTTTTACTGAGCAACTCAAGCCTTTTGCGGAGTCTTGTGAGAAAACCCAATTTCGTATCATGGGAAGTCCGCAGACTGATGCTTCGGTAATGATGAATATACAGAACCGCTGGTGGCTAACTGGTGGCGATACGGATTATCGTTAGCTTATGAAAACTCGCGCGCACTGGGCATTGCAACAACTATTTCTGGCACTGGTGTTCTACTGGATATTACCTTTGGCGGTGCGCCTGCCAATTCCACAAGGTGAACGACTGGCCCTCTTTCTTGGACGTCTCTGCGCCTGGCGAGATCTAGACTGGAGGACTGTTGCATTACGTCTGCAATATGTAGAAGCAAGAACCTCGGAGGCATATCGACAAATTTGCGGCAAACTTTCGCAGAAGAGGTTATCGGCGCTGGTCAGTGAGCGTTTCGAGACGGCTTGTCGAGAAGAGTGGGAAGGTCATCTTTTTTTTCAAGGTCAGCCAGATCTGCTTCATTGTGAGTTTATTGGCCTCGAAGCGGTTAGATCGCATTTATTGACCGGGCAAGGAATTGTCTTGCTAACAGCTCATTTTGATGCCGTTCCGATGGGGATTGTTCAGCTGGGGCTGGCTGGTGTGAAGTTAAATTTAATGACGTCTAATGTGGTTGAGGATTCGCGGGTAGCTCCTGTGGTGCAACGCTATTTCCAGAAAAAATACGAGGGTATTGAGCGTTACTTGAACGGCGGCAGGGTAATGCATGCCGAAACAGAGCTGCGGACATTTTATTCGGCAGTACGACGCGGTGAGTGTGTTGTGATTTTGGGTGATGCTCCGACAGCAAATTTGAATGATGCGTTGGCCGTTAATTTTTTTGGGGCTAAACGAGCTTTTGCGCCTGGAGCGATTCGAATTGCCGAAAAGATGAATGTCCCTGTTGCTGCCTTTGTTTGCCATCGGCTGGAATGTGGACGGTACTTGGTTGAGTTTGGTCGGGTTATGTCCCCACAAGAGCGAAGTCATTCCAACAATCTAGATTCAATTTTTGGTTTTTTAGAGGCACAAATTCTCGCCAGCCCTGGTCGATGGTGGGCGGCTGATCAACTTCCAAACTTTATAGTGCTTGATGCTTAACGCGCTTGTTTTTTTGCCAGCCGATCTTGATCAATCTGTGGACATGAGCTACGGCTGGTCGATCTTGAGACACAGTATCCCGGCACATCGATGGATCACGGTCGAGGCAAAGACGCCTGCTGACTGGTTTGCTGAAAATGAAGCTTTGATAGGTAGTTTGCAGGGGCCAACTATTGTAATTTTGCATCCATTCCTGACAGTATGTCGCAACCTCGTCGCCGAACTTAATGGCGTACTTGCGCTTACCAATGCCTCCTGCGTTTCACCCGCGGATCTGCGTGGTGTTGGTTTGTCGGAAAGAACATTGCATTACGCTACCTTGCGAGGACTTGAGCGGGATGCAGAAGGATTCCGTCGTGATGGCCAGCAGGCATTTGCCTACGATGGGCGCACACCACACTTGGCGTTGTTCAGGGAAGGCGCTCTGGCGCACTTTTTACGCGAACATCATCCTTGGTCAGGGCAGTTGCCAGCTGATAGCCTGATCGTCCCGTCAGCCTTGGTTCACGATCACTCAGGCTATTACACAGGAGCTCGGCCAGAAGTCCTAGCCTTATTACCTGAACAAATTTGCCGCTTTCTTGATGTAGGTGGCGGCGAGGGTTACTTTGCAGCGAGTGTCAAGAAACTTCGTACTTGCGAGACTCATGTCGCGGAAATCAATAACGCAGTTGCCAAAAAGGCTGCTGGTAGAGTTGATATGGTCTGGGTAGGCGATATTTTTGATCAGCGGGAGATGCCGAGTTTTGATTTCATCACAGCATTGGATATGCTCGAACACGTTGACAATCCGGACGCGCTGTTGGATCACTTTTCGAGCTTGTTATTGCCAGACGGGCGCATACTCATTTCTTTGCCCAATCTGGGTCACTGGTCGGTAGTTTGTGACTTGCTCGAAGGATTTTGGGATTACATTGCGGTGGGGATTTCTTGCCGCACCCATCAACGCTTTTTTTCTCGCTCCACGATTTGTGATCTTTTCTCACGTAGTGGGTGGGTAATTGAGCGGCTTGAGGAGACCCGGCATCTCGCTCCACCCGGGTGGATTGATGAACTTCAAAGACTCGGAACTCAACTGAATTTGGCGGTCGACCGCAACAGCCTTGAAACATATGCTTTTCTAGTTTTGGCGCATCGTCCATGAGTTGTATTGCAATTGTTGTGAATTACCGAACGTCGCGGCTTACGCTAGTCGCGATTGAGTCGCTGCTAAATCATCCTGAATGCGAAAAAATCTATGTTGTTGATAATTCGATGGATGATGGCGAGGCTAGCTTTCTTCGCGAGCACTTGCCGCCCAGTGCTAGCTTGCATGTATCCGAGAACAACCTTGGCTTCGCAGGGGCTTGCAATCTGATTTTCGAAAACATCAAGAGTGATTTTGTATTGCTGCTTAATCCTGATGCACGGTTATTGGCGAACGGGTTGAAACAAATGCTCAACTTGCTGGAGATATCGCCAAATATTGGCGCAGTCGGTCCACGTGTTTTTTGGGATGAATCAAGGCTTTTCCAGTTGCCGCCAACCACATTCCCCAGTGTCAGCAGCCAAATTCTTGATCGAATCGCTGCTCGTTTTTGTTGGGCTCGGATTTTTCGATCGTGGCGCTTCAGAGCAAAGGCGATCCACCAGTGGTTGGCAACTAAGCCGATTCGGGTTGGTGCGTTGTCAGGAGGACATGTGCTACTTCGCCGCTCTGCAGTAGATGCCGCTGGCGGCTTGTTTGACCCGGCCTTCTTTATGTATTGGGAAGACACGGACTTGATGATGAGATTGCGCTCCGCGGGCTTTTTTCTTTATGTTGAGCCGCGCGCACTCTGTCTTCATCATTACGAGCATTCGCCAAGCAAAGATACATTAATCTCCAAAAATTGGCCGTTGTATGCAGCCAAGTATATAGATCGCCCATTTTTTAATATCGTGTCTAAGCTGCTTGACAAACTTGGTAGCCGTGTTGATCCGCCTTGTGATTGGCCAGTTATTGAAATGACTGACACGGATTTACACCTCCCCCTGCCGATTGAACTGCATTCAGGATGGTTATTGGAGTTTAGCCCCTCTCCATCGTTTGTCCCTTCAATGGGTCGAATTGGTCAGGGCTCCGAAGCTGAAATACCAGGGTGTTGTACGAAACGATTTCGAGGTGGCGATTATTTCATCAGAGTGAGTGATGTTCGACGCATTTACTCGCCTGCACAACACTGGGTTGCACGTTCTCTTTATCAATGAAAATACCAATTGATTAGATGTTGAAAATTTCGATTTAAAGCTTCCAGAACTAACGGAATTCCGTCATTTGGAAAAATCAGTGTATTTTTAACCCCTGCTAAGAAACATCTCTGCTGATTGAGTTGTGTATCCAATGGAAGACTTGATTGTTCCCTATCTCTGTGGCTCGTTACCTTGTGCCAAGCAAGTTCTAGTCTTTGCCCCACATCCCGACGACGAGGTTTTTGGCCCCGGCGGAACGTTGGCGCTGTATGCGCAGGCAAATGTTCCTGTCACAGTGATAGTGTTAACCGACGGCGCCTTTGGCAAGGAAGGAGCGGCACGGACCAAGTGGCTTGAACTGCGCGAAGCAGAGAGCCGTGCGGCGGCGGTTGTACTCGGTATTAGTCCTCCGATGTTCTGGCGCATCCCTGATCGCCAACTGGCTTTCGGTGAAACCCTGATTGCTCGCATGCAAGATGCGATCAATCAAACGGGCGCTGATTTGGTCTTTGCGACGGCGCTGACTGAAATGCACCCGGATCATCGAGTGACCGGCATGGCGGCGGTCGAGGCCATACGCCGACTGGGTGGGGTGGCACGCTTGGCGATGTATGAGGTAGGGATTCCCGTACCCTCTCCTTCGCTGTTAATGGACATCAGTCCTGTTCTGGACAAGAAGCAAGCGGCGATGGCGTGCTTCCCCTCTCAGCTGGCACTACAGCGTTATGCAGAACAGATTAGCGCGTTAAACCGATTCAGAACTTACACCCTGCCCGCAGAAGTCAGCGCTGCTGAAGGCTTGCGCTTTTGGGATCCAGTTGTTGATGCGAGTCCCTGGCAAACCCTGTTCGAGTCGGAGGCGGTACGGCGTCAGCGCTCAGGCTTGTTGATGGAGACGGGTGATCACCTGCCGCTGCTGAATGTGATTATTTGCAGTACGGATCACCCTGTGCTTGTTGATACTTTGAATTCAGTCGCTTGCCTGACGCACGGGCACGTGGTTGTGACAGTGGTTAACGCCAAGGGTGGAAGGCATTCCACTTTGGGGGATCAGTGCGGCCCGTTTCGGCTTGATTTGTTGAACCAGGATGGAGAGCCGTTAAGCGATTCAGTGGCGGCAAATCTCGCCCTTGATCATTGTCACGCTGGCGTTGTGCTGTTTCTTGACGAGACTCAACTCCTTGAGCCCCAACAAACTGCTCGTTTGTTATGTGAACTGATTCGCCATCCTGAGTGCTCGGCCGCTTTTGCGGGGGCTGACTTCCATGATCTGATTGAAACGAATCAGAGGGCAATGGTTCACTGTTCACCAACGATGAATTTCAGTTTTTTTAATTCATTACTGTTTCGCCAGCCACCGCTAACGGGAGTTGCCTGCCGATTTAATCCTGCAATGCAAACCCTGAAAGGGTGGGATTTTTTACTTCAGCTTGCTCTGTCTGGCGATTTCAGAAACGTACTGAAGCAGATTAATGAGAACTGCAAACCCGACTTGATACGGGAAATCGAGTCGGGTGGAACCTTGCTTAACGAATGTAGACTCAACGATGAGCGACTGCCCAAATCCGATGCGGAAATTGAACTGAATGCGCGACTGGAGAAAAGCAACATCGAGAAGCAGGTTTTGTTAGCGCAGATGGAACAGCAAAACCAGGCGCTTGAGGCGACAAAGAAGGAACTGGATCAACTCCGTGCTTCACGCTCGTGGCGAATTACCGCGCCTTTAAGGAATTTTCGCTCCTGGTGGTTTACCCGAAAGCAATAAACCACCAAGCTTGAGAATCAAGTCAATTGAAGAGCACTCGCGTATTGGCCAAGTTTTCAAGTCGCGCAATCAATTCCGGATGGGGTAGCTGACTCAGGCCATTTTCACGCCAGATATATTCATCATGAATAATCAGGGCGTTTTCATTGTAAAAGCTGGCTATGCTTTTGAGCATCAACGCTGGGTTATATCTGTCGTTGATATATTTTTGGCGCATTTCAGTTTGTGGCTGGAAAGTGACATGCTCATGCCAGACCAAAGCACCAGGCGCGTTGAGCAGAACTTTGCCCGCCTTGCGCAGGGCGAATGAAACACCGGCATCTTCAAAGACATTGGGGTAGCCATCATGGAGATAGGGGGCAATATTTTGCGTGAATAGCGTTGCCCCTATGGGAGACCAATCAACAACCCGGAATTCACAAGTTTGCAAATCATCGTAGCGCAAGCCTCGGTCATAGAGGCCTAAATCGATAATGTTATTGCCAAGCTGATTGACTTTGCCGCCGCTGAATTGCAGATTTTGATCGGGGAAAACAACGCGGCAGCATACAGCCCCCACATTTTCATTGACTTCGGCACGAAGGAGCAACTCTTCGAGCCAACCGGGTTCAGGAATTTCGTCGTTATCAAAAACAATAAACCACTCTCCACTGGCGTGCTCAAGCGCAACACGACGCCCCTGTGCCGGCCCGAGGTTGCTGTCACCATAGAAAATCTTGACGCCCTCAAACTGGCCTTCAATCTGCGTTTTGAGAAAATCTACTGTTTCAGCGGTCGAGCCGTTATCGTAGAGAATAATTTCGTGCGGGACATTGACGGTGGCTTTTAGCCCCTGGATGGCCTTAAGTGTCTGGGAATGCTTTCCATAAGAAAGCATGATGAAGGATAAAAAGCGGGTGTATTTTCCTTCTCTTATGGCCTGGCGCAAGCGTGCCTCGTGCTGGATTTGGCGGGTCATTTCCGCCTGCGCCTGCTTGCGCGTTTCCGTGGCCTGTTCGGCGTGGAGTCGATGGTAATAAACAAAATCGGGCACATGCACAAAAGACGAAGATGGATAATGAAATGCAATTCGCATCAGCATTTCATAATCCTGGGCAGAATCAAATCGAGGATCAAATAGTCCCACGCGCGAGAATGCATCTCGCCTCACCATCTTGAGATGAGTGGCATACATGGCGCGCAGATTTTCAGTGAAATAATCCTGCCTCGGGAGGCTTTCAAAGTTGATGCGATTGACTTCGATGCCATCCTTGTCGATGTTGATGCGCCCACTGTGAAGGTAAATGGTGTCACTCTCCCAGT
>JAQTZQ010000107.1 GCA_028687645.1 Rhodocyclaceae bacterium
TTATTGGCAATCAAGGCTCAGGCGTTTTGCGCTCAATGTCTGAAGCCAATTGTTTTATCGTTCTGCCGGAAGAGTGCGCCGGGGTTGAGGTCGGCGATAGCCTTCAGGTTGAGTTGTTCGAGGGGATTTACTGAGTTCAGAACAAGCGACGATGGCGGAAAGTGCCGGATGCGTGTGAGATCACGGTGGACAGCACCAGCACGATCCAGAATACCGCCAACGCGGTTTCCGGTTGTGTGCCGGCAATGCCAATCAGCGCCAGTTTGACGACGATGCCGAAACCGGCAACTTCACGAATCAGTGCCGGCGTGGCCCAAAGGTCGATGGCGAACATCAGCAAGCCGCTGACAAACAGAATCCCCGCCCCGGTCTGGATATTTCCGGTACCGAGCAAGGCGGCGCCAAACAACACCACGCCGGCCAGATGCGCCGTGCGCGCGGTGAGATTGATCCAGCGTTTGCCGGGGAAGTCGCGAATTTGTTGGTGTTGGCGCGACATCGGCGGCTAGCCCTTCATCGCCACGCGTTTGGAGGTTTTCTTGACGCCACCGGAGTCGAGATCAAAATGCACCATAAAAAAGGTTTCGTCGGTCGGCGGGATGCCCTCAATGCGCCACTCCCAAATATCTTCCCGCAGATTGTCAAAAACCACTTTGGAGCCCGGCGCACCGAGCAAGCGGCGCACCTCGTCGCGTGTCATGCCATCGCGCACACGGGCATAGTTGGCCTCGTTCAGTACCTGCTCCAGCTTTGCAACAATCTGGTTATTACCCATGGTGATCATGTAGCAATGAACGCCGCTGGGTTGGCGGCTGTATTCCCAGGTGACCGTGCCGTCACTGTTGGCGTGCAGAAACCCCGGCTCGCCCATGCGCGCCTTGACCTCGGCGGCAGTGGTAACGCCCGGCTGAATCTCCTGCACCGCGACATCGCAGGCGGCGAGTAGCGCGGCACTGATCGTTGCAGCGGCGGTGCTGAGCCAGGTGGAAATTTTCATGACGACTCCCGATTGATCTGAGATTTCATTTTACGTTAAGCGCGCCAAACGTGATTTTCGATGGCCGAAAGCGGCAATACCGCCCAGCGTCAGTAATCCAGCCATGCCGAGGGCCAGCGTCAGCGGCGAGCCCCAGATCAGTGGGGCGATCAGGGCGGCGGTGATGCTGTTGAAGCCGGACTGGAAAAAAGTCTGACACGAAGCCGCCAGCCCGCGTTGAGCCGGGAAGGGATCAAGCGCTAGCAGGGTCAGATTGGGCATCGCCAGGGCCATGCCAGTAGTGTAGATAAAGAGGGGGGTAACGCTCCATGGCAGGCTGGGGGGCAGGGTCAAATTGAGCGCCAGGTTGTAAACCGCTGCCGAACCCATGGCCAGATAGCCGAGAAGAATGGTGCGCCCGGGCGAGCGTTTGCCGGCCAGGCGCCCGGAGATCCAGGAGCCCAGCACCATGCCGCCCATCGCCGGCCCGAAAAGCCACAAAAAACCGGTTTCCGGCACACCGAGGTGAGTCATCAGAAAGACAGGCGCCGAGAGAACGTAAACGAAAAACCCGGCAAAATTAAGCGACACTGCCATGCAGGCCAGCAGGAATGGAGGTGAAGAGAGCACTTTCCAGTAGGTTTTGCCCAAATAGGTCGGGTGCAGCGATTGGCGCTTTTCCGGGGCCAGGGTTTCGGGCAGCAATTTCCAGCAGGCGAGCCAGAGTGCTGCGGTCGACAGCACTAAAAAGACAAAAACCGAGCGCCAGCCAAAATAGCTGTGCAACCAGCCGCCAATCACCGGCGCGATGGCCGGGGCGATAGCGAACATCATGGTGATTTGCGACATCAGGCGTTGTGCGGCGGGGCCATCGAACAGGTCGCGCACAATCGCCCGGCTGATGACGATGCCAGCGCCGGCGGTGATGCCCTGCATGGCACGCCAGAACCACAGTTGTTCGATGCTGGTGGCGATGGCACAGCCAGCGGAGGCGAGGCCAAAGAGGGCGACGGCAATGAGAATGACCCGGCGCCGCCCGAAGCGGTCGGAAATGGCGCCGTGCCAGAGGGTCATCAGGGCGAAGGAGAGCAGGTAAATCGACAGCGTTTGCTGGACTTCAATTTGCGTCGCACCGAGCTTGCGGCCGATTTCTGGCAGCGAGGGCAAATAGGCATCGATCGAAAACGGGCCGAGCGCCGAGAGTGAAGCGAGAAGAATGGCAATGCCGCGCGGGGCGGCGCGCGTTTTATCCACCGGCCAGGCGTCGATACTGGATGGCTTCGGCGACATGCGGCGCGCGAATTTCAGCGCTGCCGGCGAGATCGGCGATTGTTCTGGCGACTTTAAGGATGCGATGCCAGGCGCGGGCCGAGAGGTCGAGGCGACTCATCGCTTGTTTAAGCAGATTGCCACCGGCTTCATCGGGCGTACAGCAGGCTTCGACTTCTGCCGGTTTGAGTCGGGCATTGGATTTTTGCTGGCGCGCGGTTTGGATGGCGATGGCTTGTTCAACACGGGCGCGAACAGTCGCTGAACTTTCGCCATCGGCTTGTCCGCTCAGGGCTTCGGCGGGTAAGGCCGGGACTTCGATGAGTAAATCGATGCGATCAAGAAAAGGGCCGGAGAGTTTTCCTCGATACCGCGCAATCTGGTCTGGTGTGCAGCGACATTTGCCATTCGAGTGACCGGAAAATCCACACTGACACGGATTCATCGCTGCGACGAGCTGGAATTCAGCGGGGAATTCGGCTTGGCGGGCGGCACGGGCGATGTGTATGCGCCCGGTTTCCAGCGGCTCGCGGAGGGTTTCCAGCACTTTGCGGTCAAACTCGGTGAGCTCGTCTAAAAATAAAATGCCCTTATGGGCCAGTGAAATCTCACCTGGGCGGGGCGGATTGCCGCCACCAACCAAAGCGACCGCCGAAGCGGTGTGGTGCGGCGAGCGGTAGGGGCGATGGGCAAAGCGCTCGGGATGAAATTGGCCGATTAGCGACAGCACGGCGGCTGAGCTGCGCGCGGCGGCACGATCCAGTGGCGGCAGCAAACCGGGCAGGCGGGCGGCGAGCATGGATTTGCCACTGCCTGGCGGGCCGATCATCAGTAGCGAATGATTTCCTGCGGCGGCAATCTCCAGCGCCCGTTTGGCCTGGCTTTGGCCGCGCACTTCCTTGAGATCAGGAAAAATCGGGGTATTTTCGGCGTTGACCGTAACACTTTCCGAAAGCGCATGCTGGCCGGCAAGGTGGGCGCAAACGGCCAGCAAAGAGCCGGCGGCGAGCACCGTGCCACTGTCGCTCAACGCCGCTTCGCTGGCACTTTGGCTGGGCAAAATAAAGGTTTTGCCGCTGTCACCTGCTTGCAGCGCCATGGCCAGCGCACCGCGCACCGGGCGCAACTCGCCGGAGAGTGAAAGTTCGCCAGCGAATTCGTAATCAGCCAGCGCCTTGGCCGGGATCTGGTTACTGGCGGCCAGAATGCCCAGCGCAATCGGCAGATCGAAGCGACCGGATTCCTTCGGTAAATCAGCCGGGGCGAGATTGACGGTGATGCGTTTGGCGGGGAATTCAAAGCCGCTATTGGTGATCGCAGCACGCACCCGATCGCGCGCTTCCTTGACTTCGGTATCGGGCAGGCCGACCAGCGTCAGCGAGGGCAAACCCCCGGCGATATGTACTTCAACAATGACCGGCGGCGCGTTAAGGCCGTCCAGCGCGCGGCTGTATGCGACGGCAAGCGCCATGGATTATTGACCTGCGCGAGCCTTTTCCAGCGCCTCTACGCGCGCTTCCAGCATTTTGAGTTTTTCGCGGGTGCGGGCCAGTACTTGGGACTGGATATCGAACTCCTCGCGGGTGACGACATCGAGTTTGGACAACATGCCACTCATGACTGCTTTGGCATTTTTTTCGATGTCTTTGGCGGGTGAGTTGGCCAGCAGTGCGCTGAATTTGGCGCCGATGTCTTCCAGTTTTTTTGGGTCAAGCATGGGTTTCCTCCGAAGTTTTTGAGTGTACCACAGGGCTCGAGCATGGGATTTTGAGGGTGGGCTCGCCACTGGTGCGTGACGGGTGTTGGTCGCACCAACCTGGTGCGCACTAAAGTGGGGTGCAGCAAAAATTAACCGGTAATCGATTGATTTATATCAAAAATGGTGCCTGGCACAGCTCCTGCTAAAGGTGTCCTGCACAAATTATTTTTGCTACCTCAACTTCAATCTTCAGGAGAAACACCATGAAAAAATCACTTGTTGCTCTGGCCCTTGCTGCTGCTTTTGCGCTGCCTGCTTATGCACAGACCGCCGCACCGGCTGCCGAAGCCAGCCCGCATACCTTGACCGGCAACCTCGGGCTGTTCTCCAGCTACCGTTTCCGTGGCATTGATCAGACTTTTGGCAAGCCGGCCTTGCAGGGTGGTTTTGATTACGCCCATACCAGCGGCTTTTATGTGGGTAACTGGAACTCCAACGTCAGCGAGTCTGCCGGCTTCCCTGACGGCAACCTGGAAATGGATTTGTACGGTGGCTACAAGCTGGCGCTTGGTGATGTAGGCCTTGATTTTGGCGCTATCTATTACTACTACCCGGGTTCCGAGAAGGCTGGTTTCACCAACCCAAGCTCAGGCAAGGTCAATGGTTCCGGCAGCGTTCGTAACGGAGAAATTTACATTGGCGCCAGCTGGAAGTTTTTGTCGATGAAGTACAGCTACGCCGTGACTGATTATTTCTCGCTGCCGGATACCAGCGGTTCCAGCTATCTTGAGTTCAACGGTAACTATGATCTGGGCAATGGCTGGGGCGTCAATGGCCATCTGGGCAGCCTGTGGCTCAAGGATTTCCATGTTAATACCGATGCCACCGATGGTGACTACATTGACTGGAAATTGGGCGTAACCAAGGACATCAATGGCTTTGTCGTCGGTCTGGCCTATGTCGACAGCACTGCCAAGGGTAGCTGCGATGCCGGTAACCCCGGGTTCTACGGCATTAGCTACAGCGGTAGCTGCAAGGATCTGGGGCGCGGGACGGCAGTCCTTTCGCTGTCCAAAACTTTCTAAGCTCAAGAGGATTCTGTCATGAAATTCGTAACCGCCATCATCAAGCCGTTCAAGCTTGACGAAGTGCGTGAGGCGCTCTCGGCCATTGGCGTGCAGGGCATCACGGTCACTGAAGTAAAGGGTTTTGGGCGCCAGAAGGGGCACACAGAGTTGTATCGCGGGGCTGAATATGTCGTCGATTTTCTGCCCAAGGTAAAGATCGAAGCTGCGGTCAAGAGTGACCAGATCGACCAGATCATCGAGGCTATCGAAAAATCAGCCAGCACCGGCAAGATCGGTGACGGCAAGATTTTTGTCTTCGACCTTGAACAAGTCGTTCGTATCCGCACCGGTGAAACCGGTACCGAAGCCCTTTAAGGAGGTCTTATGAAAAAAGTTCTCGCATTATTGGCCCTCGTCGGCAGCGTCGCCTTTGGCGCGCCGGCCTGGGCTGAAGAGGCGGCGGCAGCGGTTGAGCCGGTTGCCTCTGCCGCAGTTGCGGTGGCTGCTGTTGCTGCCGTCGAAGCCCCCGCTGCCGCGCCACTGGCCCTAAGCAAGGCCGACAACGCCTGGATCATGGTCTGTGCGGCCTTGGTTGTTTTGATGTCTATTCCCGGTTTGGCTTTGTTTTACGGCGGCTTGGTGCGGACGAAAAACATGCTGTCAGTCTTGATGCAGGTTTTTGTCACGTTCTCAATGATCAGCATCTTGTGGGTGATCTACGGATACTCGGCAGCATTTACCGAGGGTAACGCCTTCTTTGGGGTGCTCGACAAGATGTTCCTCAAAGGGGTCACACCAGAATCCCTGGGGGCCACTTTCTCCAAAGGCGTGGTCATCTCTGAGCTCACCTTTGTCATTTTCCAGGGTGCTTTTGCGGCGATTACCTGTTGTCTGATCGTCGGAGCCTTTGCCGAACGTGCCAAGTTTGCCGCCATTCTGGTCTTCATGGTCATCTGGTTCACGCTGTCTTACATTCCGATGGCGCACATGGTCTGGTACTGGGCGGGTCCTGATGCCTACATCGACGCTGCTGCGGGCGAAGCTGCCGGCAAGACGGCTGGCTTCCTGTTCCAGAAGGGCGCGCTCGACTTTGCCGGCGGTACCGTGGTGCATATCAACGCCGCTATTGCCGGCCTGGTGGGTGCCTATATGGTGGGCAAGCGGACGGGTCTGGGCAATGTCTCGATGGCGCCACACTCCCTGACCTTCACGATGATCGGTGCCTCCCTGCTGTGGTTTGGCTGGTTCGGCTTCAACGCTGGTTCCGCTCTCGAAGCTTCGGGTGGTTCGGCCCTGGCGATGGTAAATACCTGGTTGGCAACGGCTTGCGCAACGCTCTCCTGGATGTTTGCTGAATGGCTGCTCAAGGGCAAGCCTTCCATGCTGGGTGCTGCTTCCGGTGCGGTTGCCGGTCTGGTGGCGATTACCCCGGCGGCTGGCTTTGTCGGTGTCGTCGGTGCCATCGTGATTGGCACTCTGGCCGGTATCGTCTGCCTGTGGGGCGTCAATGGCTTGAAGAAGCTGCTCGGTGCCGATGATTCGCTCGATGTCTTCGGAGTGCACGGTGTTGGCGGTATCCTCGGGGCAATTTTGACCGGTGTGTTTGCCGACCCCGCTCTCGGTGGTACGGGCGTCTATGACTACGTCGCCAACAAGGTCGGTGACTTCGACATGACCGCCCAGGTAATCGCTCAATTGTGGGGCGTGGGTACGGTTGTTGTCTGGTCTGGCGTAGTCTCGATCGTTGCCTACAAACTGGTGGATATCGTGATCGGTCTGCGGGTGCCGGAAGATGACGAGCGTGAAGGTCTTGACCTTACCTCACACGGTGAAACTGCCTACCACCATTAATCTCCCTGTGGTCTCTCCGTTTGGGCACCTTCGGGTGCCCTTTTTTTAACGAAAATCTGGCCGGAAAAAGCTGTTGACCGTAAGGTTTGTGATTATTTGATCAGTGGGAGCAAGGCGCGGAACTGATCGGTGGCTGCTTGATGCAACCATTCAAACAGCACCATTTCAGTCGTCACAATGCTGATTCCGCCGGCCCGCATGCGTTCAATCGCTGCGTTCCGGTTCTCTGCGGTGCGTGAGGCGGTGGCATCGGCAACGAGAAAAACCTCGAAGCCCGCTGATAGCAGTCCGAAAGCGGTTTGCAGCACACAAACGTGTGCTTCGGTGCCGGTCATTATGATTTGCGGGCGTTTGTGGGCCTTCAGCAGCTCCAGGACACCGGGTTCGGCAGCGCATGAGAAATGGGTTTTCTCGAAAATTCGGGCGTTGACCGCAGCTTTTTGAATGGACTCGATACTATGCCCAAGTCCGCGCACATATTGCTCGGAAATAAAAGCGGGTACCCCTAATTGGCTGGCACCTTCCAGCAGGCGAATTGAATTGGCAGTGACCCGCTCGCAGTTTTCTATCGCCGGTGCCAGCTTTTGCTGGATATCGATGATGAGTAACTGGCTGTCTTTTTGGGTGATTAACATGGATGTAAACGGAACTCCACACGACGGTCGATCGCATCTTTGGCATCATCTGTACCAGAGCCGACGAGATTGTTGGCAAAGCCGAATCCTACCCCCTTGATGCGCGACTTGAGCTGTGGGTTTGCCCGAATCAGCAATTGAGCGACGCGTTCGGCGCGTTTAAAGGATAATTCTTTGTTGAACTCTGCCGATCCTGTCCGTGAAGAGTGTCCTTCGACGCTCAGGCAGGACTTTGACCGGGCTAAGCGATGTGCTGCCTGGGTGATCCATTGTGAATATTGGTTGGCAATTTCGAGGTCGTCACGAAACTCGGCGCTTCGAACTCTGAACAGGAACTTGAAGGACAAATTTCCGCGCCGAATTCCGGCGTCAATCAATTGATCCAGCGCCTTCTCTGCCTCCGCAGTTTTACCCAATGCAATCGCGCTCTGATAAATACCCGACAACGCAGCCATATTATCCGTATCACGGAGGGCGACTTCCTTGAAAATCTTCTCGGAATCGGCGAACAGCCCAGCCTCGTAAGCAACAACGCCACGATCTATTCGTGCATTGATTTCAATGTTCGGAGCAATCTTCCGTGATGCATCAGATTTATTGGTGTTGCTGGAGTCTGTGTAGGCAGCCCGGTGTTGAAATATTGGCGAGTTTTGAAAGAAGCGTGAAGGGGTAGGGTCGAACTGGCGAGCATTGATACGAAAGGCGACCTCACCGACAATTTCACCGTTACCTTTGGCAATGTTTAGCGTCACCAGAAACCAGGATTCTTCGGGTGCGGATTGGGCGGGGTTTTCGTAGGCAACATGACCGGTGATGATGCTTGCCGAGGCGATATCGTTTTCTCCGCCCAGCCGGTCAACAGACACATGGTCAAGCATTGCTTTGAGGTCCAGGAGCAAAAAGGTCTGCAACTCCCGACCAGATTTTGTAATCTCCCCAGAGGCTAGGGTGACCGTTGGGCCGACGAGGATTGCAGAAGGCGTTCGCGAGAAAGTTGCGATTCTTTCAAACTCGTGGGACAGGGTATCGGCCACCCCGCGCGAGGCTTTGCGCGGGTTTTGATAGTGCTCCCCTGAGACTGCGATTGGCTGCGTGGCGCACGATGCCAGTGCGATCAGCAGGGCACCGGCCAGCGCTAAAGGCGGCAAGTGACGGCTGACCGGTGCAGTAAAAGAAGTCATCAGGAGCAGGTTTTAACAACAAACTCGACGCGACGATCTATGGCATCTGAGGCATCGTTGGCGCCATTGCCGACAATGGTTTCTTGATAACCTTTGCCAAAGGCTTTCACTTTGCCGTGGGTCGCGGGGGTTTGCTGCTGAATCAGGCCAGCAATACGGTTTGCCCTCTGAAAGGACAGGCGATCGTTATATTCAGCGCTGCCCGAGCGGCTTGCATGGCCAACGACGTCGAGGCAGCGCGACTTGGCGGTAATGACCTGGCCCATGCTCTTGGTCCACAGGCGGTATTGCTGGGCCAAATCACCGACGTCGACAAAGTCAGTTCCGTTCAGTTTGAAGAGGATGCGAATCGAGACGTTGCCACTATCGGCACTCAAACTCAGCAAATTGGTGAACGCTGTCACGGCCTCAGCTTTTTTACCTTGCTGCCAGAGAATCTGATATTTCCCGGTGAGCGCGCCGCGATGGTCAGGGGCGAGTTTGAGGACGTCGGCAAAGGCTGCTTCGGCCTCATCATATTTTCCATCGTCGTAGGCGGTTACGGCTTCAGCAAAGATTGCCTGAATCGTCAGCTTTTGCTTTAGCGGCTGGGCTTTTCCATTGATGACGTCGATCCGCTCACGATGGCGCTGATCGTTTAGGTACATCGGTGCTTCTTTAAAAAATCGAGTGGGATCAGATTGAAACTGGCTGGCTTGTAGAAAGCTTTCCGAACTAGCGAGTTGCTGCCCGGTAACGACATCGGCCACTGTCACCTTTAGTCTTACCCAGGCACCGGGTTGCTCGGCAATTTTCTCTTTGACGGGCGCATAGCTTGACAGCACGATCCATTGAGCGCTCTCGATATTCTTTCGATTGAGGCTGGCAAAGGCAAGTTTGGTATGTTCCTTCGATAGGAGGCTGGCGAGTTGTGTCTGGAATATCTTGCCGGAAGTGGCCACTTCGGCTGAGCTTTCATTGAAGAATTCGTCAATTGGCACCGGCGTGTCTGGAAATTTCAGGCCACCAATTTGCTGGCTGACAGATTTTGCAAGATGCGCCAGCGCCAAGTCAGCCTCCTTGAAATAAGCCGGCTTCTCGACTGGACGCACTCGTTCCTGACAGCCAACTAAAACGACGGCGAGGAAAAGCCACATAAATTTGAGCCACTTCATATCTTTCTCCTGATTATTTACAAAGAGGTAAGGCTGCGCTTTCTTCTGGAGAGAGCGGAATCATGCCGAGGGAGTACTTGGTGAATATGCTATTACAGAGCTTTGGGTCAACACTGCTACGTTTTTTGGCACCGGCGTTTGACGAGGATTTACCGGATGGGCCATGCCTTGCGTCGGAAAGGATAAATTCGTTTTCCAGCGAAGTGTTTTCCCAAGGCACTTGACGATTCTCGGTAGCCAAGCGGACAAATCGTCGGACTGATTTAAAACTGTCTTCAATGCGCATCTGGGGCAAAAACAGGTATTTGAGCAACCCCAGCGTGTAGGGGCTATGGTTGCTATCGCCGTCCTCAGCGGTATTTCCGGGGCCGGTAGAAAATGCAACCAGGGTATTCGGTGGTGCAACCAGTTCAGATAACCCGGAGGAGGCGTTGGGCAGCGCTGAAAAGGGATTGCTGCGGCAAGCATCAAGCATGACGATGCGAGTTCTGGAATCAATGCTAGCCAAGGCGTCCAGCAAGTAACGCAGGTCGAAAAGCTTGGATAGCAAATCTGGGTCATCAATGGTTGCGTCAACCGGAATCAGGTAATTCCGACCATTGAGTTGAATGGCGTGACCGGCATAAAAAAATAACAGGGTCTCGCTATCCTTATTGGCCCGAATAAAGCTGTCGACCGCGCTGTACAGATCATTTTGGCTGGTGTCTTTGACCACGAGCGTCTGGAAGCCAATTTTTTTCAGATTGTCACCAAGTGCGGTGACATCGTTGACGGGGGTTTCGAGCGGCCCCCATGGGTAGCTTTGGTTTCCAATCAACAAGGCGCTACTTTTGGATCTTTGGCCTTGCTCCTTTTGGGGGCTTGCTTTGCTTGCACTGGCCGGCATCGTCTGTTCAGGCAAAGACTTTCCAGAATGAGCAGGCGCTCCCCAAGCTGGTTTTTGTATCAATAGTGCAAAAACAATAGTGCTGCAGGCGAGGATCGCACGCAATATAAATTGGGCGTCCTTTGCCGTGTGCATCACTGGTCAAGTGGTTTAGCCGAATGCTTCAACGGAAAACCACCGTCTTGTTGCCATGCACCAGCACCCGGTCTTCCAGGTGATAGCGCAGGCCACGGGCGAGTACGGTTTTTTCGATGTCCTTGCCGTAGCGCACCATATCTTCCGGCGAATCGGAATGGTCGATACGGATGACGTCCTGCTCGATGATCGGCCCGGCATCGAGTTCGCTGGTGACGTAGTGGCAGGTGGCGCCGATCAGTTTGACGCCGCGCGTGTAAGCCTGATGGTAAGGCTTGGCACCGGCGAAGCTGGGCAGGAAGCTGTGGTGGATGTTGATGATCCTGCCGGCCAGCGCGTCACACAGTTGCGGCGAGAGAATTTGCATGTAGCGCGCCAGCACCATGGTGTCGCCATGCACATCTTCAAAAATGCGCTGCATCTCGGCATAGGCGCCGGCCTTGTTGTCGGCGGTGACCGGGACGTAATGGAAAGGGATGCCGTGCCACTCGACAAAGCCACGGAAGGTCTCGTGATTGGAAATGACGCAGGGAATCTCGATGTCGAGTTCCTTGGCCTGCCAGCGCGCCAAGAGGTCGTAAAGGCAATGCTCCTGCTTGGAGACCAGCACCACAACCCGGCGTTTGACTGCGCTGTCGTTAATCCGCCAATCCATTTGTAGCGGTTCGCCGACTTCCTGACGGAAGCGCTCGCGGAACTCGGCAAGCAGGAATCCCAAGGAATCAGCCTTGATCTCGATGCGCATGAAATAGCGAGCGGTCAACACGTCCGAATGGAAACTCGATTCAAGTATCCAGCCGCCATTGCCGGCGATGAATCCGGAGACTTTGGCGATGATGCCAACTTGATCGGGGCATGAAGCGGAGAGCGTGTAGAACCGGTTGTTGTGCATGGAGCGGTGATTAGGGATTGGTGATTGGGGGCGGACTCAGGCTTTGGCGAAGGCTTTGTCTATTTCGGTGCGCAGGTCGTCGTAATTGAGTACGACCGGGTATTGCGGGAACTCGCGGATGACGTTTTCGGGCGGGTGGAAGAGGATGCCGCCGTGTGCTTCGCCGAGCATCGCGGTGTCGTTGTAACTATCACCGGCAGCGACGATCTTGAATTTCAGCTCCTTGAAACGCTGGACGGCTTCGCGCTTTTGATCCGGCATGCGCAGATGGTAATTGACCAGCATGCCCGAGGCGTCAGCTTCCAGCGAATGGCAGAACAGCGTCGGCCAGCCGAGTTGGCGCATCAGCGGGTGGGCAAATTCGTAGAAGGTGTCAGACAGAATGATGACCTGATAATCCTCGCGCAGTTGGTCGAGAAAGGCGCGGGCGCCGGGCATCGGGCCCATTTCAGCGATCACCTTTTGAATGTCCGGCAGGCCGAGTTTGTGCTCGCGCAGGATATTCAGGCGGTAGGTCATCAGCGTGTCGTAATTTGGCTCGTCGCGCGTCGTGCGCTTGAGTTCGGGGATGCCGGTACGCTCGGCAAATTCGATCCAGATTTCAGGGACAAGGACCCCTTCGAGGTCAAGGCAGACGATTTGCACGGTGGGCTCCAGCGGCGAGTTCGGAAAAACAGCGATTTTACATGAGGAGGGGGCATTTTTTGGCCCGTTTTCCCGGTTGACCGTAGGGTTTTCCTCGGCACTTGAGAAAATGGAGAAATTTTGTGAGTTACTGTGTCAGAAGCTCTTGGCGTTACGCTTGGTCACCAAAAACGCGGGTATGGCTGACAAATTTCTGTTGGTACGCGCCAGTGCCGGTATCCTGCATTTTCTGGCCCTGATTGCCTTCATGAACGCCTGGCTGGTCGGTGACTTTCGCTTTACGCGGGTGTTTGTCGTCGCCTTCCTGATTGATTTCACCATCCGCATTTTTATCAACCCAAAATACGCGGCGAGTATCGTCGTTGGCCGCTTCATGGTGCGCAAGCAACAGCCGGAATATATCGGTGCGCCACAAAAACACTTTGCCTGGGCGATCGGCTGGACACAGGCGCTGGTAATGCTCTATCTGGTGGTGATCAGTCGGGTGATCGGGCCGATCAATCTGATCATCTGCTCGATTTGCCTGCTACTTCTATTTTTTGAAACCGCCTTCGGTATTTGCCTTGGCTGCAAG
>JAQTZQ010000290.1 GCA_028687645.1 Rhodocyclaceae bacterium
TGCAAAAGCGAACCTAACAATCCTGCCTTCAAGTGCAATTGTACTGCCGACCTTCTATCCGCGAACTTGTGCGATGTTCATCTAATGGCCGCAATGGAGAAGAACTCCGAATGACGCTTCCTGGCCGAGTACTGCCTTACAAAAAATCATTTCAGTTCGATGGCGGATTTCAACTGAGCATACCCATTGAGTTCAGCCAATGCCGCATTTCTGAAATGCCCAAACTATTCGTAACTTGCTAGCTTTCCCGGCTTGGTGACGCGTTTATTGCAACAATCCGCCAGGCGTACATCAGGCTCCCTTCATTGAATTCCCGGCCGCTCTCCTCATCTTTCCACCAGATCGTTGATCGGCTATCCGGCCCGAGATAGCGCCAGTGGCGTTGTTCGCCGCTGCACAGTTCGATCAGGTAGATCGAATCGGGAATCGGCTTGATCACCACGCCCCCCGATTGCTTTCGGTGACGCCCCGGTAATCGGCGAAGCGCTCGGTGAGAAAGTCGAGAAATACCCGAACCGTGGCGGACAGATGGTGGCGTTGGGGGTAGACGGCGTGGATGTCGGCCAAACTGCCTAGCCAGGGTTCGAGCAGGCGGACGAGTTCACCGCTGCGCAGGTAGCCGGCGACATCCCATTCCGAGCGCAGCACGATGCCGTGGCCGGCCAGCGCCCAGTCGACGGCGATTTCGCCGTGGTTGGCGCTGAGCGGACCGCGGACCTTGACCATGGTTTGTTGCTTGCCGTCCGAGAGTTGCCAGTTGTTGAAGGCGGCGTTGTTTTCGCGGATGACGATGCAGGCATGAGACTGCAGATCGCGCGGCGTGGCGGGGCTGCCGTTTGCCGCCAGGTAAGCGGGGGCGGCGCAAAGCAGGCGGCGGTTGACGGCGATTTTGCGGGCGAGGATGCGGGCATCGGGCGGGGCGCCGAAGCGGATGCCGATGTCCATGGCGTGTTCGGTCAGGTCAAGCGGGCGGTCGGTGAGTTGGAGGACGATTTCCACCTCGGGCCAGGTCTTGGCGAACTCTGAAATCAGCGGCGCCAGATGCCGGCGGCCGAAACCGAAAGTGGCGTTGATGCGGAGCAGGCCACGTGGCGTTTCGCGGCTGGCCGAGAGTGAGCGTTCGAGGCTTTCGATGTCGCGCAGAATCTGTTCGCCATCTTCGAGATAGCGTTCGCCCTCCGGCGTCAGGCTCAGGCGGCGCGTGGTGCGGTTGAGCAGGCGAACGCCGAGGCGTGCTTCCAGCGCGGCCAGCCGGCGGCTGACGGCGGGCGGGGTGACGCCCAGTGCTTGCGCAGCGGCAGCGAGGCTGGGCTGGCGGGCCAGCAGGCTGAAAAATCCAAGATCGGTGGTGTCGGCCATTGTTGCGTTCAGGTTAATAATGAATTGATTGCTCAGCCATTGTAGCTTTCGGTGGATTGAATATCATGGGTTTTTCCCCGTTGACCGTAGCATTATGCATTTTCTTTCCCTCAACGAACTTCTGATGACATTGGCGCTCGGCGCCGGCCTTGGCTTCTTCGGCGGCGTGTTCGGTATCGGCGGCGGCATTATTGCCATTCCTTTGCTGGTGCTCGGCTTCGGCATGGAACAGCCTTTGGCACAGGGCACCGCCCTCGTTTTGATGGTGCCGAATCTGCTGATTGGCTGGTGGCGTTACAGCCAGCGGCATCCGCTGGTGCTGCGCAATGCCCTGATGATCGGGGTTTCCGGGACGCTGATGACCTGGGCGGTGGCGCACTTTGCCACCCAGCTTGATCCGCAGATTTTGCGCTGGGTATTCAGTGTCTCGATCGGGCTGGTCGCCTTGCGTTTGCTGATTCGTCGTCGTGGCCACGGCGATGCCGGTGAGCAGGCCCTGAACACGCGGGCTTTGCCGCTGGTGGGGATGGCGGGCGGCAGCAGCATGGGGCTGCTTGGTATCGGTGGCGGTTTGGTGGCAACGCCGTTATTGACCGGCTGGCTTGGGCAGCGGCAGACCGTGGCGCAGAGCCTTTCGCTGGCACTGGTGGCGCCGAGTTCGGTGGTGGCCTTGCTGACTTACGCCGGTGCCGAGCGAGTGGATTGGTCGATGGGTTTGCCGATGGCGGTGGGTGGCTTATTCACCGTTTCGGCCGGTGTTGCATTGGCTCATCGACTGCCGGAAAAACGCATGCGGATGGCGTTTGCCTGGATGCTGCTGGTGACGGCGCTCTGGTTGTTCATCGCGCCGCTGGTGATACCCGCGCATTGAGGTGATGGGGCGACGGGAAATCCGGGGCGCTCGTCTATTTTCCTGCCAATAGACCGAGCTGCGCCAATCGCCCCCACCGTGTCTGGCGAAAACCGCAACTGGCGGTAAAATCAAGCCATGAACCCGCTCGAAAGCACCCTTGTCATCCTCCTGCTGATTGCCGCCAGTGCCTTTTTTGCCACCTCGGAAATCTCTCTGGCGGCTGCGCGCAAGCTCAAGCTGGAGCAAATGCTGGAGGATGGCGATTTGCGGGCGGCGCGGGTGCTGGCGCTGCAAAACCAGCCGGGGCATTTTTTTACGGCGGTACAGATTGGCCTCAATACCGTCGCCATTTTGGCCGGCGTTCTGGGTGAAGGGGCTTACGCGCCGGTGTTTTCGGCTTTTTTCAGTTCGCTGACCAACCCGTCAACGGCTGAAACGCTGGGTTCGCTAACTTCGTTCCTGATCGTCACCAGCGCCTTTATTCTGGTTGCCGACCTGCTGCCCAAGCGCATTGCGATTGTTGCGCCGGAGGCCATCGCCTTGCGTATCGCCGGGCCAATGACGGCTTGCCTCAAATTGCTGACACCGCTGATCTGGGCGTTCAACAGCCTGGCCAATGGCGTCATGGCCTGGCTGGGCCTGCCCAATACCCGGCCAGAGGATGTCACCCCGGAAGATATTGTCGCGCTGGCCAATGCTGGCGCCGAAGCCGGTGTCGTCGCCAGTCAGGAACGCCAACTGATTGAAAATGTTTTTACCCTTGAAATCCGCACGGCACCATCAACCATGACACCGCGCGAAAGCATCATCTGGCTGGAGCAGGATGAAAGCGAGGCCAGCATCCGCGCCAAGATCATCGCCCATCCGCATGCCAAGTTTCCGGTTTGCCAAAACGGTATTGATCAGTCAGTCGGCTACA
>JAQTZQ010000108.1 GCA_028687645.1 Rhodocyclaceae bacterium
CTGGCAGCCGCTGAAAAATTGCGTAGACTAGAGGCGTCGCTCAGTGAATTGCAGCGTCGTTCCAGTGAAATTACCCAAAAAGTGGAGCAGGGGGTTGCGGCATCGACAACGGTCAGCACGCCGCCGGTAGCAGTGGTCCCGCAGCCTGTCAGCAAACCGGTTATGGTGCCAGAGGAGCGCTCACTAATTTCTGAATGGGGTCTTTACAGCCTTCTCTTGGGTGCGTTGCTTGGCGTTGGGGGCTGGTTAGGTTGGCGAAATTATCGCGAACGCCAGGAGCGTGCGGCAGATGATGACTTTGCGTTAGTCGCACCGGAGTTTCAGGTTGATCCTCAACGAAGCAATGAGCGTGAAGAGCTGGGTGGCCTCGATCTTGATGTTGATCCGGCTGTCATGGGTGGGCCGATGCAGGTCGATTTTCCTCTGGATACGGATGATGCATCAGTAGCTTCTCCGCTGCCCAAGACGCCAGCCGTTGGCACTTTCGATTCGATGATGTCAATTGCTGCCGCAACGGTCGACGAGCATTTTGAGGCAAATCCGGTGATGGAGCTTGCCGACATCATGCTCTCTTTTGGGCGCGTCAAGGGAGCCGCACAGGCGCTTCAGGAATATATTGATCATAATCCTCAAGAAGCCTTGCAGCCCTGGATTCGTTTGATGGATGTCTATCGAATGGCGGGTTTGCGTACCGAGTTTGATAACGTCGCGAGAAACCTAAACCAGCATTTCAATGTTGAGATTCAGCAGTGGGATCCCGCTGAGCCAGCACTCAATCGCCATACGCTGGATATGGTACTTGATGATGATGCCGGGCTTGAGGTCAAGTCGCCACCACCACCTCAGCCCAAGGTCGAATCGCTTGAGGACTTGACCCGTATCATGCAACAGGTCACGACTCTATGGCGAGACGGTGATGTGGTTGCCTATCTACAGCAATTGCTGCGCGACAATCGTGAAGGCAAGCGAGCTGGTTTTCCCTTACAGGTTGTTTCCGACATGCTCTTTTTGATCGATTTGAAAGAGATTATCAACAAAACATCGGGAAACTGAGTATCAATTCATTTGGCTTTGCATTCTGCTATTTTCTTGGTTGAGCCTGAAAATGTGATATAGTCGTGGGCTTTTCAACCTTGCCCTACCGCAATCGCATGGCGGAGGGTATATCCCAAAAGGAGATTGCATGCGCCATTACGAAATCTGCTTTATCGTCCATCCGGACCAAAGCGAACAAGTGCCCGGCATGGTCGAGCGCTATCGCGCAATCGTTGGCTCCAAAAACGGTACGATTCATCGTCTGGAAGATTGGGGTCGTCGCCAGCTGGCTTACCCGATCCAGAAAATTCACAAAGCCCACTATGTGCTGATGAACATTGAATGCGATGCCGAAACGCTGAGCGAACTCGAGCATTCATTCAAGTTCAATGACGCCGTGTTGCGCCACCTCATTGTCAAGATGAAGGCAGCGGTGACTACTCCTTCTCCGATGATGAAAGAGGAGAAATCCAAGTCAATGATGCCGGCTGATGCTGTCGCTGAAGCCGCTCCGGCTGAAGTTGCTGCCTAAGCTAATTTGTACGGAACTAGAGGCTGAACTGCATTACCCTCTCCGGGCAGCTGATTGAGCGCAAAGCCTTGCGCTATACGCCTGCAGGAGTGCCAGTCAGCGAAGGGCGATTGCAACATCGCTCTGCGCAGATTGAAAGTGGTGCCGAGCGCCAAGTGGAACTGGAAATCGCTGTACTGGCCTTGGGCGAATCTGCCCGCTGGCTGCAGGCTGCTCCTCTTGGAGGGGCGGTCAAAGTGACAGGGTTTCTGGCAGCCAAAGGCCAGAACAGCAAAACTTCCGTACTACATGTGAATACACTCGAATTTTTGGAAGGAAAGTAAAATGGCTCGCTTCTTCAAAAAGAAGGATGACGACAAGAAAAAGAAACGCGGCGGTGGTTTGTTCAAGCGCCGTAAATTCTGCCGCTTCACGGCAGAAAAAGTTGAGCAGATCGACTACAAGGATGTGGATGTTCTGAAAGAGTTCATCCAGGAAAACGCCAAGATCATGCCGGCTCGTCTGACCGGCACCAAGGCCGGCTATCAGCGCCAGTTGGGTACTGCTATCAAGCGTGCTCGCTTCATGGCACTGCTGCCTTACACCGATAACCATCAATAATTCACGAGGAGACGAAACATGCAAATCATTCTGCTCGACAAGGTGGTTAATCTCGGTAACCTCGGCGACGTCGTCAAGGTCAAGGATGGCTACGCCCGCAATTTCCTGATCCCGCAACGCATGGCCAAGCGTGCTACGCCGGCGGCGATGGCTGAATTTGAAGCACGTCGCGCTGAGCTGGAAAAAGCGGCTGCTGAAAAGCTGGCTGCTGCGCAAGCACTGGCTGAAAAAATGGCTGGTGTCAGCGTTTCAGTTTCACGCAAAGCCGGTATGGATGGCCGTTTGTTTGGCTCCGTCGGCACCAGCGACATTTCTGACGCGCTGAAGGCAGCCGGTTTCACCGTCGATAAAGTCGCCATCAGGATGCCGGAAGGTCCGCTCAAAGTTATCGGCGAATTCCCGCTGGATGTCGCCCTACACACTGATGTGGTGGCCACCATCACCGTGGCTGTGGTCGCCGAGTAATTCGGTTTCGGCTCACTGCCAAAAGGCCTCGCAGTTGCGAGGCCTTTTTACTTTAAACTCCTGCCATGAACCAACGCCCCCCCAAAAACCAGCCTAGCGATTCTTCCCTTGCTCACTTGCGTGTGCCGCCACATTCGATAGAGGCCGAGCAGTCGGTACTCGGTGGTTTGATGCTCGACAATCAGGCCTGGGACCGGATGGGGGATTTACTCAGCGATAACGATTTTTATCGCGACGAGCACAAGCGGATTTTCCGCCAGATCAAAAACCTGCTGGAAAAGGCCAAGCCAGCTGACGTTGTCACCGTCGCTGAGGCACTGGATGCGGCCGGGGATGGTGACAAAACAGGTGGCCTGGCTTATCTCGGTGAGTTGGCGGCGAATACCCCATCGGCAGCAAATATCCGGCGCTATGCCGAAATTGTCCGTGAGCGGGCAGTTTTGCGCCAATTGGTGGCGACTGCTGATGAAATTGCGACGGATGCGCTCAACCCCATGGGGCGCGATGCTGAGAGTCTGCTCGACGAGGCGGAGTCGAAGATTTTTGCCATTGCCGAAGCCGGGGCTGGGCATTCAAGTGGATTTGTCCATATCAACCCTCTGCTGACGCAGGTGGTTGAGCGAATTCAGGAGTTGCACGATCGTGATAATCCTTCCGACATTACCGGTGTACCGACTGGTTATGTCGATCTTGATCAGAAAACTTCGGGTTTTCAGCCGGGTGATCTGATTATTGTGGCGGGCCGGCCATCGATGGGTAAAACGGCGTTTGCACTCAATATTGCCGAGAATGTTGCGGTCGACAGCGGTTTACCGGTCGGAATTTTCTCGATGGAAATGGGTGGTGCCCAGTTGGCGACACGGATGCTGGCTTCAATCGGTCGTCTCAACTCACAAAATTTACGCACGGGCCGGATGTCCGATGATGAATGGTCAAAGCTGTCGTTTGCATTGGGTAAATTGCATGAAGCGCCCATCTATATCGATGAAACGGGTGGCCTGACCCCGGCTAATCTGCGCGCTCGCGCCCGGCGACTGGCGCGTCAGTATGGCGGTAAGCTCGGCTTGATCGTGATCGACTACATCCAGTTGATGAGCGGAAATCGGCAGGGTGAAAACCGGGCAACCGAGGTCTCTGAAATTTCGCGCTCGATCAAGTCACTGGCCAAAGAGTTGCAGGTGCCTATCGTCGCGCTTTCCCAGCTCTCGCGTAAGGTCGAGGAACGTACCGACAAGCGCCCGATGATGTCCGACTTGCGCGAATCCGGCGCTATCGAGCAGGATGCAGACGTGATTCTGATGATGTATCGCGAGGATTACTACAAGCCGGACACTCCCGATAAAGGCATCGCTGAAGTCATCATTGGCAAGCAGCGTAATGGTCCGACGGGCACAGTACGCCTGGCCTTCCTCGGCGAATACACGCGCTTTGAGAGTCTGGCTGGCGGCGGATTCGTCGATTCACAAAATTAAAGTCAGCCCTCTGCTACCTGACGGGTTTTGATGGAGTAGTGAAAGCCTTCCGCATCCGTACCGTTACGCGACCCCTCCGGTGTTTCAAGCTGGGGCAGTAGAACGAAGGGTAGGGTGCCTGATCTGCCGGGCAGGGCAACATCAGTGCCAAAGTTGAATGCTATCCAGTTCATTTCCCAAACGCCAAACAATACCTTACGCAAAGCCTGAAGCTTACTGTCACGATCAGATAGCAGTTCCAGTGATATAGCACGCCGCACATCGCTGGGGTCGACAGGAATCCAGCTGTAGCCCGGAATATAGAACTCGGCGCGGACGTGTTGACTTCGTGTTGCATCGTCGCTGTTCAGGCCAAGACTGCGGAATAGCCGTGAAGGACCAACCCGCAAGCCATAGACGCAGCGTGCTGGAATACCAATGGCGCGGCAGATGGCGACAAAAAGCCCGTTGATGTCCGCCGAGCGGCCCCCGTATTGCCCTTCAATCAGTTGGCGACGAACGTCTCCGTTGCCACAGCCGGGCAGATTAGGGTCATAAATAGTGTTGTCCACAACCCAGTCATAAATTGCCTTGGCTTGGGCGACCGGATCCTTGATACGACCGACGATGCGCTCGCCGACCTGTTGAGCCAAGCCGTCATTGGGGATTAGCTGTGATCCTTGCAGATTACGGCGCAAAATGTCGTCACGTTCAGGGGCAATCGTACGCTTGCTGACGTCAAAATGACGATCAGCGGTGGTGACCGTCGTCTGGATTTGTAGCGCTGGTTCGCTGATGTTCAGCCATTCAGCGTGCAATATCTCCAGGTTACCATCTGGCAAGCGGCGCATTGAGGCACTATTCGGGTTACCAGTCCAGTTGTGCGACAGTGTGCGCTGGAACAGGGTGTCCTGATTTAATGGTAGAGGCAGCCACAGTTTGATCGAGCCGCTGCTTGGCTTCAGGGCAACTGTTGTTGTGATTTCGTAAGTGCGCCATTCATCGGGAAGTTCCTCCGCCTTGACCGGAGGCAGGCGACTGGCAGAGGTCCCTGGTGGCGGGGCCTCTGTGATCGGGTTGTCGGGTGAATGAGTAACTGGTTGGCCGGGAGAGCTTTTTTTGACAGCGCGCCGGGGCGGCTGTTTTTTCTTGGCTGGTTTGGCTTTGCTAGCGCTTGCTTTTGGCTTTGCGGCGGGGGTTTTGCTTGCCTGCTTCTTGTCAGCCCAAGCTTCTGGGGCGAACAAGGAGAGTGCGGTTAGAGAGGCTAAAAATTCACGACGTTTCAAAAGTTTCCTCCGGCAGCGACAGCCCGTGGCTGAAACGAAAAGGCCGTGTCTTTGACACGGCCCCTTTGGTTATAGGAGAAAATTATAACACTTCAGCTGCGTGGTCAGCCAAGCGCGAACGCTCACCACGTTGTAACGTTATGTGACCGGAGTGCGGCCAGCCCTTGAAACGATCAACGACATAAGTCAGGCCGGAGCTGCCTTCGGTCAGGTAGGGCGTGTCGATCTGCGCGATGTTGCCCAGACAGACTACCTTGGTACCAGGGCCAGCGCGGGTGATCAGGGTTTTCATCTGCTTCGGCGTCAGATTCTGCGCCTCATCAATGATCAAGAACTTTTTCAAAAAGGTACGGCCACGCATGAAATTCATTGACTTGACCTTGATTCGCGAGCGAATCATGTCATGCGTTGCTGCCTTGCCCCATTCGCCGCCGTAAGGGCCGCTGTCTTTCTCGTCAGTGTGGGTTAGGACGTCGAGATTGTCCTCAAGCGCACCCATCCATGGCGCCATTTTTTCTTCTTCGGTACCGGGCAGGAAACCGATATCTTCACCGACCGGCACGGTGGCGCGGGTCATGATGATTTCGGCGAACAGCTTGCTCTCCAATACCTGATTGAGACCGGCGGCCAGCGTCAGTAGCGTTTTGCCGGTACCGGCCTGGCCAAGCAGGGTGACGAAATCGATATCCGGATTCATCAGCAGGTTCATTGCGAAATTCTGTTCGCGATTGCGCGCCGTGATGCCCCACACCGCATTTTTTGGATGCGAGTAATCAACCAGGGTTTCCAGTACGGCGGTTTTGCCGGAGGCTTCCTTGACGATGGCGGTGAAGCCATCCTTTTCCAGCCAGATGCATTCGTTGATCAGCATCTGCGGGCACAGTGGCCCGTTGATCTTGTAATAGGTCTTACTTTCCTTCTTCCAGGACTCCATGCCCTTGCCGTGCTTGTCCCAGAAATTGTCGGGCAGGGCGCGGGTGCCGGTGTAGAGGATGTCGGTATCCTCCAGCACCTTGTCGTTGAAATAGTCTTCGGCGAGCAGGTTGAGGGCGCGGCACTTGATGCGCATGTTGATGTCTTTCGACACCAGAATGACCGGGCGTTTGGGGAATTTCTTCTGGAGGTGGATGACCACCGAAAGAATCTGGTTGTCGACTTTGGATGTTGGCAGACCTTGCGGCAAATCAGCGCTGATCGCCTCGGTTTGCAGGAAGAGTCGACCGCTAGCCAGTTTGCTGGAAGCTTCGTAAAGCGAGATGCCGATTTCCATCGCTTCACTGTCGTCAGCCAGTAACTCGTCAAGCATGCGCGAGGTCTGGCGGGCGTTGCGGGCGATTTCCGACATACCCTTTTTGTGGTTGTCGAGCTCTTCCAGCGTCATGATCGGCAGGAAGACGTCGTGTTCCTCGAAGCGGAACAGCGAACTGGGATCGTGCATCAGCACGTTGGTATCGAGGACAAAAATCTTGGTAACGGCGGGCTTCTTGCTGGCTGCGGGTTTGCGCGGCATGGGATGGCCTTGGGTTGGGTTAGAGAGTTTTGACGAAATCCAGAGCTTCCTGAGCGTGGCCGGGCACTTTGACCCCGCGCCACTCACGGCGCAGAACGCCACCTTGATCAATGACAAAGGTGCTACGTTCAATGCCGCGAACTTGTTTACCGTACATGTTTTTCATTTTCATGACGCCGAACAGGCTGCAAACTGCCTCGTCAGCGTCAGAACCCAGTTCGAAAGGCAGACTTTGCTTGCTCTTGAAATTTTCATGCGACTTCAGGCTATCACGAGAAATACCCAATAAAACGGCGTTGACCGTAACAAACTGCGGATAAAGGTCGCGAAACTCCTGTGACTCCGTGGTGCAGCCCGGCGTGCTGTCTTTGGGGTAAAAATAAATGACCACTACTTTGCCCGCTTGGTCAGCGAGATTGAAAGTCAGGCCACTGGTTGCTGGCAAAGTGAAATCGGCAATTTGGGTATCGAGCATTGGGTTCTCAAGGTTTGATTCAAGTTGAAGCATTGTCGGCAAATCTGACGCGAGCGGTCAACCGCTGATTTGCTAAACTGCGCCCCATGCGACGAATTGCTGCCTGTCTTATTTCTGTCCTGTTTCTTGCCGGCTGTGGCCAGGCTTGGAATGATCCGTATCCGGCGAATGAGGCTGGGCGCAATATTCTCTACAGCGCGTTCACGGATCGCCCCAAACACCTTGATCCGGCGCAGTCCTATACCGAGGACGAAATTACGTTTACCGCGCAGATTTACGAGCCGGCGCTTCAATATCACTACCTGAAGCGCCCCTATCAACTGATTCCCAGCACCATTGAGGCCGTCCCGCAGCCCCGGTTTTTTGACTCAAAGGGCCGTGAATTACCGGCTGATGCACCCATTGAGACCATTGCCGAGAGTGTCTACGAGTTGAAGCTGAAGCCGGGCATTCGCTACCAGCTCCATCCGGCCTTTGCCTTGGATGATCACGGTCAACCGCGATTTTTGGGCAAAAATATCGCTGAAGGCCGGCAAGTGATTGCCGATTTTCCACAAACCGGCACGCGCGAATTGCTGGCCGATGATTACATTTATCAAATCAAGCGTCTGGCTCATCCCCGCTTGCATTCCCCAATTTTCGGCATGATGGCCGACAAGATTGTGGGTCTCAAGGATTTGGGCGACGCATTGGCCAAGGCCGCCAAAAATACGCCCTCGGATGAATGGCTGGACCTCGATGCCTATCCACTCTCCGGCGTGGAAAAAGTCGATAGCCACACTTGGCGGATTCGCATCAAGGGTAAATATCCGCAGTTTCTTTATTGGCTGGCAATGCCGTTTTTCGCCCCAGTGCCGCGCGAGGCCGATCGTTTTTACGCCCAGCCCGGAATGGCGGCCAAGAATTTGACACTGGATTGGTGGCCGGTCGGCACCGGGCCATTTACGCTCTCCGAAAATGATCCGAACCGCCGTATGGTGTTATCGCGCAACCCGAATTTTCATGGCCAGACCTATCCGTGTGAAGGTGAGGCGGGCGATCGCGAAGCTGGGCTTTTGGCCGATTGTGGCAAACCGCTACCCTTCATCGATCAGGCAATTTTTACCCGCGAGAAAGAGGCGATTCCCTACTGGAACAAGTTCCTGCAAGGCTATTTTGATGCTTCAGGGATTTCCTCAGACAGCTTTGATCAAGCCGTGCGCGTCAATGTCGGAGGGGATGTGGCACTGACCGATGAGATGCGGGACAAAGGCATTCGTCTGCTGACCTCGGTCAAGACCTCTACCTTTTACATGGGTTTCAACATGCTGGACCCGGTGGTTGGCGGACTCTCGCCAAGTGCGACCAAGTTGCGGCAGGCGATTTCGATTGCTATCGATCAGGAAGAATTCATTTCCATTTTCTCCAATGGCCGGGGGATTGCCGCTCAAGGTGCGCTACCGCCGGGGATCTTCGGTTATGAGGCGGGCGAAGAGGGGATCGACAAGCAGGTTTATGACTGGGTTGATGGTCAGCCTAAACGCAAGCCCGTGGCTTATGCCCGGCAGTTGATGGCGGAGGCGGGTTACAGCAACGGGCGCGACGAAAAGACCGGTGAGCCGCTGGTGGTCAATCTCGATACGACCAGTGGCGGCATGGGTGAAAAATCCCGCCTTGACTGGCTAACCCGACAATTTGCCAAGATTGATGTGCAATTGGTGGTGCGCTCCACTGACTTCAACCGCTTCCAGGACAAAATCCGCAAAGGTAATGTGCAGCTTTATTACCTCGGCTGGAATGCCGATTATCCAGACCCGGAAAATTTTTTCTTCCTGCTTGATGGCAATGAAAGCAAGGTGGCCAAGGGCGGTGAGAATGCCTCTAACTATGCCAACCCAGAATTCGACCGCTTGTTTGCCCGAATGAAGAATATGGATAACTCGCCAGAGCGACTGGGCATTATTCGGCAAATGAACCGCATCCTGCATCACGACGCGCCCTGGGTTTTTGGGCTGCATCCCAAGAGCTACACCCTCGGCCATCGCTGGCTTAAAAATCGCAAACCCAACGATGTGGGTAACAATATTCTCAAGTATCAACGCATCGACGCAGCTGACCGAACCGCCGCCAGGCTGGCTTGGAACCGCCCGGTGCTCTGGCCGCTGATACTTGGCTTGCTGGTTATTTTGCTGGCTGTCGTTCCCGGCTACCTAGGCTATCGCCGGCGCGAACAACGCGCTGCCATGAAGTGAGGCTGTCTGAGCGCCAGTCCAATCTGGACACCCAACTGGATAGCGCACATACCTTGTGGCACCCGCAGCCGTTTCGGGATATTCGCCCAGCGTGGTGCGCCGACTATCCCGATTTGTTGGCCGAACTGTTGGCACTGGATGATGCGACAGCCGAGGCATTGAACAATGATGGTCGGGCTGCCTTGGGTTTTTTGGCCAATTTCTTCCCGGCTGCTTCTGATCTGGTTGCTCTTAGCGCGATACCTGCGTGTACAGCAAGCCCTAAAGTCGAACACGGTTGGCGCTGGGCTTGGGAAATTCCCGGGCGCAAACAGCAACAGATTGAGGCCTTTGCTGCGGCCGCTCATCCCACCGGACTTCCTGTTCTCGATTGGTGCGCAGGCAAAGGTCATTTGGGGCGTTTGCTGGCCTTACAGTGGCAGGTTGCTGTGACCAGTCTGGAAATTGATCCAGTGCTTTGTGACCAGGGGGGGCAATTGGCTGCGCGCTCTGGGGTCAGTCAAAAATTTGCCTGTAAAAATGCGTTGACCGTAACAAATGCTTTTTCACCGCAGCAACAAGCCGTAGCGCTGCACGCCTGCGGCGATTTGCATCGACGTTTAATTTACAGCGGTGCGGAGGCGGGTGTCGCTCGCCTGGAGATTGCCCCTTGCTGCTATTACCGGGGTGTCGCGGAGATTTATCAGCCACTGTCGGGTGCTCTGCAAACCAGCGTAACGCGTGACGATGCCCGGCTGGCCGTTACCGAAACCGTGACCGCTTCAGCCCGCCTGAAGCGGCAGCGCGACAAGGAAATGGCCTGGAAGCTGGGCTTTGATCTGCTGCGTCGCGAGATATCCGGTGAATCGCTCTATCGCAGCTTTAAACCTGTGCCGGCAGCCTGCTTCAGAGGCGATTTTTCAGCATTCATCAGCCTCATGGCGCAGCGGGAAAATATGCTTGTCCCGCAGGGAATGGGCTTGGCTGAATTTGAGTCGCTCGGCTGGCAACGCCAGCGCGAAGTCATGCGACTTTCCATCGTCCGCCATGCTTTTCGTCGGCCACTGGAGGTTCTATTGGTGCAGGATTTAGGGCTGTATCTTGAAGCCCAGGGCTATGAAGTGAGTATTGGCAGTTTCTGTGAGCGCCAATTGACGCCGCGCAATCTGCTTATTTCAGCGCGACGCGCGTAGCCAGAAATTCAGCGAGCTCGCTTGGGTGATCAATCACCAGATCAGCGCCCCAAGTTTCCAGCGGGCCACCATCGCCAAGGTAGCCATAAGAAGCCGCGACGGTGTAGCAACCGGCATTGCGCCCGGCCTGGATGTCGCGCACGTCGTCACCGACATACAAGGTACGGCTGGGCGTGCAGCGCAACAATTGGCAAGCGTGTTGAACTGGTAACGGTGATGGTTTGGCTTCGGCGGTGGTATCGCCGCTGACCACGCAGCGCGTGCGCGGGTAAAGTTTCAATAACTCAACCAAGGGATCGGTGAAGCGCATGCGCTTGTTGGTCACGATCCCCCAGCGCAAGCTGCCGGCTTCCAAGGTGTCCAGCAAGTCAGCGATTCCGTCAAAAAGCTGGCTTTCAGCGCACAGCCGGCCAGCGTAAATCTCAAGGAAACGGTTGGACAGGGGTTCGTAATCAGCGTGGCTTGGTTCAATCCCAAATCCAGCCTTCAGCATGCCCCGAACGCCTTGCGAAACAAAGGGGCGCAGTGTTTCAATCGGTTGTTGCGGTCGACCGGCTTCTGCCAGCAAAAAATTAACCGTGCCGCCCAGGTCAGGCGCGGTGTCGACCAGAGTGCCATCAAGATCGAACAGAACCGCTTCAAACATGGAGGGTGGTGCGCATCAAGTAATTGACGCTGGTGTCCCGGCCCAAGGAATACTGTTTACTGAGTGGGTTATAGGTCATGCCGATGACTTCATCCGGCTCAAGTCTGGCCAGTTTGGCCCAACGCGCCAATTCCGAAGGCTTGATCAATTTGGCGTAGTCATGCGTGCCTTTGGGTAGCATTTGCAGAACGTACTCAGCACCGATGACGGCAAATAAATAGGATTTTGGGTTGCGGTTGAGCGTCGAGAAAAAGACCTGCCCGCCCGGCTTGACGAGTCGCGCACATGAAGCGATGACACTACTCGGGTTCGGTACATGCTCGAGCATTTCCAGGCAGGTGACGAGATCAAAAGCACCAGGCATCTCATCGGCCAAGGCTTCCGCTGAAATTTTGCGGTAATCCACTTTCTGGCCAGTTTCGAGCAGGTGCAGTTTGGCAACTGCCAGTGGCTTTTCAGAGAGGTCGATGCCGGTAACGTTTGCGCCACGCAAGGCCATTCCTTCGGAAAGCAAACCGCCGCCGCAGCCGACATCGAGAACACGCTTGCCGGCAAGTCCGGCGTGCTGCTCGATCCAGTCAAGGCGCAAGGGGTTGATGTCGTGCAGGGGTTTGAATTCACTATTGGGATCCCACCAGCGATGGGCGAGTTCTCCAAATTTGTCCAGTTCGGCAGGATCAGCGTTGAGCATGGTCATTCACAAAATGATAGAAAGAAAAAAGCCCCGCACTGCGGGGCTTTTCGTGAAACATCGACGAATTACTTGGTGCCGATGATTTCGATGTCAGCACGACGATCCGGCTGCAGACACTCGATAAGCGCTTTGGACTTGTTGTTGCCCTTGCACTTGTCGCCTGTGACTGGCTGCTTCTCGCCCTTGCCTTCAGTGTAAACACGGTTGGCTTCGATACCTTTGGCTACCACATATTCCTTGACCGCAGCAGCGCGCTTCTCGGACAGCTTCTGGTTGTAGGCGTCACCACCGATACGGTCGGTATGACCGACGACCAGAATCACTTCAAGTTTGATCGCCTTGGCCTTGGAGACCAGTTCGTCAAGCTTGGCTTTGCCTTCTGAGCGCAGCGTGGCCTTGTTGAAATCAAAGAGTGCGTCAGCCGCGACGGTGATTTTCTCGGCAGCCGGCTTGGGGCCAGCCACGGTAGCGGGAGCCGCCTTTGCTTTGGCGGCGGCCGGGCTGCAGACTTCAGCCGGGATCAGGTCTTTGTCGCATTCGCAACCAGCCTTGTCCTTGGCGGCAGCAGCCGGGGTCCAGTAGCCGGTGCGCCAGCACAGGCCGAAGCCGCTCTTGGCGACGACGTCACGCTGGTCGATTACATAAACGCGTTCCTGCGCCTGAGCGA
>JAQTZQ010000109.1 GCA_028687645.1 Rhodocyclaceae bacterium
CCGGCCCGATCATCATCGGTCAGGCCTGCGAATTTGATTACTCCGGCGCCCAGGCCTGCAAGGCCCTGCGCGAAGAGGGTTACAAGGTCATCCTGGTGAATTCCAACCCGGCGACGATCATGACCGACCCGGAAATGGCCGATGTCACCTATATTGAGCCGATCACCTGGCAGGTCGTTGCCAAGATCATCGAGAAGGAACGCCCGGATGCGCTGCTGCCGACCATGGGCGGCCAGACCGCGCTGAACTGCGCGCTCGATCTCGACCGCGAAGGCGTGCTGGCCAAGTTCAATGTCGAGCTGATCGGTGCTTCGAAGGAGGCCATCGACAAGGCCGAGGACCGTCAGAAGTTCAAGGATGCGATGACCAAGATTGGTCTCGGTTCTGCCAAGTCGGCCACCGCGCACAGCATGGAAGAGGCCTACCAGGTGCAGGCCGTGATCGGCTTCCCGACCATCATCCGCCCGTCCTTCACGTTGGGCGGCACGGGTGGCGGTATCGCCTACAACATGGAAGAGTTCGAGACCATTTGCAAACGCGGTCTCGAAGCCTCGCCAACCAACGAGCTGCTGATCGAAGAGTCGCTGCTCGGCTGGAAGGAGTATGAGATGGAAGTGGTTCGCGACAAGGCGGACAACTGCATCATCATCTGCTCGATCGAAAACCTTGATCCGATGGGCGTGCACACCGGCGACTCGATTACCGTCGCCCCGGCCCAGACGCTGACCGACAAGGAGTACCAGATTCTGCGTAACGCCTCGATCGCCGTGCTGCGTGAAATCGGCGTCGATACCGGTGGTTCCAACGTGCAGTTCTCGATCAACCCAAAGGATGGTCGGATGATCGTCATCGAGATGAATCCGCGTGTCTCGCGTTCGTCGGCGCTGGCCTCCAAGGCGACCGGTTTCCCGATTGCCAAGATCGCTGCCAAGCTGTCGGTGGGTTACACGCTGGATGAATTGTCGAATGACATCACCGGCGGCAAGACACCGGCCTCGTTCGAGCCGTCTATCGATTACGTTGTCACCAAGGTGCCGCGTTTTGCCTTCGAGAAATTTCCGCAGGCCGACAACACGCTGACCACGCAGATGAAGTCGGTCGGCGAAGTCATGGCCATCGGCCGTACTTTCCAGGAGTCGTTGCAGAAGGCCTTGCGCGGTCTGGAGGTGGGTGTTGACGGCTTCAACCTGAAATCGGTCGATCCAGAAACCATCGACGAACAACTGGCCCGGCCGACGCCGGATCGCCTGTGGTACGTCGCCGATGCCTTTGGCGTTGGCATGTCGGTCGAAAAGGTTTTTGACCTGACCAAGATTGATCCGTGGTTCCTCGTCCAAATCAAGGAAATTGTTGATCTGGAATTGGAAATAGAAAAACGTGAGTTTTCATCGTTGACCGCAGAAGAGTTGCGCTATCTCAAGCGCAAGGGCTTTGCTGATCGCCGTTTGGCGGATTTGACCAAAACGACCGAAACAGCGGTGCGCGAAGGTCGTCACGCACTGGGCGTGCGCCCGGTTTATAAGCGTGTTGATACCTGTGCCGGTGAGTTTGCTACCGGAACGGCTTACATGTATTCGACCTACGAGGACGAGTGCGAGGCGAATCCGACCGACAAGAAAAAAATCATGGTGCTGGGTGGTGGTCCGAACCGCATCGGCCAGGGTATTGAGTTTGATTATTGCTGTGTGCATGCGGCGATGGCGATGCGCGAGGACGGCTTCGAAACCATTATGGTCAACTGTAATCCGGAAACGGTTTCCACTGACTATGACACCTCGGATCGTCTCTATTTCGAGCCGTTGACGCTGGAGGATGTGCTGGAAATCGTCGCCATCGAAAAGCCGGTTGGTGTCATCGTTCAGTACGGTGGCCAGACGCCGTTGAAGCTGGCGCTGGCACTGGAGGCCAATGGTGTGCCGATTATTGGCACCAGTCCTGAATCGATTGACGTTGCCGAAGATCGTGAGCGTTTCCAGAAATTGCTGCAGGAGCTTGGTCTCAAACAGCCGCCGAACCGCACGGCGCGTACCGAAGAAGATGCCTTGCGTCTGGCCCAGGAAATTGGCTACCCTTTGGTCGTGCGCCCGTCCTATGTGCTGGGTGGTCGCGCCATGGAAATCGTCCATGAACAGAAGGATCTTGAGCGCTACATGCGCGAAGCGGTCAAGGTTTCGCATGACTCGCCAGTCTTGCTTGATCGTTTTCTCAATGACGCTTGTGAGGTTGATGTCGATGCCTTGTCGGATGGTGACGAGGTGATCATCGGCGGTGTGATGGAACATATCGAACAGGCTGGCGTGCACTCCGGAGATTCGGCTTGCTCGCTGCCACCCTATTCCTTGGGCGCCGAGGTTCAAGCCGAACTGCGCCGCCAGACCAAATTGATGGCCAAGGCCTTGAATGTTTGTGGCTTGATGAACGTCCAGTTCGCTATCAAGGATGAAGAGGTTTACGTTCTTGAAGTTAATCCGCGCGCTTCGCGAACAGTACCCTTCGTTTCAAAGGCTACCGGCCTGCAACTGGCTAAAATTGCCGCACGCTGCATGGCTGGACGCAGCTTGAAGGATCAGGGCGTGACAAGAGAAGTCATCCCGCCTTATTTCTCGGTCAAGGAAGCGGTCTTTCCCTTTGTCAAGTTCCCGGGTGTCGATACCATTTTGGGCCCTGAAATGAAGTCGACCGGCGAAGTGATGGGCGTCGGCGTGACCTTTGCCGAAGCTTTCGTAAAATCGCAACTGGCTGCTGGCGTCAAGTTGCCATCGTCTGGCAAGGTGTTTCTGTCGGTCAAGGATGGCGACAAAAGCAAGGCGGTTGAAATTGCCAGGCATTTGCAGGAGGCTGGTTTTAGCTTGGTCGCGACGCGTGGCACGGCGCATGCCATTGCCGCAGCGGGCATCCCGGTTAGTCCAGTCAACAAGGTCACCGAAGGCCGTCCGCATGTCGTCGACATGATCAAGAACAACGAAATTGTCTTGATCATCAATACGGTTGAGGAAAAGCGTCTGGCGATCAATGATTCGCGGTCAATTCGTATCTCTGGTTTGCAGGCCAGGGTGACGATGTATACGACCATTTGGGGCGCCGAGGCTGCGGCTGAGGGGATTCGTAATCATGGTGAACTGGTGGTTTATCCTATTCAGGGTTTGCACACGCAGTTGCACTAAGTTAAACCTGAAACCGCCGGGTTGCCCGTTTTCGGGCACCGGCGGTTTTGCTTTTGCTGGAAAAATAATGAGTAAAGTCCCGTTGACCGTAACCGGTGCCGAGAAACTTCGTGAAGAATTGCATCGCCTGAAGACTGTTGATCGTCCCTGGGTTATTGCCGCTATTGCTGAGGCCCGCGCTCATGGCGATCTTTCTGAGAATGCCGAATACGATGCTGCCAAGGAGCGCCAAGGGTTTATCGAGGGGCGCATTCAGGAGGTTGAAGGCAAGTTGTCGAATGCGCAGATCATTGACCCCAAATCGCTGGATGCCGATGGCCGCTGTGTTTTTGGTGCGACGGTTGATCTGGAGGATCAAGACTCGGGTTCGAGTGTGACGTATCAGATTGTTGGTGAAGACGAAGCCGACATCAAGTTGGGCAAGCTATCACTGGCTTCTCCCATGGCGCGTGCACTCATCGGCAAGTACGCCGGTGATATCGCTCAGGTTCAGGCGCCAGGCGGAATTCGTGAATTTGAAATTATTGATATCCGTTACGAATAATCGTTCATGCGCAAATTATCCGAAGCGCTCTATTTGTTGGCGATTACGCTTTGGGTGGGCGGCCTGTGGGCGCTTGGTTACATCGCTGCGCCGCTGTTATTTGCCAGTTTGAGTGACCGCCAATTGGCCGGTATGGTTGCCGGCCAATTGTTTGCAATTATTGGTTGGGTAGGGCTTGGTTGTGCCGCCTATCTAATTATGTTTTTGCTTTCACGCCAGGGCGGACGTTTTGTCAAAAGCGCATTATTTTGGCTGGTGCTATTGATGGCGCTGATGAGTTTGGTCAGCCAATTCGGGATTCAGCCACTAATGGCCCAACTAAAGGCAGACGCCTTCCCACGTGAGGTCATGGAGAGTGTGCTGCGCGATCGTTTTGCCACTTGGCACGGTGTTTCCAGCATTCTCTATCTGATACAAAGTCTGCTGGGGCTGTGGTTAGTGGTGTGGAGCAATCGCGGGCTGCGATGATCAGCCTTGAAGGGCGCGTTTGGTAACGCGAGGCGCCGCTTTCTCGCGACGAATTTTTGCCCCTTTTTTGCCGTTGACCGTAACAGAATCTATAGGCTGGGGGCGATAGACAACCAGAAGTTTGCCAATGTGTTGAACTGGTGCGGCATTTAAATCAGTACAGATTTTTTCCAGATAAGTGATGCGATTCTCGCGGCTGTCGCCATAAACACGAATTTTTATCAATTCATGTGATTTCAGATTAAGCTCGATTTCGCGCATTACGTTCTCGGTCAGGCCGTTTTCGGCAATCGAGACAACCGGAGCAAGACCATGGGCGCGGGCGCGTAAAGCGCTTCGCTCGGCAGATGTGAGTTGCAGCATAGTGTTTAAACCTTTCGAAAACGGCATTTTACCGAATGAAAAGAACCAGAACCAGTAAAGCTTGGATGCGCGAGCATGTAAACGATCCTTATGTGCAGTTGGCAAAGAAGGATGGCTGGCGCTCGCGAGCTGCTTTCAAGTTGATGGAAATCGACGACAAGGACAAGTTGATCAAGCGCGGTGAAGTGACCGTCGATCTTGGGGCAACCCCGGGTGGATGGTCGCAGGTGGCATCTAAGCGAGTTGGCGACAATGGACTGGTTATCGCCCTTGATCTCCTGGAAATGGAGCCTCTGCACAATGTGAGTTTCATCCAGGGCGATTTTCGTGAAGAGGATGTTCTTAAACAGCTTGAAGAAATGTTGAGTGGGCGTCAGGTGGGGCTTGTAATGTCCGATATGGCCCCCAATATGTCAGGAGTGCCCTTGGTTGATCAGGCCAGGGTGATGTATCTGGCGGAGTTGGGGCTGGATTTTTCTAAAGTGCATTTGAAACCCGATGGCGCTTTTCTGGTCAAAGTCTTTCAGGGAAGCGATTATGAAAACTTTCTCCGCGCTATGCGGGAGGTTTTTAAAACGGTTGCCGTCAGGAAACCAGATGCTTCTCGGGATCGTAGCGCCGAGCTTTACTTGCTTGGTCGTGGTTTGCGTTGATTTTAAGTATAAAATGGCGTTTTTTCCGCTCGGCGCCGTAGAAGGAGAGCAAGCTTGAACAACATGTTCAAAAACCTGGCAATCTGGCTGGTCATCGGTTTGGTACTGATGACTGTGTTCAATCAGTTCAACACCCGCCAGGTCGCGCAAGGTTCGATTGAGTACTCCCAATTTATCGAAGAGGTAAATCAGGGACGTATCAGTAAGGTAGTGATCGAAGGTCGTACGCTCAAGGCAACGACTACGGAAGGTAAGCGCATCATGTCCTACGCGCCACCCGATCTCTGGATGGTCTCTGACCTTTTGAAAAGTGGCGTCAAGATTGAAGCCAAGCCAGAAGAAGAGCCTTCGTTCATGATGAATCTTTTTGTCAGCTGGTTCCCGATGCTGTTGCTGATCGGTGTCTGGGTGTTCTTCATGCGCCAGATGCAGGGGGGCGGCAAGGGGGGCGCTTTTTCTTTCGGGAAGTCCAAGGCTCGGATGATGGATGAGTCTACCAATGCCATCACTTTCGCCGATGTTGCAGGATGCGATGAGGCCAAAGAAGAAGTTCAAGAAATTGTGGACTTCCTGCGCGATCCGTCGAAGTTCCAGAAACTTGGTGGCCGGATTCCCAAGGGCGTGTTAATGGTTGGCAATCCAGGTACGGGCAAAACGCTACTGGCCAAGGCCATTGCGGGGGAGGCGAAGGTACCGTTTTTCAGTATTTCCGGTTCTGATTTCGTTGAAATGTTTGTCGGTGTGGGCGCCGCTCGGGTTCGCGACATGTTCGAGAATGCCAAGAAGCACTCGCCGTGCATTATTTTTATAGACGAAATCGATGCAGTTGGTCGTCATCGTGGTGCCGGATTGGGCGGCGGTAACGACGAGCGTGAACAGACGCTCAACCAATTGCTCGTTGAAATGGATGGATTTGAAGGACATTCCGGCACTATCGTGATTGCAGCCACCAATCGCCCCGATATTCTCGACCCGGCGCTGTTGCGCCCAGGGCGCTTTGATCGACAGGTTGTTGTGCCGTTGCCCGATATCCGTGGTCGCGAAGAAATTCTGAAGGTTCATATGCGCAAAGTGCCGATTTCCGGCGACGTTAAGGCGGATGTGATTGCGCGTGGCACGCCGGGGTTTTCTGGTGCAGACCTTGCCAACCTGGTTAATGAGGCGGCCCTCTTTGCCGCGCGCCGTAACAAGCGCCTGGTTGATATGGACGACTTTGAAATGGCCAAGGACAAAATCATGATGGGCGCCGAGCGTCGCAGCATGGTAATGAGCGAGGAAGAGAAAAAGAATACGGCTTATCACGAGTCGGGTCATGCGGTGGTGGCCAAATTGGTGCCAAAGTCTGATCCGGTACACAAAGTCACCATCATCCCACGGGGGCGTGCGCTGGGTTTGACCATGCAGTTGCCGGTTGAAGATCGCTATGCCTATGACCGTGAATATCTGATGAGCCGGATTGCCGTATTGTTTGGTGGACGGATTGCCGAAGAATTGTTCATGAATCAGATGACAACAGGGGCTTCCAACGATTTCGAGCGCGCTACCTCGATGGCTCGCGATATGGTTACCCGCTACGGGATGTCCGACTTGGGCGTCATGGTCTACGGTGAAAATGAAGGCGAAGTCTTCCTTGGCCGTTCGGTAACTCAGCATAAGAATGTTTCAGAAGCAACGATGCAAAAAGTTGATCTGGAAATTCGCCGTATCATCGACCAGCAGTATGCGCTCGCGCGCAAGTTGCTGGAGGAAAATCGTGACAAGGTCGAGGCGATGACACGCGCTTTGCTTGAATGGGAAACCATTGATGCTGAGCAAATCGACGACATTATGGATGGTAAGCCACCGCGTGCGCCCAAGCCAACGCAGTCTACGAGCCGCACAGTACCGCCAGCCGACACGCCGGGTGCTGAACCCAGCGCTACGGCGCCGGCTTAGTCCAGCACCTCTGTCAAATTTGCCGGGAGTTTGCTCCCGGCTTTTTTTATTTAAAAATGCCAATTTTTGCTTGCGGCCAATACCGCTTAAGTCTTGATCGCCCCTTGTTGATGGGGATCGTCAATCTAACGTCGGATTCATTTTCCGGTGATGGTTGTGCCAGTGATACTGCCAGAGGCATTGAGCATGCCCGTCTGCAACTGGAGGCTGGGGCAGATATTCTTGATATTGGGGCTGAATCAACCCGTCCTGGGGCGCTACCAACGCCCGTTGAAGAAGAGTTGCGCCGTCTGGTGCCGGTGTTGAGGGAAGTATGCACATGGGGTGTGCCAATTTCAGTCGATACTTACAAGCCGGACGTGATGCGTGAGTCTTTGATGCTCGGTGCGGCGATGATCAACGACATCACTGGCATGAGCGATCCGCTGGCGTTGGATGTGGTCACGCATTCCGATTGCGGCATTTGCCTTATGCATATGCAGGGTGCTCCTGGAACCATGCAACAGGCGCCGGCTTATGTGGATGTGGTGACGGAGGTCGAGCGTTTTCTTGCCCAATGCGCGACTGCATGCCTTGCTGCAAAGGTTAAATCTGAGCGCATCGTACTTGATCCAGGCTTCGGCTTTGGAAAGACGCTAGCGCATAATTTAGCCCTATTTCGAGCGTTGACCGTAATGAACGCTGGAGATTTTCCCTGGTTGGTAGGTGTGTCACGTAAGTCAATGTTAGGTGGCATCACCGGGCGGGCAATAGGGGAAAGAATGCCCGCGAGTATTGCTGCCGCCATGCTGGCTGCTCAAAAAGGTGCGAAAATATTACGCGTACATGACGTCGCAGCTACGCGGGATGCGCTGGCAGTTATGGCTGCGCTGCAATAGGGAGAGAAAAATGAGCAGAAAATACTTTGGCACTGATGGCATCCGTGGGCGTGTTGGTCAGGCACCGATCACGCCAGATTTCGTGATGCGACTAGGTTACGCCGCTGGTAAGGTCTTGCTGGATAAAGTTGAGATGCCCGCTGGTGAGCGGCCTTCTGTGTTGATCGGCAAAGATACCCGGCTTTCTGGTTATATGCTCGAATCCGCTCTGGAGGCAGGGTTTGCGGCAGCGGGGGTTGATGTCTGCCTGGTTGGCCCGCTGCCTACACCTGCGGTGGCTTATCTGACACGAGCATTACGTTTACAGGCTGGTATTGTAATTTCGGCATCACACAACCCTTATTACGATAATGGAATCAAATTCTTTTCAGCTCAGGGAACCAAGTTACCAGATGAGGTGGAGTTGGCGATCGAGGCGGTAATTGATCAGCCGATGGAATGTGTCTCGCCGGCAGAACTTGGGCGTGCGAAACGTATAGATGATGCGCGTGGTCGTTATATCGAATTCTGTAAGAGTACTTTCCCTAACGATCTTGATCTGCGTGGTCTGAAGATCGTTGTCGATTGTGCTCATGGTGCGGCATATCATACGGCACCCGATGTTTTTCATGAATTAGGCGCTGAGGTGGTGACCATCGGCGTTCTGCCAAATGGCCTGAACATCAACGACGGCTTTGGTGCGATGGCGCCAAAAGCCTTGTGTGCGGCAGTTCTGGCACATCGGGCTGATCTCGGCTTGGCGCTGGACGGGGATGCTGATCGCATTCTGATGGTAGACGCCGAAGGCACGCTGTATGATGGTGACCAATTGCTCTATGCGCTGGTGTGTAGTCGCGCTAATCATGCCCCGGTTGCTGGCGTCGTCGGCACGCTGATGAGTAATTTGGCGCTGGAGCACGCCTTGGCGCGTCTTGATATCCCATTTGTGCGCGCTGCCGTCGGTGACCGTTACGTGGTTGAAATGTTGAGCGAAAGAGGCTGGCTCTATGGGGGTGAAAATTCGGGTCACCTGCTGGCGCTTGATCGTCATACCACGGGTGATGGCGTGATTGCTGCCTTGCAGGTTTTGGCTGCAATGCGTGAGTTGGGTGGTGGCCTCAAAGCGCTGCTATCTGGATTGTCGCTATACCCCCAAAAATTAATCAATGTTCCGATGGTAAAAGGCTTCCCGTGGCGGGATGATCCAACCATTCTTGCTGCGATGGAAGCAGCTGAGAAAAAAATGGCTGGTCGTGGGCGAATTTTGTTGCGCCCCTCCGGTACCGAGCCGTTATTACGGGTTATGGTTGAGGGTGAAGACGCCGCCGAGGTTCTAGCGATTGCTCAGGAGCTTGCTGGCGTGGTTCGTGAAGTTTCTCATTAGCTCATGTTGGGCTCATTCTTGACCCAACTGCCAGGGCGTCGATATAATCGTCAGGTTATTCGTTTTCGATTGCTGCTGATATGCGTAGAAAGTTTGTTGCCGGTAACTGGAAAATGCATGGCACTCTCCAGAACAATGCGCTGTTGATCGACGCTCTGAAAGTATCGGTAGCTGGCTTGGCCTGTGAGGTTGCTATTTGTCCTCCATATCCTTACTTGGCTCAAGCAGCGGCCTTGCTTGGCAGTTCTGGGATTCAACTTGGCGCACAAAATTTGAGCGAGTTCGTTTCTGGTGCTTATACCGGAGAGGTTTCTGCGCCTATGCTGGGTGAGTTTGGTTGCCGGTATGTGTTGGTCGGTCATTCGGAGCGTCGTGCGATCTACGGTGAGTCGGACTCGGTTGTTGTGGCCAAGTTTGCTGCAGCACAAGCCGGTGGTCTTGTACCCGTGCTTTGTGTTGGAGAGAGTCTGGAAGAGCGTCAGGCTGGTAAAACGAGCGAGGTGGTATCACGCCAATTGGCGGCGGTGATAGACCGGCTTGGTGTTTCTGTATTGACGAAATCGGTTATTGCTTACGAGCCGGTGTGGGCGATTGGCACTGGGGTGACAGCATCTGCTGGGCAGGCTCAGGAGGTGCATCAGGCAATCCGTTCCCAGGTGGCGGCGTTGGATCCTGTTGTGGCGAATGGCGTGCGTGTGTTGTACGGTGGAAGTGTTAAGCCGCAGAATGCGAAGGAATTGTTTGGGCAACCTGACATTGATGGCGGTTTGATTGGTGGTGCGGCTTTGGTCGCAGGTGATTTTCTGGCGATCTGCCGGGCGGCAGGTTAAAAGGCGGTAATGATGAATTGGATTTTCTCTCTTTTGTTGACCATTCATATCTTGGTTGCTATCGCAATTATTGGTTTGGTTTTGATGCAGCACGGCAAGGGTGCAGATATGGGGGCTGCTTTTGGTAGTGGTGCTTCCGGTAGTCTGTTTGGTTCTTCAGGCTCGGCTAATTTTTTGAGCCGTATGACGGGCGCCTTGGCTGCGGTTTTTTTCATTACAAGCTTGTCTTTGGCATATGTTGCTTCAAGTAAACCAAAAACGACTGGCAGTGTGATGCAGGAAGCGATACAATCCGAATCCGTTACGCCAGCGACGTCTTCAAGTTCTGATGCGGCATTAGTGCCGGCTGATAAAGACTCAAAAGCAAAAGAAATACCTAAGTAAACGCAAGTGTGCTGGGTTGGCAATAAGCCTCGCTATTCCAGTGCAAAAATAGAATGCCGACGTGGTGAAATTGGTAGACACGCTATCTTGAGGGGGTAGTGGCGCAAGCTGTGCGAGTTCGAGTCTCGCCGTCGGCACCAAAAAGCGGGTAGTGATCTTCGGGTTGCTGCACCTAATAAGAAACTGAAAATTGGCGGCGAGTCATGGAAAACTACTTTCCGATTCTGATGTTCGTCCTGGTGGGTGTCGCTATAGGCGTCTTGCCCATTGCAATGGGTTTTTTGCTGGCTCCGAACAAGCCAGATCCAGAAAAGCTTTCGCCCTATGAGTGTGGGTTCGAGGCTTTTGAGGATGCGCGCATGAAGTTTGATGTGCGCTATTACCTGATTGCAATCCTCTTCATTCTCTTTGATCTTGAGATTGCCTTCCTGTTCCCTTGGGCGGCGATTTTTAAAGATATTGTGGCCACTGAGTCAATCAAGCTCTTCGGTTTTATTGAGATGCTGGTATTTGTTACCGTTCTGGTGGTGGGCTACATCTATGCCTGGGCCAAGGGCGCGCTAGAGTGGGAGTGAATTGAGCCATGGGTATTGAAGGTGTCCTGCAAGAAGGCTTTGTCACTACGACGGCTGACAAGCTGATTAACTACATGCGTACCGGGTCGGTGTGGCCTATGACCTTTGGTTTGGCGTGCTGTGCTGTTGAAATGATCCATGCGGGTTGTTCTCGTTATGACCTTGATCGTTTTGGTGTGGTTTTCCGTGGAAGTCCCCGTCAGTCAGATGTGATGATCGTGGCTGGGACGCTGACCAATAAAATGGCACCGGCGCTGCGCAAGGTTTATGACCAAATGGCAGAGCCTCGCTGGGTTATTTCCATGGGCTCCTGCGCCAATGGTGGTGGGTACTACCATTATTCATATTCTGTTGTTCGCGGCTGTGATCGAATTGTCCCAGTGGATATTTATGTGCCGGGTTGTCCGCCGACTGCGGAAGCTCTGATCTACGGCATCATTCAGCTGCAAAACAAGATTCGTCGCACCAATACCATCGCTCGTTAATTGCCGGGGCTCATGATTATGTCTGCCAAGCTTGAAACGCTTAGCCAAAGATTGCAGGAGTATTTTGGTGACCGATTGAAGTCACTGAAAATTGCCCTTGGAGAAGTTACCGTCGAGGTCGCTGCCGCTGATTATTTGGCTGTAATGACCGCTCTAAGGGATGAGCCAGCGTTTGGCTTTGAGGGGTTGTCAGATCTTTGCGGCGTAGATTACTCGACTTATGGTGACGGAGCTTGGCAGGGGAGGCGCTTCGCAACCGTCATTCATCTCTTGTCCATTGCCAATAATTGGCGTCTTCGGGTGCGGGTTTTTGCCGAGGATGACGAATTTCCTGTCGTTGATTCGATAGTGGGTGTCTGGAAAAGTGTGAATTGGTTTGAGCGCGAGTCCTTTGATCTATATGGAATCGCCTATATTGGACACGATGACCTTCGTCGCATCCTGACTGACTATGGTTTTATTGGTCACCCGTTCCGCAAGGATTTTCCTATTTCTGGTTATGTTGAAATGCGTTATGACCCGGATCAGGGGCGTGTGATTTACCAGCCGGTGACGATTGAGCCGCGCGAAAATACCCCGCGCATCTTGCGCGAAGATACCTACGGGGATGCTGCACATGGCTGATATTCGTAATTTCACCCTCAATTTTGGCCCGCAACACCCTGCGGCGCACGGCGTTTTGCGTTTAGTGCTCGAGTTGGATGGCGAGGTTGTTCAGCGCGCTGACCCACACATTGGCCTGTTGCACCGAGCTACCGAAAAATTGGCTGAAACTCGTACCTGGGTGCAGTCAGTGCCCTATATGGACCGTCTCGATTACGTCTCCATGATGTGCAACGAGCATGCTTACTGTCTAGCTACCGAAAAATTGCTGGGCATTGAAGTACCTGAGCGTGGCAAATACATTCGTGTCATGTTTGATGAAGTGACACGAATTCTCAATCATTTGCTGTGGATTGGTTGTCACGCACTTGACGTCGGTGCCATGACCATGGCGCTCTATACCTTCCGAGAGCGTGAAGATCTGATGGATGCCTATGAGGCAGTTTCGGGGGCTCGTTTGCATGCGGCCTATTATCGCCCCGGTGGTGTTTACCGTG
>JAQTZQ010000110.1 GCA_028687645.1 Rhodocyclaceae bacterium
GTGTTTTTCTTCACTATTACTGAGTTTGTGACCTCGTGGTCGATCAAGTTTTGGGATGAGAAGGTGTCACCGGATTGGTTGTTGTCCTACCTCGTAAGAAACCTTGTAACCTATCATGGTAGCGGCGATGAGGCTGATGAGAAGACCTTGGAGCCGGATATCACCAGTGGCGCAGATGATGGTATCTGCGACTCAAATGTGGTGGCGATCGATTCTGCCCGCCAACCGGAGGTACTAGCGGAAGTGGCTGTTGAGAGCGAGGCTGACGCTGTCAGCCGGCACTCTAGCTAGCGAGCTGACGCCGATAGTGAGCAAGCGGTTAAACAAATTGTTGACTTCTGTTAACCAAAAATGATGAAATGCCTACACCACTCATCCTTTGCCACGTCATTTAGTTGACTCTGGCTTGGGACGAAAAGACCGCCCCAGAGGCGGTTTTTTCATGCCTAAGAAAAGAGCAATTGTGGAGACTCCACAAAGAAAACGCACTGTCGTCTACATTGATGGCTACAATTTTTACTATGGCCGCTTGCGCGGGTCTTCGCACAAGTGGCTTGATGTCGTTTCGCTTTTCGAGCAAATCATTGCCATTCAAGACCCTGAATCATCGATTCAGACGGTGAAGTTCTTTACGGCTTACGCTCTCGCAAAATTTGCCACTCACGGCCAAGCCTCAATAGAGGCGCAACAAGCTTACCATCGAGCTTTGGCGCTCAGGCACCCGGAGCGTTTGGAAATTGTTTATGGCAGTCATAGCCATGACAAAAGCGGTACGTTACTGCCAACCTACCGAGCAGGTGAGCCGTTTGATCGGACCATTCAATCTCGCGTCTGGAAAATTGAAGAGAAGCAAACGGACGTGAACTTGGCGATTGCTATGTATCGTGATGCAGCGAAAGGGCTCGTTGATCACTTAGTGATCTGTTCAAACGACAGTGATGCGGAACCCGCGCTGAAAGCAATTCGCGAGGACTTTCCTCAACTGACTGTTGGCGTAATCACGCCTATTCGACCAGCAACCGGTGACACTCGGCATCGCTCAATAAGCGCCTCGCTCTCACGGCATGCCCACTGGACGCGCCAATCTATATTAGATTCGGAGCTCGAAGCTTCCCAGCTGCCGGATCATGTCCCAACAAATAAAAAGCCAATCCGAAAGCCTGGGCATTGGTAAGCAATGCCGCATTAGATGATGTCTCGGAATTTTTCGCTTTTAGTGACACGAAATCCGGGTTTTTTCAGTTTCCTTGGCACAACGGGAGTGCTTCGATGACAAATTTAAGGAAAAAGTCGTTTGTTGCCGCGACGGCCATTTTCACTTTCTATGTCATCTAACAAGACAAGCGATGTTGGAAGATAGAGAAAATGAAATGAAACCGGATGTGATGTAAGCATCTCGGCATAACTCGAAACCCATTACTTTATAAATATCATTCGTTGCTTTTGAACGATGTAGGCAATTGGTGGATAAAGAGGGTTTCTTTTTGAAAATTTGCGGAGGTTACTGTCCGACCTCCGCCTGTTTTTTGGCCGCTGCTTCGTGCTGTGCCTTACGTTGTGCTATTTCAGCATGCAGCCGGTCTTGAAGAACGACGCGCTTACACGCTTTCTGAATGGCCTCGTAAACTTTGTGATCCTGAAACGGCTTGAGTACATACCCTTTGGCGCCGGCCTTGAGGGCATCTAACACCATTTTTTCCTGCCCATGTGAAGTGACCATAACGATTTTAGCGTCCGGAAATTCACTCATGATGGCGCGTGTTGCTTCTATACCATCCATATCAGGCATGGTGATATCCATAGTCACGATATCGGGTTTGCAAACTCGATAAGCAGCTATGGCTTCGCGCCCAGTGGCTGCGGTCTTAGCAATTTGATACCCAAATTGTTCAAGCATCATCCCGAGTTTTCGGGTGATGATGGGAGAATCATCGACAATCAAAATATTTAACGAATCCATTTCAGTCTCACTTAATGTAATCAAGGTGTGTATCGAACAGTTCTTGCGGACCAACAAGGCTGATATTCATTTGTCCAAAATTGGTATTCAGGATTTCCGTATATAACATCGCATTTTTCATACGCTTAATTGTTTTTACACGGTCAAGAATTACTGGTGGAGTCATTGAAATGGCTGGACCATCAGGTATTTGCAGATCAATCGTACAGTGTCCCAGAATGGTATTGACAACTTCGCCTGCAGAGGCCTCTCGATACATTTCAATTTCATCTGGAGCCACGTCGAAGTCAGCAGTCATTTGCTTGAATAATGCATCAAGCAAAGACTCCTGAAAGCTGAAGGCAACCAGCAGGTTGATACTCCCGCCCATGCCGATGATAACTGTCATGTCCAGCAGGGTCAGCGAATCAAGGTCTTCTTTTTCGGGTTTGGTGACGCTGACTTTGATTTTGTATTCGCTCTCAAAGTAACTGGACGTTCTGGCAACGGCAGACTTTATGACCTGTTTTATATTTTTTATTGGCGTTTTTTCCAGCATGGTTTTTGTCCTCGCTTAGAGTTTTTGAGCCAACGGGAAAGTAAACAAGAACTCGGTTCCTTGGCCTGTTGATGTTTTTACCTTGGCACTTCCCCCAATATTGATAATTTCACAGAATACTGCAGCAAGGCCAACGCCACGGCCTGCCAGGGCGCTTACTTCCTTCTGTGTTGTGATGCTGTCCATGAAAATGAGTTGTGCAAGCTCATCTTCATGAATCGTCAGTATATCGTTGGCATTGTATATCCCGGCTGATACGACACGCTGGCGCAAGCTGTCCAGGTTGATCCCACTACCGTTATCAGCGATCGATAGTTTGATATTTCCCGCTTCAATTTCGATCTTGCAAGTGATCATTCCTTTTTCTTCTTTGCCTGCCTCCCAACGTGTTTCTGGAGATTCAATGCCATGCGTCACAGCGTTACGAAAGACATGAACGAGAGATCGAAAAAATGGACGATATACCTTTGGGTCAATCCACACATCGGCCCCCCCTTCAATGATGATAGGGGCTACATCCTTTTCCAAGCGTTGTGCAGTTTGGCTTACTAAACCATCAAAGCCCGACAGCACATCCCGTAACAACATTTTGTGCAAGGTGCTGATTTCTTCAAGCAAGTGGCGTATTTCAGGTGCAGAACTGTCAATAATTTCGCCATTCAAGAGCCGAGCGGCCAAGCTCTCCAATTCGAGAACTTGGCGCTCTGACAAAATAAAGTTTTCTCCCTGGAGCAGAAACTCTTCACCGAGAGCATCCGAAAGGATGGCGATATCTTTGTCAAAAGCAGCTTCAAGTACTTCCGAGGCACCCAGATCAATGATCCGCTGCATCTTCAATTGCTCGCCCAGTTCAAGTGCGCCCGATAAATCAGTTTCAAGAGAATGCAGTACATCGGGTGTGTGGGGAAAACTGAACTGATTTAGTAGGCCTTTGTAGGTGTGTACTTCCCGGTATAGTTCCTGAGTGATACTTTTTGGCGAGCTGCTTCCCTGAAGAATACGCTGCAAATCCTGGGCCAAAAAATCACGGAATCCGTTGACTGCGTCAAAGAAATTACGACGATCAGATACTGCTTTGACAATCAATTCAAGGCGGTGTTGCTCACTTTCGAGCCTGGCGGCCATCTGTTGTGCAGCAGTGATATCGGTTAACACCACCATGAATTTGCCATTGTCGAGAATCTTGTATTCTGCTTTAAGCAATGCCTCGTCACGTTGAATTTCAGTTGGTAGCAAGGACAGCATGCATTCACGAATGAAATGATCAGTTTCTGCCAGCACCGAACTAATCGTTGAGCAAAATAGGTCAATCTTCCCAGCATCATCCTGGAAGAAAACGTCGGCCGCATTTTTACCGGCGGGGGACGCTCCCAGCATTGACTGGCATGCATTGCTGCATTCCGCTTCGATAATTAGATCAGCACCAAAAGAGAGGAACCCTTCTCCTGAATTGTCTAGCAGACTGGCTACTTTTTCTCGTCGGGTTTCGGCTACTTCCTTCGAATGTACCAGTTCGGCTTCGATCATTTTGCGCTCAGTGATGTCGATATAGCTGGTGACAAAGCCACCGCTGGGTATCGGCGTTCCACGAATTTCCAGCCACCGCCCATTGGGGCGTGCTCGTTCTATCTGATGCGCTTGAAAATTTTTGGCACGTTCGACAACGGCTTGCACCTGTTTCTCAGGGTCGCCGGGGCCATACTCGCCACGGCTAACATTGAAGCGGGCTAATTCCTCAAAATGAGCCCATCCCTTGTCGAATAAAGTTTCCGGAAAATCGAGAAGCTTTATAAATTGGTCGTTATAGGTAGTAAATCGTAAATCCGTGTCGCATAGCGAAATGCCGCCAGGAAAGTTATCGATGATGGTCTTCATTACGTCATGCTGCCGCATTATCTGTTGCTCAGTATGTTTCTGCTCGGTAATGTCGGTGTAGGTCGTGACAAAACCTGAGATCTCACCTCCAGATTTGAACGGGAAGCCCTCGACCAGGAGGCTCCGACCGCCGGTTAACTGGCGTTCGAAACGATGTGGTAAAAATTCTTTGGCCCGGGCGACTATTGCTTGTACTTGATCTTCCAGGTTACCGGGGCCATATTCGCCGCGTGCGGCATTGAATTGAATTAAATCTTCAAAACGCGCATTTCTGAATACCATGCTTTGTGGAAAGCCGAGAATCTCATGAAAATTCCGGTTCCACAGAATTAGACGAAGATCTTTGTCAACGACGCTAACGCCCTGTGGCAGAGCATCAAGAAGGGCTTGCAGTTGGGTATTGAGTTTTTCATGATCTGCTTGCCGAGATTTTTCGCTGGTGATGTCCTGAAAGGTACCAACAAAGCCGGTTAAGCCGTTACCCAATTCAATCGGCGCTCCCCGGGCCACAACAAAGCAAGTTTTGCTGCCGTTGCTTGTTAGCCGGAGTTCGATATTGAGTGGCAGGGATTTTGAAATGGCGAGATCAAGTGCTGATTGAAAACGCTTTCGTTCGTCATTGCTCAAGGCTTGCATGAAGTCCCGAGAGCTCTTACAGTCGGCTCCAAGAATATCGCCAAGTAGACTTAGCGAAGCTTCAGTCAGAGATATCGAATTTACCTTGGGATCGTATTCCCAATAGCCGATTCGGCCTATACGCTGGATTAGTTCGAGCTGTCGAACTTCCATGCAATCCCGGCAATTTTCCGTTTTCACACAATCTACTCCAGAGGATATGGATATTATTATAGGCGTGAAGGTATTGATTTGCCGGTATGAGCATCCCGCAAACAGTCAGGGAATAATTTCGATGGGATCTCCGTTGCCAACGAATTTGAGGCGCTTAGCGAAGGCTTCTGTGACCTGAACCTTACCATTTTGATCGATGCGCAAGACCCATGTGAGTTGCTGTTGTTGGGCCAAAGTCCGCCATGCCTTTGGGCCTGCAATATAGATGGGTTTGGAGCTGGCATCGGATAAGGTGCCGGCGCGCTTACCGGCAGGAATTAGGACCGTGACAGCCTGTGTGTGGCTGGTTGGATAGCCGGTGCGGGGGTCAAGGAGGTGGGGGTAACGCTTTCCGTCGAGTTCAAAGTAACGCTGATAATCCCCCGAGGTTCCTATGGCTTCACCATCTGCCAGTTCAACTGTCGCCAAGGGGCCGGATTGGCGTGGATGCTGAATGCCAACCCGCCATGGAAGCCCCTCCTTGCTACCTAGTGCCATGACGTTACCGCCAATGTTAATCAGTGCGTTGTGGATGCCTTGCTGGCGCAAGATGCTGGCGGCGCGGTCGAGTGCGACGCCCTTGAGGTAGCCGCCAAAGTCGAGGGCCACTTCCTGGTTACGGCTGCTTACGCTATTGCCCGTCAGACTCAGTTCCTGAATTGACGGGTGGGCCGCAATTAATTGCTGGAGATCTGTTGGTGGCGGGAGCTGAGCTTTGAATTCTTCGGCGTGAAATCCCCAGGCTTTGATCAGTCTTCCGATTCCCGGATCAAACAAATATTGGCCATTTTTTGACAGTTCCTGACTTTCAAGGATCAATTTGGCGAGTTCATCGCTGACTTGTTGCGGTCGACCGGCAAAAATGGCCGAATTTAATGCCGTTAATTCGGATTCCTGCCAGGCGTGGTAAGTCCGGTGCAGCCGGTCAAATTCTCGCAATACGCTGGCGATGGCCTGTCGTGCGAGTTCGGGATCATCCCCGACAACCATTACCTCGACACGGGTACCGAAAACGTAGGCCTGTTGTTCCTGAATCGAGACCCGTCCGCAAGCACTGAGCAAAAACAGGCAGAGGCAGAGGCTCAGGAAACGCCGCATGCGTGTTCGATAGCGGTAATGAAGGCGCCAGCGGCATCAAAACCGGTTTGCTGGCGGATTTCAACCATGCAGGTTGGGCTGGTGACGTTGATCTCGGTGAGGCAGTTACCGATTACATCAATACCAACCAGCATCAGCCCACGTTTGAACAGAATCGGGCCCAGTTTTTCGGCAATCTCGCGGTCACGCGCTGATAAATCCTGTGCGATACCGGTGCCACCGGCGACCAGATTGCCACGAGTCTCACCGGCTTTGGGAATCCGGGCTAAACAATAGGGCACTGGCTTGCCGCCGATGAGCAAAATCCGCTTGTCACCTTGGCTGATTTCCGGCAAATACTGCTGCGCCATTACGGTGCGCTGGCCGTCGTGGGTCAGGGTTTCAACAATCACATTGCGGTTGGGATCGTTGCGATGAATGCGAAAAACCTGGCTACCGCCCATTCCATCGAGCGGCTTCAAGATGACGTCGCGCTGTTCTTCGATGAAATGCTGGATATGAGGCATGTTGCGGGCGACCAGGCTGGGTGGCGTAAATTCATCAAACTCGGTAATTGCCAGCTTTTCAGAGTGTTCGCGCAGGGCGCGTGGGCGATTGAAAACGCGGACACCATTCGCTTCGGCGCGCTCAAGCAGCCAGGTGGCGGTCAGAAATTCAAAATCGAAGGGCGGGTCCTTGCGCATAATCACTGCGTCAAAGGCCTTGAGCGGAAGGGTTTGACGGCCACTTTCCCGGTACCAGTCGTGGTCGTCCGGACGTACCAGCAAATGCACGGCCTCACCAAAGACACCGCCAGCATGACCTGGCTCAGGGCGGCGCCAGCCCAATGTCGCGCAGTCGATGGCAAAAACATCGTGACCGTGATTTTCGGCGGCGCGCATCATGGCGACCGAAGAATCCTTCCAGGCCTTCAGGCTGGCGAGCGGATCGAGAATAAAAGCAAGCTTGAGCGGCTTGTTGCTACCGCCCAGCAAATGTTTTTCAAAATGGAGTTGTTGTGCCACCGATTAAATTTCAGCCCAATTCCGGCGTTGACCGCTCGAGTTCGAGCGCGGCAGCCAGACAGGCGAGACGGCCGACAACACCGTAAGCGTAGAAGCGGTTGGGTGGCGTATCCGGGCCGCCGGCGTAATCCGGCAGATTGCAGCCAGTCTCAAACGCCAGTGGCTCAAAGTGCATGCCCGGTGCGTTGAGATTCTCATCCTTGCCGCGCCCGGTATGCACCCGATAAAAGCCGCCAACAACGTAGCGGTCAATCATGTAGATCACCGGTTCGGCAACGGCATCATTAAGTGTCTCAAAGGTATGCACACCTTCCTGAATCAGTACCTCACTGACCTCCAGACCTTCCTTACCGACGCTCATCTTGTTGCGCTGCTTGCGATTGAGGGCGATCACTTCGTCAGCATCTCGTACGGTCATGACGCCCATGCCATAGGTGCCGGCATCAGCTTTGACCACCACATAGGGTGTTTCGCTGATGCCGTATTCTTTGTACTTCTCCTTAACGGTTTCGAGCACCGAGGCGACGTTGGCCGCCAGGCATTCTTCTCCTTGGCGGTCATGGAAATTGATGCTGCGGCATACCGAGAAGGCGGGGTTGATGCGCCACGGATCAATCCCGATTTCTTGTGCAAAGTGAGTGGCCACTTCGTCGTAGGCGGCGAAATGATTGGATTTGCGTCGAACCGCCCAGCCAGCATGAAGTGGCGGGAGTATTACCTGCTCGTTCAGGTTCTGGAGAATTTTTGGGATGCCGGCTGAGAGATCATTGTTGAGCAAGATGGCACAGGGCGAAAAATCTTCCAGCCCAAGTCGATACTCACCACGCACCAGGGGTTCGAGTAGCAGGCTTTGGCCATTGGCCAACTCAATCGGTGTCGGCTTGGTGATTTCCGGCAACATCGACCCAAGACGAACATTGAGTCCAGTCTGGCGCAAAATGGTTACGAGTTGGGCGACGTTTTGCAGATAAAACTGATTGCGCGTGTGATTTTCCGGGATGAGCAGAAGGTTGCGGGCATCCGGGCAGATTTTCTCGATGGCGACCATCGCAGCTTGTACGCACAGTGGCAAAAATGCCGAATTCAGGTTGTTGAAACCACCCGGGAAGAGGTTGGTATCAACCGGGGCCAGTTTGAACCCTGAGTTGCGCAAGTCGCAGGATGAATAAAAAGGGGGAGTGTGCTCCTGCCATTTGGCACGCATCCAGTGCTCAATTTGCGCGCTACTGTCAAGAAAACGCCGCTCCAGTTCAAGGAGCGGGCCACTCAATGCGGTTGTCAGGTGTGGAACCATAGGCTTCTAAATCTTTGGCAAAGGGTTATTGCGGCGCATCTTACACTGCGGTGCACCAAAAATATTGTAGCGTGACTTATAGCCGGTAATCGGCAATGGCCAGACGCTCTAGGCGGTTTAAAACCTCACTGAACTCGCTTTCCAGGCTCTGCGCTTCATCAAAATAGTGCCAGGTTTCGTCCAAGGTTTCTTTGACCAGATCATCTACATAAGATTCCTGAATTTCAGTCAGCCCGAGCGTGCTCAGGGTGCGTGACAGGTGCTCCAGGGCTTCCAGCATATGGCTTTGGCCCTTGGTGAGGTTGCCGTGATTTTTTTCATTAATGCGCGCCAAAGTGCTGCGAAATTCTGCGAGCACCACTTCAATGCCAACTTTTTGCAGTTTTCGGTCGTTGACCGCATCTAACGCAGCAACGCGCATGTCCGCACTCTCGGCCAACACGGCTAGATGGTCGCGCAGGCGACCGACTTTATCTGGATCGTCGGTGGGCAGGTTTTGAATCAGTAGTGAAACATGTTCGTAATTGATGATGGCGCGCGAGCCAAATTCGAAAATTCGCCCAATATTCCGCATGTTGTCGAGTACCGATTCCTGCAAGGGCGACATATCACCGGAGGAACTGCGATCAAGATGGCCGCTACGGCCACGAACCTGAACCACGCCTTGCAAGCCCCAGGCCGCCATCGCCGAAATCACTTGATCGGCAATCGCGTCATATGTCCGGTTTTCGGTCGAGTGACGCAAGAAATCAATCACTACGCCAAGGTCGCCCATGCTGATCATCGCGGTGAACGCCACTTGCTGGGCGGTAGAGGATTGGGCCGCCAGTTCGCTAACACGCTGCCGATGTTCAATCGCCCCTTTGAGTTTGTGGCGCAATTCGTGGGCGTTGATTGGCTTGGTCACAAAGTCGTCGCCACCCGCCTCGTAAGCGGCTACACGTTCGGGTGCGGTATCGTGAGCCGAGACGAAAATTACCGGGATATCGCAGCATTCATCGCGATTACGCAAACTCCGGCAGGTGTCGTAGCCATTCAGGCCTGGCATTTCGATGTCGAGCAAAATGGCGTCGAAACAAGACACACTGGCGAGAAATTGCGCTCCGGTTTCGAAGGCGCTGACCTGATATTCGTTCTCCAGCAAGCGGGTCAAGATCATGCGTTGTGGGGGGTTATCATCAACCACCGCAATATGTGTTGTCGCGCTCATTCTGTTGTCTCCCTTTGACTGTGCAGTGTGCCAAAAATCGCTTTGGCTTGCACCGATTTGCGTCAAATTGCAGTGGTGCAGGGCGGTGGCTGATCTTAAAACAGGTAAAATCCTCAGCCTTGCTTTTGTGCTTTTCATCAGATTGGAATCACCGTGCTTGTCGCCGCCAATATCACCATGCAGTTTGGGGTTAAGCCCCTGTTTGAAAACGTTAATGTCAAGTTTGGCGAGGGCTATCGCTATGGTTTGATCGGCGCCAACGGTGCTGGTAAATCGACGTTCATGAAAATTCTTTGCGGGGCTCTGGAGCCTTCTGCCGGGAATGTTTCGAAAGACAAACATGAGCGCATGGCCTACTTGCGTCAGGACCAGTTTGCCTACGAAGACATGCGTGTTCTCGATGTGGTTTTGATGGGCCATGAAGAGATGTGGGCCTGCATGCAGGAGCGTGATGCGATCTACGCCAACCCGGAAGCAACCGAAGACGATTACATGAAGGCGGCAGAACTTGAGCATCAGTTCGCCGAATTCGATGGTTACACCGCCGAGTCGCGGGCTGGTGAATTGCTGTTGGGCGTGGGTATCCCGACCGATCAGCACGATGGCCCAATGAGCCAGGTTGCACCGGGCTGGAAGTTGCGCGTGCTGCTTTGTCAGGCCTTGTTTGCCAACCCGGACATCCTGTTGCTCGACGAGCCAACCAACAACCTCGACATTAATACCATCCGCTGGCTGGAAGATATGTTGAACAATCGCGATTCGACGATGATCATCATCTCGCACGATCGCCACTTCCTCAACCAGGTCTGCACCCACATGGCCGACCTCGATTACGGCAAAATCACCACCTACGCCGGCAACTACGACGACTTCATGGAAGCCTCGCAGCAGGCGCGCGAGCGCCAGTCCAACGCCAACGCCAAGGCCAAGGAACGCATCGCTGAACTACAAACCTTCGTCCGCCGCTTCTCGGCCAACGCCTCCAAAGCCAAACAGGCCACCAGCCGGATGAAACTGATCGACAAATTGAAGCCGGAAGACGTCAAGCCGTCGTCACGGCAGTATCCGTGGATTCGTTTCGATTACGACGAGAAGGACAAGCTGCACCGCCAGGCGGTCGAAGTTGAGAATATTTCCTTCGCCTATGGAGGCTCGGATCGCAAGATTTTTAATAACCTGAGTTTCACCATTAATGCGGGCGAGCGGATTGCCATCATCGGTGAAAATGGCGTCGGCAAGACGACGCTATTGAAATTGTTAATGGGCGAAGTTAAGCCGCAATTCGGAAGTATCAAATGGGCGGAAAAGGCCAAGCCGGGGTATTACTCGCAGGATCACTCGGAGTTGTTCAAGTCCGAAACCAACCTGACTGACTGGATTGCCGAATTTGTCCGCGCGGGTGGCTACGAGGGCGGCGATGTTGAAACCCTGATTCGTGGCACGCTCGGGCGCCTGTTGTTTTCTGGTGATGAGGTTAAAAAACCGGTTAACGTGATTTCTGGCGGCGAGCAGGGACGAATGCTGTTCGGCAAGCTGATGCTTTTGCATTCAAACGTGCTGATCATGGATGAGCCGACCAACCACCTGGATATGGAATCCATTGAGTCGCTGAATAGTGGCCTGGAAAAATTTCCCGGTACGCTGGTCTTTGTCTCGCATGACCGGGAATTTGTGTCCTCGCTGTCAACCCGGGTTTTCGAGGTGAGAAACGATGGCAAGATTGTCGATTACCTCGGTGGCTACGAGGATTATTTAGCCAGTATGGGGCTCAATTAATTACTGCGGAAGACCACCAGCAGCCAGCGTGCGGATGATCCGCACGCAATCCACATCGGACTGGTGGTAGGCTGATTTGACGTACTCGATATAGGCGCGCTCTTCAGAATTCGGATTGCTGGCGAGCGTTGTTTCGTAAGCAAAACGTAAAAACAGGAAGCCAGCTTCAGGTTCCTCAATCGTGATGCGTAAGCTGCCGCCGGCGTGTGTCTCGGAAGGCACGATGTCGAAACGAACCCACTGCGACTCAGCTAGTGTGACCCTATCCTGAATTGAGGCTGGACCGAAATCCAGCTCTCGCAACAGGGCATTGGCTTCGCGCTCAAGGATGGTGCAGCTTTCCAGGCCGGGTAAAAAAGGCACCGGGTTTTCAACCCGATGCAGCAAACCCTGCCAAAGTTGCTGCCGGCTCAGGGGCTCAATCAGCGGATTTTCCGGGTCGTTGATTTGGAGAAGATGTTCGAAATTCATGGGCGAATGTTAGCATTCTCGCCATGCAAATCGATAAACTGCTCCAAAAGCACGGCTTTGGCACCCGTAAATCCTGCCGTGGGCTTGTTCGTAACGAACGGGTGGCGGTCAATGGTCAATTGTGCCTTGATCCTTTCATTGAACTTGATACGCAAGGTTTGGTATTTACCGTCGATGGGGTTGAATGGCCCTACGCCGAATTCGCCTGCCTGATGCTGAACAAGCCCACAGGTTATGAATGTTCACGCAAACCGCTGCACCATCCCAGCGTTTTGAGCTTGTTGCCCATTCCGCTGCGTGAACGCGATGTTCAGCCCATTGGTCGGCTCGATGAAGACACCACGGGTTTGCTGTTGATTACCGATGATGGTCAGTTGAATCATGTGTTGTCCTCGGCCAAACGCAAGGTGCCCAAGGTTTATATCGCAACGACCAAACACGCGGTGGATCAGTCGCAGGTGGATCAATTGTTGGGCGGTGTTTTGTTGAATGATGAACCTGAGCCAATTCGCGCTGCAGCTTGTGAAATTGCCGGTGAGCATCAATTACGTCTAACCGTGACCGAGGGTAAATACCACCAGGTCAAGCGCATGGTTGCGGCGGCAGGGAATCGGGTTGAAGCACTGCATCGCGAGGCGGTGG
>JAQTZQ010000111.1 GCA_028687645.1 Rhodocyclaceae bacterium
TCAAGCCGGGCATCGTCAGCCGTGGTTATGGCGGCGAGAACACCTTGGCGCGTGCGGTAGAGATCAATGCCAGCGTTACCGAGGTCGGTGACGAACCCTTGCTGCTCGCCCGGCGTAGCGGCGTGCCAGTGTGGATTGGCCGCGACCGGGTAAGTGCCGGGCGTGGTTTGCTCGCTGCCCATCCTGAAATTGACCTCATTCTCTGCGACGACGGCCTACAGCACACGCGCCTGGCGCGCGATATCGAGCTGGCGATTTTTGACGGTCGCGGGGTTGGCAACGGCTGGCGTTTGCCGGTTGGGCCGCTGCGCGAACCGCTTCAGCGACTTGTTACGGTCGACGCGATAATTTGCCATAATTTTTCAGGCCAGCAGATGCCGCCTGTGGTGCCGCAATTTGCCATGAGTCTGCGGGCTGAAAAGTTTTATCGCCTGGATGACCCGCAGAAAACCTGCCTGGCCGAGGCTTTGGTCGGTAAAAAACTGCATGCCGTGGCCGGGATCGGCGATCCAAAACGCTTTTTCCGTACGCTGGAATCTTTGGGTTTAACTTTCACGGCGCATCCCTTCCCCGATCATCACGCCTATTCGGCTGCCGATCTGGCGTTTGCCGACGCTGGCATTCTGCTGATGACCGAGAAGGATGCAGTAAAATGCGCCGCACTGACACTCGGTGAAACTTGGGTTTTGCCCGTTGTGGCTGAGCTTTCACCGGCCCTCACTGATCTTATTGTGGAGAAAATTAATGGACGCCAGGCTGCTTGATATTCTCGTCTGCCCGATTTGCAAGGCCAATCTCGAATACCGCAAGGCCGAAAAAGAACTGGTCTGCAAACCCTGCAAACTGGCCTACCCGATTCGCGACGACATCCCCATCATGCTTGAAGATGAGGCGCGTCAACTCAAGGCTGACGAGTAATTATGCACAGTCTGGCCTTCAAGGTCGTCATCCCCGCGCGTTACGCCTCAACCCGCCTACCGGGCAAGCCTTTGCTCGACCTCGGCGGCAAGCCAATGGTGGTGCGTGTGGCCGAGCAGGCGCGTTTGTCCGGGGCGGAAGAAATCTGGGTGGCAACCGATGATCTGCGGGTTCGGGATGCCGTCGAGGCGCACGAATTTGCCGCGCTGATGACTCGTGGCGATCACCTTACCGGCACCGACCGGTTGGCCGAGGTAGTGGAGCAGTGCGGCTGGAGTGGTGACACGATTATTGTCAATGTACAGGGGGACGAGCCCCTGATCGAACCCGCCATAATCATCCAGACCGCCCGCCAGTTGGCGGTGAGTGGTGCGGATATCGCTACAGTGGCGCATCCCATCCACGATGCGGGTGAGTTTTTCAACCCCAATGTGGTCAAAGTGGTTTGCCGTGCGGATGGTGATGCGGCCTATTTTTCGCGGGCACCGATGCCCTATGCGCGCGACCATTTTGCCAGGGAAAACGGCGGCGAAACTTTGCCGGCTAACTTCCCTGCCTATCGTCACGTCGGGCTTTACGCCTACCGCGCCAGTTTTTTGCGGGCTTATTCCGGGTTGACCGTAGCACCGACCGAACAATTTGAATCGCTCGAACAATTGCGTGCCCTTTGGCATGGCTATCGCATCAGCGTTGCGTTGGTGGAAACCGCGCCGGCGCCGGGTGTCGATACGCCCGAAGATGCAGCGCGGATGCGCAAATTGTTTGACCCTGCCTGAAATAGCGAGTAATTTTTCGCTCTTGAAGAACGGCTCCAAATTACGCCAATAACAATATTTTTTGATACACAAACCGAGGGACTTTCAATGAAATTGATTCTTTTGGGCGCACCCGGCGCCGGCAAGGGTACGCAAGCGACCTTCATCTCCAAAAAATTCGGTATCCCCCAGATTTCTACGGGCGACATGCTGCGCGCCCAGGTCAAAGCCGGCACCCCGCTCGGTCTCGAAGCGAAAAAACACATGGATGCCGGCGGCTTGGTGCCAGACGCAGTGATCATTGGCATGGTCAAGGATCGCCTGACGCAGGACGATTGCAAAAATGGTTATCTATTTGACGGTTTCCCCCGCACCATTCCTCAAGCTGAGGCCATGAAGGATGCTGGCGTGCCGATCGAGTTCGTGCTCGAAATCGACGTGCCGGACAGCGACATCATTACCCGCATGGCTGGTCGTCGTGCACACCTGGCTTCGGGCCGTACCTATCACGTCAAATTCAATCCGCCAAAGGTTGAAGGTATTGATGACGTGAGCGGCGAGCCGTTGGTGCAACGTGATGATGACAAGGAGGAAACGGTCAAGAAGCGCCTTGATATTTACCACTCACAGACCAAGCCGCTAGTTGAGTTTTACGGCAAGTGGTCAGCCACTGGCGATGCCCAGGCGCCGAAAGTTCTCAAGGTGGCCGGCGTCGGTAGTGTTGATGACATCACCAAGAGCGTTTTTGACGCACTGAATTAAGGACGCAAAATGACGGTAAAAAACGCCTTCTACGCACAGTCTGGGGGCGTAACTGCCGTCATCAACAGCACGGCGTGCGGCCTGATTCAGGAAGCACGCCGGCATCCTGACAAGATCGGGAAAGTCTTTGCCGGGCGCGATGGCATCATCGGCGCCCTGACCGAAGACCTGATTGATACCAGCCTCGAATCTGACGAAGATATCGCCCGCCTGCGGCAAACGCCGGGTGGCGCTTTTGGCTCCTGCCGCTACAAGCTTAAAAGTCTGGAAGATCATCGCGCGCAATACGAGCGCCTGATCGAGGTCTTCAAGGCGCACGATATTGGCTATTTTTTCTACAACGGTGGCAACGATTCCATGGATACCGCCTGGAAGGTGTCGCAGATCGCCGAGAAAATGGGTTATCCCGTGGTTTGCGTTGGCGTACCCAAGACGGTCGATAACGATTTGCCGCTCACCGATTGCTGCCCGGGTTTCGGCTCGGTTGCCAAGTATGTGGCGACCTCGATTCGAGAGGCGGGCTACGATGTTGCCTCGATGGCGCGTACCTCCACCAAGATGTTTGTGTTGGAGGTGATGGGGCGCCACGCCGGCTGGATTACCGCTGCTTGCGGTCTGGCCTCAGAAAATGCCGGTGAGCCGCCGCATATTTTGCTCTTCCCGGAAGTGCCCTTTAATCCGGAAAAGTTCCTGGTTCGCGTTCAGGAGTGCATTGATCAATATGGTTATTGCACGGTTGCGGTTTCTGAGGGCTTGGCAGATGCTGATGGCAAGTTGATTGCTGATTCCGGTACCAAGGATGCTTTCGGGCATTCGCAACTGGGCGGCGTTGGTCAGATCGTGGCGCAGTTGGTCAAGGACAAGCTCGGCTACAAATACCATTGGGCGCTGGCCGATTACCTACAGCGCTCGGCGCGCCATCTGGCTTCGCGTACTGACGTCGAGCAAGCGCACGCGCTGGGGGTTGCTGCGGTCAACCTGGCTTTGCTGGGTAAAAATGCGGTAATGGCGACGATCAATCGTCTGGCTGATGAGCCTTACCGCTGGGAAATCGGTGATGCGCCGCTCAAGGATATTGCCAATGTCGAGCGCAAGATGCCTCCTGAATTCATCACGGCGGACGGCTTTCATATTACTGATGCGTGCCGTACTTATTTGCAGCCCTTGATCGACGGTGAGGAGCCGCCGCCCTATCGCAACGGTCTGCCAGACTATGTTCGGTTGAAAAATATTTCTGTCGCAAAAAAGTTGGAGACGTTCAATATCTGATTGATTTGGTTCACAAAAAAGGGGAGAGCAATGTCAAATCCGTTATTACTGGCCTTGGGCTGTGCTGTTTTGGCTGTGCTGTATGGCTGGATTTCCAGCCGACAGATCCTTGCCTTGCCTGCCGGCAATGAGCGTATGCAGGAAATTGCCAAGGCAATTCAGCAGGGCGCTGAGGCTTACCTGAGCCGACAATACAAAACGATCGCCATGGTTGGTGTTGTCCTCTTTCTACTCATCGGATTTGTTCCCAAACTTGGTTGGCTGACGGCCTTCGGTTTTCTGATCGGTGCTGTTCTCTCCGGGGCTGCTGGTTTTATCGGCATGAATGTTTCCGTGCGCGCCAATGTGCGGACCGCCGAAGCCGCACGTCATGGCATTGCCGCCGCGCTGGATGTTGCCTTCAAAGGCGGCGCCATTACCGGCATGCTGGTCGTAGGTCTCGGCTTGCTCGGGGTGGCCGGGTATTATGTTTTTCTCAAGTCCGTGAATGGTGTTGGCGCGGATTTGCATCATGTGATTGAGCCGCTGGTTGGTTTGGCTTTTGGATCCTCGCTGATTTCCATCTTCGCCCGTTTGGGTGGCGGTATTTTTACGAAAGGCGCTGACGTCGGCGCTGACTTGGTTGGCAAGGTTGAAGCCGGTATCCCGGAAGATGACCCGCGCAATCCGGCGGTGATTGCCGATAATGTTGGCGATAACGTCGGTGATTGCGCCGGCATGGCGGCTGACTTGTTTGAGACCTACGCGGTGACCGTGGTGGCGACCATGGTTCTGGCCGCGCTGGTAATCAAGACGACGGCTGGTCTCGGTGAAAATCTGGTGGTTTATCCGCTGGCGCTGGGGGGGGTCTCGATCATTGCCTCCATCGTTGGTTGCTATTTTGTTAAGGCAACAGAGGGTGGAAAGATCATGGCGGCGCTCTATCGTGGTCTGATCGTTGCCGCTGTTCTGGCGCTGGTGGCATATTACCCGGTGACTGCGTGGCTGATCGGTGCGGGCGCCACGCTGCCGGATGGCAGCGTAATTAATACCATGACCATGTTTGGTTGTTCGGTTGTTGGCCTGCTGCTGACCGCTGCCTTGGTCTGGATTACCGAGTATTACACCGGCACTGATTATGCGCCGGTCAAGCATGTTGCCGCATCCTGCCAGACGGGGCACGCGACCAATATTATTGCCGGTATCGGTATCTCCATGAAATCAACCGCTTGGCCTGTGCTTTCTGTTTGTGCTGCAATTTTTGCGGCGCATTCGATGGGGGGGCTGTTTGGTATCGCCATTGCTGCAACCTCCATGTTGTCGATGGCTGGCATTGTCGTGGCACTCGATGCCTACGGACCAATTACCGACAATGCTGGTGGTATTGCTGAAATGTCCGGCCTGCCCAAGGAGGTTCGTGACGTCACCGACCCGCTGGACGCCGTGGGGAATACCACCAAAGCGGTAACCAAGGGATACGCCATCGGCTCTGCCGGCCTCGCAGCACTGGTATTGTTCGCTGACTATACGCACGGCCTTGAGGCGGCTTCAGGCAAGGTGTTCACCTTTGATTTATCAAACCATCTGGTCATCATCGGACTCTTTATCGGTGGTCTGATTCCTTACCTCTTCGGCGCGATGGCGATGGAGGCGGTTGGCCGCTCGGCCAGTGCTGTGGTGATGGAGGTACGGCGCCAGTTCAAGGAAATCCCCGGCATCATGGAAGGTACTGCCAAACCGGATTATTCCCGCGCGGTGGATATGTTGACCGTAGCTGCTATTAAAGAAATGATGATTCCGTCAATCCTGCCGGTTGCCGTGCCGATTGTCGTTGGCTTGGCGCTTGGGCCGCAGGCATTGGGTGGCCTGTTGGTGGGCACGATTGTCACTGGTTTGTTCGTCGCTATTTCAATGACGACAGGCGGTGGCGCTTGGGATAACGCCAAAAAATACATTGAAGATGGTCATTTTGGCGGCAAGGGGTCAGATGCGCACAAGGCTGCTGTGACTGGCGACACTGTAGGTGACCCGTACAAGGATACGGCTGGACCAGCGGTCAATCCGTTGATAAAAATCATTAACCTGGTTGCATTGCTTATTGTTCCACTAATTGCCTGATCAGACTAAAGTACTAGAAAGGCGGCCTTGGCCGCCTTTTTTGTGCAATTTTTCACATTTTCGCCACCTGAACTAAGCTATGATTTCCGCCACTACAGGGCGGATTGATGGAAAAAGAACTGAATAAGAATCCAGAACCGGGAAATATTGGTGTGCGTGAAGATATTCTGCACCTCGATCCCTTGCTTGATTGTCTCGTTGAGCTCACTCGAATTCACGGTCGCCCCAACACGCGGGCGGCATTGGTCGCCGGGTTGCCATTGCAAGAGGGTAAGCTGACGCCGGGTTTGTTTGCCCGAGCCGCAGCCCGATCTGGTCTTTCGGCCAAAGTGTTGCGACGCCCTCTTGATAAAATTGATTCCGCTTTGCTGCCTGCTGTCCTGTTGACCACTGGCGATGAGGCCTGCGTTTTGCTGGGCTGGGATGAAACCGGTGAAAACGCCCGGCTACTTTTTCCGGAAACGGGACAGGGTTCTGTTGTTCTTTCTCGTGCCGAGTTGGAACAGCGTTATATCGGCATCGCTATTTTTGCTCGCCCACACTTTCGTTTTGACAAGCGAACGCCGCAAGTGGGGGATATCAAACTCCGCCATTGGTTTTGGGGGGCGCTCTCGGAGCAGTGGCCGGTTTACCGTGATGTGCTGGCGGCGGCACTGCTGATTAACGTCATTGCCTTGGCAATGCCGCTGTTTACCATGAATGTGTACGACCGGGTGGTGCCTAACCGGGCGATGGAAACCCTTTGGGTCCTGGCGCTCGGGGTGTTGCTCCTGCTTGGTATTGACATGACCCTGCGCATGTTACGCGGCTATTTTATTGATCTGGCCAGTGCCCGAATTGACCTGAAATTGTCAGCGCAAATCATGGAGCGGGTGCTGGGGGTGCGCATGGAGTCTCGCCCGGCGGCGGTGGGGGCATTTGCGTCCAATTTGCGCTCCTTTGAAACGGTGCGGGATTTCATTACCTCGGCAACCGTCACGACCTTTATTGATTTGCCCTTCGCGCTATTGTTCGTTTTAGTGATCGGATTGATTAACTGGGTGATGATTATTCCGGTGCTGGTCATGTTGGTGCTCGTCGTGATCTACGCCTATATTTTGCAGCACAAGATGCATGAGTTGTCCGAGACGACTTATCGTGCTGGTGCGCTGCGCAATGCGACGCTGATAGAAAGTTTGACTGCGCTGGAGACCATCAAAACCCAGGGGGCAGAAAGCGTGATGCAGTCGCGCTGGGAAAAGTCGGTAGCGTTTGTTTCGCGGGTCAATAATCAGATGCGTTTCCTTTCGGCAGCAGCAACCAACGGCGCCATGGAAATGCAGCAGGTGGTGAATATCATTGTGGTGGTGATTGGTGTCTATCTGATCGCCGATGGAAAGCTCACGATGGGTGGTTTGATCGCATCAACCATGCTGGCTTCGCGAGCGATTGCCCCTTTGGGGCAGATTGTTGGTTTGTTGATGCAATACCATAACGCCAAGACATCATTGACTTCGCTTGATGAGGTGATGGCCAAGCCGGTCGAACGTCCGGCTGATGCTTCGTTTGTGCATCGCCCCGAGCTACGCGGGAATATCGAATTCAAGGATGTCGGCTTTACCTATCCCAACGCGTCTGTGGCCGCGCTCAGAGGCACCTCATTCAAGATCAACGCGGGTGACAAAGTGGTCGTTATTGGTCGGATCGGTTCCGGCAAAACGACGCTGCAAAAATTGCTACTCGGTCTTTATCAGACGACATCGGGTGCCGTGATGATTGATGGTGTCGATGTTCGCCAGCTTGATCCCGCGGATCTACGGCGCAATATTGGCTATATCGCGCAGGATGTGACACTGTTTTACGGTTCCTTGCGTGACAACATCTCGATTGGCGCACCCTATGCTGATGATGCCTCCATCGTTGCGGCGGCAGAAGCAGGGGGACTGACCGAGTTTGTCAATCGTCATCCTGATGGTTTTGACATGCTGATTGGTGAGCGTGGTGATTCGCTCTCGGGTGGCCAGCGTCAAGGCGTCTCGGCTGCCCGTGCCTTCCTGATGGATCCGCCGATTTTGTTGCTCGATGAACCGACCAGTTCCATGGATTTTTCTTCGGAAAATGCCTTCAAGCAGCGACTCAAGGAAATGGCCGCGCACAAAACGATGATTATCGTTACTCACCGCAATAGTCTGCTGGAGTTGGCGAACCGTGTGATCGTGCTTGATGACGGTAAAGTGGTGGCCGATGGCCCACGCGATCAGGTTATTCAGGCGCTGCAAGGTGGCCGGATCGGGAGGGGGATATGAAATTCCTCGCGCGCATCCATGCTGTTCTTGAATTGATCGCCGAACGCAGCAAAAAATTTGTCGAGAGAATTTTAGGCCGCCTGCCAACGGCAGAGGAGATTGAGGCAGTCGACTTTGCCACGGATGCCGATCTCGCGATCCTGCGTCAGGAACCCTTGCGCGCCAGAGTGTTGTTACGCTCAATTGGAATCGTGGCGGCGCTTTTTATTGCCTGGGCCGCGATAGCCCAACTCGACGAGGTGACGCGTGGCGATGGCAAGGTGATTCCTTCAAAGCAAATTCAAGTTCTGCAAAGTATCGACGGCGGTTTGGTTTCGGAGATTTTGGTGCGTGAGGGCGATATTGTTCAGCCTAACCAGTTGCTGGTCAAAATTGATGAAACACGTTTTGTCTCTTCGGTGAATGAAAACCGTGTTCAATACTTGGGTTTGGTGGCTAAGGCGGCGCGCTTGAAAGCGACCTCAGATGGCAAGCCTTTTATCCCGCCACCAGATGTGGTGAAGGAGGAGCCGGAACTGGCCGAGCAGGAGCGACAACTCTATGAAGCCAAGCGAGCCGAGATGGAGGCGGCAATTTCTATCGCTCGTCAGCAATTGATCCAACGCCAACAGGAACTGGGTGAGGCACGGGCGCGGCGGGCACAAGCAGGGCAGGGCTATGACCTGACTTCGCGGGAGTTGACGGTGACCAAGCCTTTGATCAATTCCGGCGCAGTTTCAGAGGTTGAGTTGCTGCGTCTGGAGCGCGATGTTTCGCGCTATCGCGGCGAGCGCGATATGGCTTCTTCGCAAATTAGCCGAATTCAGGCCTCCATCAACGAGGCGCAGCGAAAAATCGAAGAGGTGTCGCTCAATTTTCGTAATGAAGCGGGACGTGAATTGTCAGAAACTGTTTCCAAGTTGAATGGCTTGGCGGAGGGCAGCGTGGCGCTGACTGATCGGGTCAAGCAGTCCTCTATCCGGTCACCGGTCAAGGGAACGGTCAAGCGTTTGTTGGTGAATACTGTCGGTGGTGTCGTTCAGCCCGGCAAGGACATGATAGAAATCGTGCCTCTGGAAGATGCCTTGTTGCTGGAGGCCAAGGTGATGCCGCGAGACATTGCTTTTCTACGCCCGGGGCAACAAACCGTCGTGAAATTTACGGCTTACGATTTTTCCATTTATGGCGGTCTGGACGGTACGCTTGAGCATATTGGCGCGGATACCGTGATGGACGACAAGGGTAATGCCTTTTATATCGTCCGGGTTCGTACCAACAAATCTGGTTTTGGTGATGCCAATCTGCCCATCATCCCCGGGATGGTGGCCGAAGTGGATATTTTGACCGGCAAAAAGAGCGTTCTCGCTTATCTGATGAAGCCGGTATTGCGCGCAAAAAGTGTTGCGCTTTCGGAGAGATGATGCAGCACTGGATAATTGATACGGATCTGGGCGGTATGCCTTCGTGGCGTGAAGCATTTCCGGAGTTGCAGATTGCCGCTCGCTTAAGCGAAATTGCTGCGTTGAACCAAGCCGGCATTATTTGGTGCCGCTTGCGTGTAGATGAAAACATAGACGCCATTTTGGCGGATATCGACATGACGTCCGGGCATCCGGTGGTGGTGCTTAGCGATGCGCCGGATGAGGCTGTGGTGATGCAAGCCTTGGCCGCTGGTGCCCTGGGTTGCTGCAACAGTCGTGCGGCCCCGGAGGTCTTGCGCCAGGTGGCGACAGTTGTTTGCAACGGTGGGCTTTGGATCGGTCAGTCGCTATTGCAACGCTTGGTCAGCAGTACAGCAAAGCCTTACGGTCAACGGCCAAAAGAGGACAAAAACAGCGACTGGGAAGATAAGCTGTCGGAGCGTGAAGTACAAGTCGCCCGTCTCGTTGCCAGCGGTTCAAGTAATAGGGAAGTTGCCAATCATCTCGCCATTTCCGAACGGACGGTCAAGGCACACTTGACGGCAATCTTTGAAAAGCTCGCATTGCGTGACCGCTTGCAACTGTCGGTTACGGTCAACGGGCTTTTGCGCTGAAAATTTGAGTCATGGCTGAATTTGCCGGCACCAAGCAGCTTACTATTTTTGTCTCAGTCGCCAGCTACCGCGACCCTGAAACACCGCCGACCCTGGCTGATCTCTACGCCAAGGCCTCCTTTCCCGAGCGGATCTTTTGCGGTGTGCTGTGGCAACTGGTGCCGGGCGAGGACGATGATTGCCGGGTGCTCGCTGAACATGTGCCGCAGCGCCAAATCAGATCCAGAGAGGTTCATCCCAAAGATAGTTTAGGTGCTTGCTGGGCGCGGCATCGAATACTGACTGAATTGCGCGAGGACGAAGCATTTGTGTTGCAGATCGACAGCCACATGCGCTTTGTCGACGGCTGGGATGAAAAATTGCTGGCGATGTGGCGCGACTGCCAATCTGAACGTGCCGTGCTCAGCACTTACCCGGTCGCCTATGTGCCGCCTGACGAGTTGGGGGCCAAGGCGATCACTATTCTGCACCCCGCTCAGTTCAACCACCGAGGTATTTTGACCTTCAAGGCGCGGTCCGACAGCTATGCGTTACGCACTGAGCGGCCAACACCCAACGCTTTCGTCTGTGCCGGTTTTCTTTTTGGCCCCAAAGCCGCATTTGACGAGGTTCCCTACGACCCCTATTTGTATTTTCATGGCGAGGAAATCTCACTCTCAGCCAGATTCTGGACGCACGGCTGGAACCCGTTCACCCCCAACGATGTGCTGATCTATCACTATTACGGACGCTCGGAGCAGCGCCCCCGTCACTGGGCGGACAACCCTGCGTGGGGCAATCTCGACAGCCGTTCACTCTCCCGTCTGCGCCACCTGTTTGGCATTGAAAAATCAACCGATCCCGGCGTAATCGAAGCCATCGACCACTACGGTTTGGGGCAGGCAAGAACCCTTGGGGAATACCAGCGCTACGCAGATGTTGACCTGATCAATCAAAAAATTGGCCCACTCAGTGCCGCTGGTCGCTATCCGCCGCACCCTCAGCCCCAGGCACTGGCGCTGACACGCATCTTTCAGCAGATCTATGAAACCAACGTCTGGGCTTGTGTGGAAAGCCGCAGCGGCCCCGGCGCAACCCGTGCGGCAACCCGCAATGTGGTGCGCGACCTGCGTGCGTTTTTTGCCCAAAATTCCGTGTTGACCGTACTGGATGCCGGCTGTGGCGATGCTAACTGGGTATGTGAAGCCACCGCCGATCTCACGCATTACTTTGGGGTCGATCTGATCCCCGAGATGATTCACCAAAATATCCGCCTGCACGGACATCGCCCAGGTCACTTCTTTGGCGTGGCTGACGTTTGCCAAGATGCGTTACCCAAAGTGGACGCCATTATTTGCCGTCACGTACTCACGCATCTGCCCGGTGCGCAAATCCGCCGGGCGCTCCAAAATTTCAAACAAACCGGCGCGCGCTGGTTACTGGCTACCGGCTACCACGATGCAGAGAACTCAGACACCAAACCTGGGTTCTGGCGCCGTATCGATCTCACCCGTTCCCCCTTCGATCTGCCCGAACCCATGCTTAAAATTGCAGATGGCAATACCTGCTGGCTAGGTGTTTGGCGTCTCGATCAGCACGGCTGATAAGCGCTAGCCATCAGTACGACCAATCAGTACGACCAATCTGCGCCAGAACAACGGCGGCAAAATGATTCGCCGCTCGTACCTTAGTCCAATAGACGGCTATCCCGGATTTCCCTAGAGTGACACCATCGCAATCAGTCTCTATGGGAGTTGGTCATGGCTCAAGCAAAGATAATTGGCACGGTTGGTAACGTAAATGGTGAAGTTTTTGCCCGTACCGCCGATGGTACTTCCCGACTCCTCAAGTCCGGCGATGTGGTTCGTGAAGGTGAATCCATCGTCGCCACCAACGGCGCCAATGCGCAAATCAAACTCACCGACGGGCGTGAACTCGTTGTCCGCGAGGGAGATACCCTGCAGCTGGATTCCGAAGTAATCGCCGAGGTTACCCCCGATGCCACAGACAGCGCCGTCGCAAACAACCCCAAAGAATTTCAGAAAATCGCCAAAGCAATCACCGCCGGCGGAGACCTGGACGCATTGCTCGAAGACCCAGCTGCGGGCGCAACGGGCGCCGGTGCGGACGGTGGCCACAGCTTCATCGAACTGATCCGGGTCGTCGAAACAGTCGATCCCCTGAGTTTCCAATTCGCCACCAACCGATCTGCAAACGTAGGAACAATTCAACCGGCACCGGTTGTCACCACCCAGGAAACAACCCCGGAACCAACGACCACCCCAGCCCCGACTGCGACACCGGAACCAACGACCACCCCGGCTCCAACTGCGACACCGGAGCCGACGAGCACCCCGGCTCCGACTGTGACACCGGAGCCAACGACCACCCCAGCCCCGACCGCGACACCGGAGCCGACGACCACCCCAGCCCCGACTGCGACACCGGAACCGACGACCACCCCGGCGCCAACCGCGACACTAGAACCAACGACCACCCCGGCTCCAACTGCGACGCCGGAACCAACGACCACCCCGGCGCCAACCGCGACGCCGGAACCGACGACCACCCGGGCGCCCACCGC
>JAQTZQ010000291.1 GCA_028687645.1 Rhodocyclaceae bacterium
CTCGACCTGATAGCCTTGACTGAGCAGCGCCCGGCGAGCGATTTCACAGGCTTTTTCCGGCGCCTGGTTGCTGTAATACTGAAACGGCGACTCGCTGGTGAAGGCTTCGGTCTGATAGGAACGACTGGTCTTGGTTGAGTTGCACGCGCTCAGCAACAGGCCGAGCAATACGGCGCCCGCAGTCAACCGGGCGAGGCGTAGAAAGGTGTGGGGGCGCGCTTTCATTTCTGCGTACTTCGGGGTGTTAGGTGCCACCATTTTATTTGGAAAGCCTTGAATCGAAGAGGCTGATGTTCATCGTTCAGACGAGAACAGCCCTGTTTCGCCCCAGTTCCTTCGCCCGATACATCGCTTGGTCGGCTGTCTGAATCAAACTTGCAGGATTCTGTTCCTGGTTGGGGATTATTGACGTGACGCCGATGCTCACGGTGACGAATCCATACTTTGAGTGTTCGTGAGGCAGGGCGATGGCGCGAAATTCTTCGCAAAGTCTTTCCGCCAGTTTGAGAACCGTCTCAGCGTTGGTTCCCGGCGCGATAAAGACAAATTCCTCACCACCATAGCGCGCTACCAAATCTGTTCCCCGGCAGACGCTATCGGAAATGATCTGAGCGACACGTTGCAAGCAGCCATCGCCTGCTTGGTGACCATAGTGATCGTTGTAGGCTTTGAACCAGTCAATATCCAGTATCGCCAGGGCCAATGGTTGGCCGGTTCGAGTCGCTCGGCTCCATTCCTGCACCAGCACCTCATCAAATTTGCGGCGGTTGGCAATGCCGGTCAAAGCATCTGTGGTGCTAAGCAGTTCCAGCTTACTGTTCAGTTCGGCCAGGTCGCGCGTCCGGTCTTCAACTTTTTTCTCCAGTGAGGCATAGGATTCCTGCAATTGCGCTGCCATCCGGTTAAAGCTGTCGGCTAAATCTTCGAGTTCATCTCCTGTCGTTACCGAAATTCGGTGATCCAACGCCCCTTGCCCGATGAGCGTCGCCCCTTCCTGGATAGCCAGAATGGGTTGGGTCATCCGTCTAACCAAAGCGACGCTGGCAGCCAGCGCCAGCAACATGCCAATCAAAAGCAGCAAGGCACTACGGGAAACCTGAGCGTACAGGGGGCGATAGGCTTCTGAAAGCGGCTCTTCGATGAAGACAAACCAGCCCAGTTGATGAATGGCGCCAAAGGCGGTCAGAACATCTTCACCCTTTAGGTTGTGTGCATGGATCGGTTCCTGATCTTCAGGAGGTGTGAGATGGAGTGCAGATTGTATTTGCGGCAATTGTGCCAAGCTGGTATTGCGCATTACCAAACCAATGTCTGGATGCGCAATCAAGCGCCCATTCTGATCCACTGCATAAGCGTGGCCGTTGCTGCCCGCCTTTATCTGTGAGATGCCATCGAGCAGGAATTCGAGGTCAATTTCAACAACGGTAATCCCGGCTGCGCTAGCTCCAACTGCCATGGCGATCATCATGAACAGTCCGCTATCACGGGAATAGACGGGGCTGCGGTAGTGACGGCCGGATTTGGCACGCTGAAAATAGTCGGTGTCTGAAAAATCACGCCCACTTTGGACGATGTCGGGTGCATGTCGTGCGACGCGCAAGATTTCGCGCCCTTGCGGGTCGAGCAAGAAAATTTCATTGATCGCAACGGTGCGCCGCAGTAGTTGGATCTCTGCCACTCGTTTATCGAGCGCGACACTGTCGTTTGTGGAAATGCCGGTAACACCGACTCGCCTCTCAATATCAAACAGGTATTGCCCAATCCGGGCGGCAGCGGCTTCGGCTTTTTCTCGTTGTAGCGCTACCAGTACTTGCTGGCTTTCACGATAAGCGTAGCTTATGTTCAGTACACCACTCAAAAGCAGGGTAAGGCCGATGAGCGAACTGAGGATCAGCGCGTACTTCTTGAAGAGCGAGGTATTAACTGACAATTGAGGATGGCTTGTGGCGGCTTTTCAGGTCAATCAAATGGCTTGTCGTTTGGGTTTTTGAAGAGATCAATCATTTCCTTGCTCATCGGAAAGTTGAGATTGACGTTCTTGGGTGGAATGGGCGACATCAGCCATTTGCGATAAATTGCTGCCGCTTCACCTGATGTCATCATCCGCGCAATCTCGCGGTCAACCAGCTTTTTGAAGGCAAAATCATCCTTGGGAAGGATGCAGCCATAGGCTTCAAAAGATTGAGACTTTCCGGTGACCATCCACTCATCCGGGCGCCAGGTTTCATGGACTGTTGCATAAAGCAGTACGTCATCCATCATGTAAGCATCTGCCTGACCGGCTTGCAGCACGGAGACTGGCGTATCACCGCGATCAAAGGTAGAAACGATATTGATGCGGGAATTTTGCTCGCTGTTCATCTTGCGTAATATTTTTTCGGATGTCGAGCGGGCAAAGGTGGCGACCGACTTACCGGCAAGATCGGAGAAATCCTTGATTCCAGAGTCTTTGCGCGTCATCAGGCGGGACCCGGCGACAAAGATGGTGTTGGAGAAAGCAGATAACTTTTGGCGCTCTGTTGTGTTGGTCGTTGCACCGCACATGATGTCAGCATTGCCACTCTGAACCGTCGCAAAACGATTTTGTGTGGTTACCGGTATTGCTTTTATCTGCAAATTGGATAGCTTGAGCTCGCGCTTGACCGCTTCAGCAATCTTGAGGGAAATATCGTAAGAGTAGCCCAGTGGTTTGCCATCGCCGAGACTGTAGGTAAACGGCGGGGTAGTTTCGTGAAAGCCAAGGGTGATCACGCCCGAGTCGGCAATTTTCTTGAGGGTTCCTGTCCTGTCCTCGGCGTAAGCATGGTTTGCCACCAAGAGTGCGGCAGCGAGCGCCAAAGACGGTAATTTCTGCTGGATCAGCATCTCGTTTGCCTTGTGATGGAATGGATTCGATGGAGGATCTCAGTATACACATTGAAAATGACAGGTTCGGGTATTGGAGGCAGTTCGCGTCGGTATTAGAGTAGCGGTGCCAGCCAATATTCTGCATCTTTCAATGACATGGCTTTGCGTGCTGCCCAATCCTCCAGTTGATCTCTGCCAATTTTCGGAATGGCAAAATAGCTGGCGCCCGGATGGCCGATGTAGA
>JAQTZQ010000292.1 GCA_028687645.1 Rhodocyclaceae bacterium
TTGGCCGCGTCGGTCGGGTTCCTGGAACACGCGAACTCGTTGTGCATGAAAGCTATTGCCTGATTTACGAAATCGAACAGGAAAACCTATGGATTTTGGCGCTAGTGCATACGGCGCGGCACTGGCCACTTCTGCGCAATATGTGAAATACGGACAGAGGAGGGGCTTGATGCGCGGGAACCGTTGGAAACCCTGATCTCCTATTGTCGGCTGCGCTTTTGACAAAATTATTTGGCATCTTTTGGCGGTTGACCGTAACAAATCGATTAGTGGTTTTTCTTAGTGACTGGGTTGACGGCGTGATATGCTCTTTCACTTAATCGGAGGTTGTCGCTGGTTGGCGATACGCCACCGGATACCGTGCTTCATCCCCCGTTTCGCTTTTTTTAAAAGCTCATCATGCCAACCATTAGCCAATTTTTTGGTGTCGTCGTCCAGATGTTTTGGCGAGAGCAAGCACCACCGCATTTTCATGCGCTGTATGCAGAACATGAAGTGCATAGAAATGGGGTCTGTCCCCGATTTGTTATTCCTGCCCCCTTTTGAAATCTCTCGGAAGCATATGACGAAATTGACTGTGGAAACTACGAAGCAACTGGAAGGCCACATTTATGTACTTGTTTCACCTGTTTGCGAATACATCAAGATCGGGGGAACTGATTTCGTTCCATTCAAGCGCATCAAAGAGATCAATACGTGTGAGCCATACAAAACCTTGGGGCCTTGGTCGCTGCACGATTTTAGGCAGGTTGCTGACTGGCGCAAGCTTGAGCAGGCACTCCACTACACATTCAGAAGTAAGTTGGTGAAGTCAGTCTCGGGGCAGAAAGAATTGTTTGCACTTTCCCCCGTTGAAGTATCGAAGTACTTGGAACAAATCGATGTTTCCCAAGTGCTTAAAAAACCAAAGATCGATCGAATGTTTCAGGATCAAGAATTCGCCAGCTTCCTGGCTCGCTTGTTCCGATTTACCGCAATTCTAAACTGGCTTGATCTTCAGGGTGCCTGGACATTTAGTCTGTTTCCATCGACTAATGGTGGACGGTATTACACGATCAACATCGGACCGCACGAAGTTGCGTTTGCAACTGTTCCTAAAAATAATCGGCCGTCAGTTCACATGATTCACATGGATCGCTTGATTCATGACTTCAAGGATGTTGCGGACTGGATCAAGAACCGGAATGGCAGTTTTGAAGAAGATATTTACGCAAGCGGCATGCACCGATCCACTTCGGTGTTTTTCGAAGGCTCGTTTGATGTCGCCATGGAGTTTCTAAACTTGCACGGCGTCCGGCGAGCAATCATCGCCTACTGGACAGAGGCATTGATAGACCGTCAGGAAAAAGAAGGCAGTAGTCTCTTTTCCAGACACCATAACTGGAACGCCGTGGCAGAATTAAAGAGAAGAATTTTGAGCAATACCCTGTAAGTTCGGATGAGTAATTACCCAGGGAGTGTTCCGGCGAAGGCGAGCTAAGACGCCATGCTAAATATCAAAAGGTGTCTGACCCCTTCAACATTCCTTTAACATTCGGGGGCAGACCATTCGGGGACAGACCACGATTTTTCTGAATCAAGGCGGTAATCATGCTACCAAAAGGGGCCAGGGTCGGTTTAATCTCTTTTGTCAAAATGAAAAACTTGGAGTGACAACTTGAAGCCTACTGTTTACGTTGAGACTTCGATCATCAGTTATTTGACGGCACGCCAAAGCAATGACTTGCGTTCAATGGCCAATAAAAGTGCGACCATAGACTGGTGGGACAACCAAAGGTCGAAATACGAACTGGTCGTTTCTGAGTTTGTCATTGCGGAGGCCAGTCTTGGGCATCCAGAAGCCGCCGAGCGTCGGCTTGCAGCCATCGAAGGCATTATGGAGCTACAAGCAACAGAGCCTGTTCGTGCGCTGGGTCAAGAGCTCATTTCGCGTAACGCCCTGCCAGAAAAGGCAGAAATTGATGCCTACCATGTGGCAATCGCCGCAGTGAATGGTATCGAATATCTGCTGACATGGAACTGTACCCACATCGCTAACGCAACTACCCGGCCAAAAATCGAAGCTACATGCAGGGCGCTTGGCTTTGAGCCGCCTATTATTTGCACCCCCGACGAATTGATGGAGACCTAGTCAATGTGGAAAGACCCAATCGTTACCGAGACTCGCCAACTGAGAGAACAATACGCGAGCCAGTTCGCACACAACGCTGATGCCATTTTTCAAGACATTTTGCGCAGACAGAGCATGCCGGGGAAGAATCTCGTTTCTTTCCAGTCACGCAAGCCTGTTTTAGTCCCCATCGCAACCCAGCCCGGCAGCCAAGGGGAGATGGAGCGATAAGGCCGCGTTACGCCCCTTTTTCCGAACATTCGGGACAGAGCACGTTTTCTCTTACCGCGATGATCTGCCTCTTTTTTATATGTAAGCGCAAGCTTGAACGATCAGGGCGCCGCCGCTAAAATCTGACCTGTGTAGTCAGAATAAGGAACAAGGCAATGCACTCATGGCAAATGCAGGAAGCGAAGGCGCACATCTCAGAGTTGGTCAAGCGTGCGCAGAGCCAGCCTCAGGACATTACGCTGCACGGCAAGTCAGTGGCGGTTGTGATTTCGCGCGAGGCGTTTGATAAGCTTTCGCAGGCGAAGGACTCGCTGGTCGGGTTCATGCGCCGCTCGCCGCTTTATGGGGCTGACGACATTTTTTTCGAGCGCGATCAGAGCCTCACACGTGAAGTCATATTTTGAGCTACCTGATTGACATCAACATCCTGTCCGAACTGCGCCGCAAGTCGGCTAATCCCGGTGTGGTTGAATGGTTTGCGCAACGCCCGGCGAGCACGCTGTATCTCTCGGTTCTGACCTTGGGTGAAATCCGCAAAGGGATCGAAGGTGACAGTGATTTATCACGCCGCCAGATTTTGCTTGATTGGCTGGAGACTGATTTGCCTGCCTTCTTTACCGGACGAGTATTGTCGGTTGATGCAGCAGTCGCTGATCGTTGGGGGCGATTGGTTGCCGCAACGGGGCGACCACTGCCTGCCATTGACAGTTTGCTGGCCGCCACGGCACTTGAAC
>JAQTZQ010000112.1 GCA_028687645.1 Rhodocyclaceae bacterium
CACCGGGGTAACGCCATCGTGGCGTTCGCCATTTTCGGTGCATAAAACGAGTTGACCGTAGGAGTCGCGTTGCAGTTGGAAATTGGCGTTCGACATGGGCTTATTCCGCGTGAGTTTTGGGCAGGCTCGTCGAGCGCGGCAGCATGGGTTCGGTGTCGACGTTGCGGGCCTGGGCCATGTAGAGCTTGAAGTAATGGCCTTCGACGGCCATCAACTGGTCGTGGTTGCCGACTTCGACGATCCGGCCACGATCCATGACGACCAGCCGGTCAGCCTTGCGCAGCGTGCTCAGGCGGTGGGCGATGGCGATGGTGGTGCGGCCCTTGACCAGATTGTCGAGGGCCTTCTGGATTTCCTTCTCGGTTTCGGTGTCGACCGCAGAGGTCGCTTCGTCGAGGATCAGGATGCGCGGATCAATCAACAGGGCGCGGGCGATGGAAATACGCTGGCGCTCGCCGCCGGACAGGCCTTGGCCGCGTTCGCCGACCAGCGAGTCGTAGCCGTGGGGCAGGCGCAGGATGAATTCGTGAGCGTGGGCAGCACGGGCGGCGGCGATGACTTCCTGGCGCGTCGCTTTCGGCTTGCCGTAGGCGATGTTGTCGGCGATGGTGCCGAAGAATAGGAAGGGTTCCTGGAGCACGAGGCCGATGTGCTGGCGGAACTCGGCGACCGGCACGGAGCGGACATCGACGCCATCGATCAGCACCTGGCCTTCGGAGACGTCGTAGAAGCGGCAAATCAGATTGACCAGCGTGGATTTGCCCGAGCCGGAGTGGCCAACCAGGCCGATCATTTCGCCGGGCTGGATGACCAGATCGACGTCGCGGGTGACCGAGCGTGTGCCGTAGCGGAAGCTGGCTTTCTTGAGTTCGAGCTGGCCGGTTACTTTGGACAGATGCACCGGGTTGGTCGGCTCGGGCACGCTGGAGACGTGGTCGAGAATGTCGAAAATGCGCTTGGTGCTCGACGCGGCGCGCTGGGTGGCCGAGACGATGCGGCTCATTGAATCGAGGCGGGTGTAGAAGCGGCCGATGTAGGCGAGGAAGGCGGTGAGCACGCCGACGGTCGATTCGCCCTTGGAAATTTGCCAGATGCCGAAAACCCAGACGACGAGCAGGCCGACTTCGGTGAGCAGGGTCACCGTCGGCGTAAACAGCGACCAGGTCTTGTTGAGCTTGTCGTTCATCTGCAGGTTGTGTTCGTTGGCGGCGCGGAAACGCTCGCCTTCGCGCTTTTCCTGGGCAAAAGCCTTGACGACGCGGATGCCGGGGATGGTGTCGGCCAGCACGTTGGTCACTTCGGCCCAAACGCGGTCGATCTTCTCGAAGCCGGTGCGCAGCTTTTCGCGGACGAAGTGGATGAGCCAGCCGATGATCGGCAGCGGCAGCAGCGTGACGAGCGCCAGCCACGGGTTGATGCTGAACAGGATGACGGCGGTCATCGTGATCATCAGCACATCGGTGGCGAAGTTGAGCAGGTCGAGCGAGAGGAAGATGTTGATGCGGTCGGTTTCGTTGCCGATGCGCGCCATGAGGTCACCTGTCCGCTTGCCGCCGAAATATTCGAGCGACAGGCCGAGCAGGTGGTCGTAGGTTTGGGTGCGCAGATCGCGGCCCATGCGCTCGGAAACGAGCGACAGGATGTAGGTGCGGATCCAGCCCAGGCCCCAGGCCAGTACGGCGGCGACGAACAGGCCGCCAAGGTAGGTGAGGACCAGCGGCCAGTCGATTGGTTTGCCGTTCTGGAAGGGGATCAGCACGTTGTCCATGAGCGGCATGGTCAGGTAGGGCGGAACGAGCTGGGCGGCGGTCGACGCCAGGGTCAGGGCAAAACCCAGCATGAGCTGCCAGCGGTAGGGCCGGGCGAAACGCCAGAGGCGAAACAGCGTCCAGGTCGAGGGGGCGACGGTCGATTCACGACTGCAAATCGCACATTCATCAGAACCGGGTTCCAGTGGAGCCTTGCACCTTGGGCAAGTGTCATCGTCGGGGCGCTGAACCGGAGTGCCACTCAGCTGGCTTGCCAGATGCAGGTCAAACTCGACAATCACCCGCAAGGCGGCCAGATTATGTGCCAAGGTATAGCGCCAGCAGGCCAGGCGGCACTGATCGTCGGTGAGCTCCAGCGTACCAACGCCGGCATGGTCAAGATGACTCAATTTGAGTCCGGCGCGCAGTGGCCATGAGCCCCATTGCGCGTCATCAGGTGCCTTGGCGATGAGCCGATGATTGGTAATGGCGACCAAGCCCTTGGTGAACTGCAAGCGGGTATCCAGATCAATTTCTACCCAGGCATGAACGCTTTCGCCGGTGACTAACTGTTTCTCCACTTCTTCAGCCCAGCGGCCAGGAAGTACCGGTTCATTGCCGGCTGTTTTTAGGGTATTTGGGGTCATTGGTGGAGTATATATTAGGGCTTGAGGTGGTTCGCTGGCTCATTTTTACGCTCAAAATCACCGTTGACCGTAACCGTAGCCAAACTGGGCGGGAAAGCGTCCATTTTTCATCGCCAGCGGTGCGTTTGCAATACGAGTGCGATATCCTGAAGGCGCATTGCATCACATCCTGATCCAGCGGCCAAATGGCCAAATTTCTTTGACCCAAGAGCCAAGACTCTTATGTGCCAGAAGCAGGAGTACTTATGCAGGTTCTGATTGCTGTCGCATCGCGCTTCGTACAGCAGGTTCTCAAACGACATTTGTCTTTCCTGACCCAGCCTGCTACCTACTGTAGTTCCATCGCCGAAGCGCGTGATTTGTTCGGCAAGAGTGGGTTCGACCTGATCTGTATTGAGGGTATTCTTGCCGATGGCAAGGGGATCGAATTTGCCCGCGCGCTGCGCCTTGGTGGCAACGGTGAGAAAGTGCCGATTTTGCTACTTTCGGGAAACGACGATACGCAAACCACCAACGAAGCGCTTGCTGCCGGCATCACCGAAGTTTTTGCCAAGTCCGATGTCGAGGCGCTCGCCGATTTCATTGGTCGCCAGGAGGCCAGCGAAATGATCACAGCGCGCCTTAAAGGGCATGCGCTGGTTGTTGAGGATAGCCGCTCAGTCGCCAATATTTTCGAAAAAATGCTCGATCGCCTCGGTATGACAGCCCAAATATTCGCGCGCGCCGAGGATGCCTTGGCTGGGATTGGCAAGCGTAAGACCGATCTCGTGGTTACCGATGTTCAACTTGAAGGCAACATGACAGGGCTTGGGCTGGTGCGTGGCATCCGTCAGATGGAGGGCAGAGCGGCTCGTATCCCGATTTTGGCAGTGTCTGGGCTCAACGATTCGGCGCGCAAAATCGAATTACTGCGCCTCGGGGCCAATGACTTTATTTCGAAGCCGGTTCAGGAGGACGAGTTCGCCGCCCGGGTGCGTAACATGGTTCATCTGGCGCAACTGCTTGACGAGTCTGAAGCGCAGCGCGAACACTTGCGCCGTCTGGCGATGACTGACCAACTTACGGGCCTTTTTAACCGCCACTACATGGCCGACATTGCTGCCAAGCGCGTACCAGAGGCATTGCGCCATGCCATTCCGGTCAGCCTTCTGGTGCTTGACCTTGACCATTTCAAGCATATCAACGATGCCCACGGCCACGATGTGGGCGATGTCGTGCTTGCCGAAACCGGGGCCTTGATCCGAAAGCTCTGCAACAGTGGCGAGATCGCGGCACGCTCAGGCGGTGAGGAGTTTGTCGTTGTCCTGATAAATCGCGATTCGCGCAAGGCACAGAGTTTTGCCGAAACACTGCGCTGCGAGCTTGAAGCGCTACGTCCAGCCGGGTTGACGGTGACCGCGAGCATCGGTGTTGGTGCCGTTGCTCGCGGTGAACAGACGGATTTTCAAACCCTCTTCAAAGCCGCTGATGAAGCGGCCTATGCCGCCAAAAAGAATGGACGCAACTGCGTAATGGTCAAAGAAATTAGTCGGGGTTGACCGAAAGTCAGGAATTTCCAATCTCGTCGAGATGTTTTTGCAGGGAGATTTTGTCAAGCTTGTCCCAGGGCAAGTTGGTGAGTAGCTCGATGCGATTGCGCAACTGGCGGAAGGCTTCGACAAAAGCCCGCTGTTTTTCCAGGTCTGTGCCTTCAGCGATGGCCGGATCAGGAATCCCCCAGTGCGCAGTCATGGGCTGCCCCGGCCAAACCGGACAAAGTTCTCCGGCGGCGTTGTCGCAGACGGTAAAAACAAAGTCCAAGGCAGGGGCATCGGCGCCGCTGAACTCTTCCCAGGATTTGCTGCGCAAGCCGGCGGTTGATAGATGGAGGTTTTCCAGCTGTTTCAAAGCCAATGGATTGACTACGCCCAATGGCCTGCTACCTGCGCTAAATCCCTTGAAGCAGCCTTTGTTGATGCTGATATCGTTCATGATGGCTTCGGCCATGATCGAACGAGCCGAATTCCCTGTACATAGAAAAAGAACGTTTCTGATTGGGGGCATGTAAATCTCCTTGAGATGAAGTTTTTGGGCTAAATATTTGTGGCTTTCTTGCCTTTGCTTGGAGGCAACCGCCAACATCTTCAAAATGCCTGCCCAGTTTAATTGGGTTGGCAAAGTGCTTGATTTCAATACGGTTACCGTTTTGCTACACATACAAGCCTTGCAGGACGCCAGCGTACTTTGGTGCCGGGAAACTGTATTTTTAAAATTGGAAATCAAGGGTTTCCCCCAAGAGCAGAGTTGCATGCTGTCGGGGCTGAGGGCTGGGGCCCTTTAAATGCCAGATTGGCTACCCTGCTACAATCGTTGCCGTCTCAACACCGAAGTTGCGTGCCGGTTTGGCAATGGGCGACTTCCGATATGGATATAGCACTTATTTTTGTCCTGATTCTCGTCAATGGCCTGTTCGCCATGTCCGAAATTGCCGTCGTTTCGTCGCGTAAATCCCGGCTCCAAAATCTGGCAGATGACGGCAGTTTGGGTGCCAAGGCGGCGCTGACGCTGCACCAGGAACCGTCCAGCTTCTTTTCCACGATTCAGGTCGGCATTACCTCGGTCGGTATTCTCAGTGGCGCCATTGGCGAAGCTGCGGTGGCCTACCCCTTGGCTGAGTGGCTGGCAGGGATTCCATTTCTGGAACCCTACGCCAAAACCGTGGCGCTAACGATTACGGTGGTCGGCCTGACTTATTTTTCGGTGGTGGTTGGCGAGTTGGTGCCGAAGCGTCTGGCGATGCTCGCCCCCGAGGGGATAGCCTCTTTAATTGCCCGACCCATGATTGTCCTGGCCCGCATTACCCATCCGTTGGTGGTTGTTTTGTCAACTTCCTGCGCTGTCATTTTGCGTATTTTGGGCGCACGCGCCAAAGAAGAGCAGCCGGTTACTGACGACGAGATTAATGTGCTGATGGAGCAGGGGGCGGAGGCCGGGGTGTTTCATGAAAGCGAGCAGGAACTCGTCTCCAACGTGCTGCGGCTTGATGAGCAACGTATCGCCGCGATCATGACACCGCGGCGAGAGATGTTCGTCGTTGATCTTGATGAGGATGAAGGGGCTGTCCGGCAGCGTATTGCGGCCACAGAATTCTCGCGGCTCGTTGTTTGTCGCGATGGTTTGGAACATATTCTCGGCATCCTGCAAACTGGCGATTTGCTCAAGAAGGCGTTGCCCGGCCACTGCATTTCGGCGCTTGATATTGAGTCGGTGCTGCATCCGCCGTTGTATGTTCCGGAAACGGTCACCACTACCCAGTTGCTGGAAAGCTTCCGGCGCGCCCGCCTTCAGTTCGCATTGATTGTTGACGAGTATGGCGACGTTCAGGGTTTGGTGACGCTGACCGATGTGCTGGCTTCTATCGTTGGCGAATTGTCCGTGCCCGAGGCGCCTGAAGATAGGGATATGGTGCAGCGCGAGGATGGCTCCTGGTTGGTTGACGGGGATGTCGGGGTTGAGCGTTTCAAATCGATTCTCGATATTGAGGACGATCTTCCTGGTGAGGATGAGCGCGCGTTTCACACCTTGGGTGGCTTCATCATGCATGCCTTGGGTCGTATTCCCGCACCCACAGACCACTTTAGCGCTGCAGGTTGGCGCTTTGAAGTGATGGATATGGATGGGAACCGGGTAGACAAAGTCCTGGTCTCAAACGTCAAGCTTCGAGATCAGGAGGATGAGGGCGGGGCCTGACCTTGGAGCGCTTTGTTGTGTGGTGTTGCATCTCGCTTGACCCACGTCAAGGCACGAATATACCCAGTAACGTTGAATACGCCGAAGCCAAAAATCAAGGAAATCCATGTTTCGCATCTCGCAATACATGCAGGAAATCGCCGAGCCAACACCGCTCGGCCCCAAGCGCAATCCCCCCGGCCCGGTGGTGATCTGGAATCTGATCCGGCGCTGTAATTTGACCTGCAAGCACTGTTATTCGATTTCGGCTGACACCAATTTCCCCGGCGAGCTGACTACCGAGCAGGTTTATGGTGTGATGGATGATCTTAAGGAATTCAAAGTCCCGGTGCTTATTCTTTCCGGCGGTGAACCGCTGTTAAGGCCGGATATTTACGAGATTGCCAAGCGCGCCAAGGCCAAGGGTTTTTACGTTGGGCTGTCGTCCAACGGCACCTTGATCGACGAAAACAACATCGACCAGATCGCCGAGTGTGATTTCAATTACGTTGGCGTCTCGCTCGATGGTATTCGTGAAACGCATGACAAGTTCCGCCGTATGGATGGCGCCTTTGAGGCTTCGCTGAAAGGCATCCGCCTGTGCCGTGATCTTGGCCTGAAAATCGGCGTGCGCTTCACCATGACGCAGGACAATGCCCATGATCTGCCCGAACTGCTCAAGCTGGTCGAGGATGAAGGCATTGACCGTTTCTATTTTTCGCACCTCAACTACGCCGGGCGCGGCAACAAGAATCGCAAGGATGACGCCCAGCACAAGCTGACGCGCTGGGCGATGGACCTCCTGTTCGATACCTGCTGGGAGTACAACCAGCGTGGGCTGAACAAGGAATTCACGACCGGCAATAACGATGCTGACGGCGTCTATTTTCTGCACTGGGTGCGCCGGCGCTTTCCCGACAAGGCGGCGCATGTCGAGGCCAAGTTGCGCCAGTGGGGCGGCAACTCGTCGGGTGTCAATGTAGCCAATATCGACAATCTGGGCAATGTGCATCCCGATACCATGTGGTGGCACCACACCCTGGGCAGCGTTAAAACGCGGCCCTTCTCGCAAATCTGGCCGGATACCTCGGATGCCCTGATGGCCGGCCTCAAGCAGCATCCGCGCGCCGTCAAGGGGCGTTGCGGCGAATGTGCTTATCTCGATATTTGTAACGGCAATACTCGCGTTCGTGCGCAGCAGATGACCGGCGATGCCTGGGCGGAAGATCCGGGTTGTTATTTGTCGGATGAGGAGATTGGACTGTGAGAGTAACGCTGCCGCGCCACCAAATTTTTGGCCTGTTTTTGCTGTCGACCGTAACATTGTCAACTTGGGCGGCGGATGCGCCGGCCAACTTCAAAGAGCACTGCGCTTCTTGTCATGGCGCCGATCGTCTGGGCGGTATCGGCCCGGCCTTGTTGCCGGAGAATCTGGCGCGCCTACGCAAGCAGGAGGCCGAGAAAGTCATCCGTGAAGGGCGTACCGCATCGCAGATGCTGGGGTTTGGTGACAAGCTCTCAGCCGATGAGATCAAGGCCTTGGTCGACTACGCCTACACGCCAATCAAACCGATGCCGGTGTGGGGTGAAACGGAAATCAATGCCTCGCGCATCGTCCATGAAAAACAGCCGCTGCCGGACAAGCCGCAATTCAAGGCTGACCCGATGAACCTGTTTGTTGTCGTCGAATCCGGCGATCACCATGTTTCCATTCTCGATGGCGACAAGCTCGAACCGATCCACCGTTTTCAGTCGCGTTACGCCCTGCATGGCGGGCCGAAATTCACGCCGGATGGGCGCTACGTCTTCTTCGCCTCGCGTGATGGTTGGGTCACTAAATTCGATATGTGGAACCTCAAAGTTATCGCCGAAGTACGCGCCGGCATCAATACGCGTAACGCGGCGGTGTCCGGCGATGGCAAGTGGGTGGCTGTGGCTAACTACCTGCCGCACAGCCTGGTTGTACTTGATGCCGACTTGAATGTCGCCAAAATCCTGCCGGTCGGTGACAAGGAGGGTACAAGCAGTTCGCGCGTCTCGGCTGTCTACGACGCCAGCCCACGCCAGAGCTTTGTTGCCGCATTGAAGGATGTCAAAGAGGTGTGGGAAATTTCATACAACCCCAAGGCGGATGATATTCCCACCGGTATGATTCACGACTTCAAGTACAAAGAAGGCGCCTTCATCCCCGGCTTTCTGAACCCTCGGCGTACCAAGCTCGACGATTATCTCGACGACTTTTACTTTACCCAGGGTTACGACGAAGTAATGGGCGCTTCACGCAATGACGCCAAGACTGCGGTTAGCGGCCAAGTCGTTAATCTGGATGCGCGCAAAAAAATTGCTGACCTCGAACTCCCCGGTATGCCGCACCTCGGCTCTGGCATTAGCTGGACCTGGAAGGATGACACAGGGCAGGCTAAAACCGTGATGGCAACGCCAAATCTGAACCAAGGTCTGATCAGTATCATCGACATGAAAACCTGGAAGACAATCAAGCAAATCAAAACTCGTGGCCCTGGATTTTTCATGCGTAGCCACGAAAATAGTCGTTACGCGTGGACCGATTCGATGATGAGCAAGGATTTCAAGGACACCATGCAGGTGATCGACAAACAAACCCTGGAGGTGGTCGCAGAAATCAAACCGGCACCGGGCAAAACTTTCGCTCACGTCGAATTCACCAAGGATGGCAAATATGTGCTTGCCAGTCTGTGGGATATGGATGGTGCAATTATTATTTACGACGCTGAGACACTGAAGGAAGTGAAGCGCCTGCCGATGAAGAAACCAGTCGGCAAATACAACGTGTGGAACAAGATTACTAAATCGGAAGGCACTAGCCACTAAGGTGGCTGATCAATTACGGGAGGTTGATTGCCTCCCGTAAAGGCGACAAATTAATTGCCCAGATGCTGCAGCGCCGTATGCAGGCGCTCCGCCGCATAAGCTGCCTCTGGATCATTTTCGGTCAACTTGAGAACGTCAGCCCAGTTGATGTAACGATTCAGGCGAACAAGGGCCTTGGCGCTGACCGAATCCAAATCGATGCCCAGAACTACTTTGTCCCCGTTGGCGTCAACTTTGTACTCAAAAGATCCTTGCATGTTTCATTCTCCAAATTGGGTGAGGCGATAAAACGCAGTAGTGTACTGAGTTTTTGGTGTTATTCCGATTTTCGCTTGTCAATCACCCTTTTGGCTTTACCAATTGATCGCTCAATCCCCCCCATTTCAACCACGTCAATTCGTGCCGAGATGCCAATATAAGATTTGATATGGTGTTGCAGATCGTGGGCGACAAATTCTTTCTCGGCACTGGTGGCGAATTCGAATTCGGGTTTGAGTTCAACATTCACCTTCATTGAGTCAAGATGGCCGTCGCGGGTGACTTCGAGAACGTAATGCGGTGACAGCTTCGGTTGTTTGAGAATAAGTTCTTCGATCTGGGTCGGGAATACATTGACGCCGCGAATGATCAGCATATCGTCGGAACGCCCCGTGATTTTGCCAATCCGCCGCATCGAGCGCGAGGTCGGAGGAAGGAGGCGGGTCAGGTCGCGGGTGCGGTAGCGGATGACGGGCATCGCCTCCTTGGTCAGTGAGGTGAATACCAATTCGCCCTGGCTACCTTCGGGTAATACCTCGCCAGTGAGCGGATCAATGATTTCAGGGTAAAAGTGATCTTCCCAGATCACCGGGCCATCCTTGCTTTCAGCGCATTCGCTGGCAACACCGGGGCCGATAACTTCGGACAAACCATAAAGATCAATAGCCTGAATGTCGAAAGCGGCTTCAATTTCGCCGCGCATGGCATCGGTCCACGGCTCTGCGCCGTGCAGGCCGATGCGCAATTGCGTGCTGCGCGGGTCGATGCCCTGGCGCCGGAACTCGTCGGCAATATTGAGCATATAGGAGGGCGTTACCATGATGATATCGGGTTTGAAGTCACAGATTAATTGCACCTGTTTCTCGGTTTGCCCACCCGACATCGGTATTACTGTGCAGCCAAGGCGCTCGGCCCCGTAATGGGCACCCAGGCCGCCGGTAAAAAGGCCATAGCCATAGGCGATATGAACGATATCGCCCTTGCGGCCACCGGCGGCATAAATCGAGCGGGCGATGAGATCAGCCCAGATGTCGATGTCTTTTTGGGTGTAGCCAACCACAGTGGGCTTGCCGGTGGTACCGCTGGAAGCGTGAACGCGGACGACTTCCTGGCGCGGTACGGCGAACATGCCGTAAGGGTAGTTGTCACGTAAATCGGTTTTGGTTGTAAAAGGAAATTTCGATAGATCGGCAAGAGATTTGAAATCGTCAGGGTGGATGCCAGCAGCGTCGAACTTGGCTTTGTAGTGCGCCACATTGTTGTAAACGTGATTGAGTGTCCATTTTAGACGCTCGGTTTGAAGTGCGGAAATTTCGTCGCGGCTTGCGGTTTCGATCGCGTGGTGTCCATTTTTCATTTATTTTTCTCCCTTGAGCTCAAAATTTTGCCGTTTCACGAGTGAAAATCACTTGAGGCAGATCAATCAGAGTGCTTTTTCTGAGGGAATATGGAAATTTTGGCAAGGGTCGCGTCTTCGTTTGCTTGGCTCATAATTATGAATTTCGGCATGAATTTACCTCTCGCTTTGTGGTAAGATTTTCGGTTCCAATGGCGGTATAACCGGGCAGAGTCGAAGGTGGGTTTTAGCGACTACTGCTCATCGATAGTAATTTAACTAAACGCAAGGAAAGCGCATGAAAATTCACGAATATCAGGGCAAACAACTCCTGAAGAAATTCGGCGTTACGGTTCCGCGCGGGATTCACTGTACGACCGTCGAAGACGCAGTCAAGGCAGCTGAAACCCTGGGTGGCAAGGTCTGGGTTGTTAAAGCCCAGATTCACGCTGGTGGCCGTGGCAAGGGTGGTGGCGTCAAGGTCGCAACGTCGCTGGAAAAAGTCCGTGAATACGCCGGTCAGATCCTCGGGATGCAACTGATCACGCACCAGACCGGCCCGGAAGGCCAGAAGGTTCGTCACCTGCTGATCGAAGAAGGCGCTGACATCCAGCACGAGTACTACGTTGCGGCGCTGACTGATCGCGCCACGCAGTCCGTCGCGATGATGGCCTCCTACGAAGGCGGCATGGACATCGAAGAAGTCGCCCACAAGACGCCAGAAAAAATCGTCAAGGTTTTCATCAACCCGTTGATTGGACTGACCGACGAGCAGGCGCTGACCCTGGCCAAGGGCATGGGCATGCTGGAGTCGTCGATTCCGGCCTGTATCGACACGCTGAAAAAACTCTACACGTGCTACATGGAAACGGATGCTTCGCTGGCCGAAATCAATCCGCTGATTCACGAAGGCGACGGCACCGTCAAGGCCATTGACGCCAAGTTCAACTTCGACTCCAACGCCCTCTATCGTCAGGAAGAGATCGTCGCCATGCGCGACTTGGACGAAGAAGATGCCGACGAAGTGGAAGCCTCCAAGTTCGATCTGGCCTACATCTCCCTCGACGGCAACATCGGCTGTCTGGTGAACGGTGCCGGTCTGGCCATGGCCACCATGGACACTATCAAGCTGTTCGGCGCCGAGCCAGCCAACTTCCTCGACGTTGGCGGCGGTGCCACGACCGAGAAGGTCACCGAAGCCTTCAAGATCATGCTCAAGAACACCAAGGTCAAGGGCATCCTGGTCAACATCTTCGGCGGCATCATGAAGTGCGACACCATCGCTGCCGGTGTGGTTGCCGCCGCCAAGGAAACCAAACTCAGCGTGCCGCTCGTTGTGCGTATGAAGGGTACCAACGAAGATATGGGCAAGCAGATCCTCAAGGATTCCGGTCTGCCGATCATCTCTGCCGATTCCATGGCCGAAGCCGCCACCAAGATCGTTGCTGCGGTCAAGTAAGGAGCTATTGAATGTCCATTTTCATCAATAAGAACACCCGCATCATCACCCAGGGCATCACCGGCAAGACCGGTCAGTTCCATACGGAAAAGTGCCAGGAATACGCCAACGGCAAGGAATGCTTCGTTGCCGGCGTGAACCCGAAGAAGGCTGGCGAGTCCATCTTCAACATTCCTATCTTTGGTTCCGTGAAGGAAGCTGCCCAGACCACCGGCGCTACCGTTTCCGTCATTTACGTGCCGCCCCCGGGTGCTGCCGCTGCGATCTGGGAAGCTGTTGAAGCCGACCTTGATCTGGCCATCTGTATCACCGAAGGCATTCCTGTTCGCGACATGCTGATCCTGCGCAACAAGATGAAGGCCAAGGAAGCTGCTGGCGGCAAGAAGACCCTGCTGCTCGGGCCGAACTGCCCCGGTCTGATCACCCCGGACGAAGTGAAGATCGGCATCATGCCGGGTCACATCCACCGCAAGGGCCGCATCGGCGTGGTTTCCCGTTCCGGCACCCTGACCTACGAAGC
>JAQTZQ010000113.1 GCA_028687645.1 Rhodocyclaceae bacterium
CGAGGTAATTTTTTGCGGCGACCACCTGCATGCGCCCAGTGCCGATTTTGCGCGCTACATCGCCGCCATCCAGCCGCCGGGTGATGCGGATCGACAGATCAATCCCTTCCTCAATCAGCTTGACCCGGCGGTCGCTGTAATCCATATCCAGCCCGACTTCCGGGTAGCGTTGCGAAAAATCGAGCAGGAGCGGGGCCAGTCGTTTGAGGCCGAAACTGAGCGGCAGGCTCATCCGGATATTGCCGCGCGGCGTCAGGCGTTCCTCGGCGACATCGGTTTCCGCCGCTTCAACCAGATTCAATATCACCCGACATTTTTCCAGATAGGCGGTGCCGGCCGAGGTGAGCGATAGCCGCCGGGTGCTGCGCGCCATCAACTTGACGCCAAGGTGCGCTTCCAGCCCGGCGATCTGCCGCGTGACCACCGAGCGCGCGACGCCCAATTGCTGTGCCACGGCGGCAAAGCTGCCGAGTTCAGCAACGCGAACGAAAAGTTTCATCGCATCAAGCCTGTCCATTGTTGCAACTCCAGCAATAATGATTTGCAGATTGTCGGCTATTTCGCTGCAAGCAAGAAGCTTAAAGTGCAGTCATCGCTTCTGGAGTCAGTCCACATGTCACCTTCACCTACCGCTCTCTTTGTTCCCCACGGCGCGCCGACCTTTGCGCTACGCCCGGGTGCAGCCGGTGCAGCATTGACGACAGCCGTACGTACCCTGCCCCAGCCACGCGCCATCATCGTCGTTAGCGCACATTGGGACACGGCGCTGCCAACCGTTGGTTTTGCCGAGCGTCCGGAAACCATCCATGACTTCTGGGGTTTCCCCGATGAGCTTTACACCCTGCGCTACCCGGCGACGGGCTGTCGCGAAGCAGCCAATGAAGTCGTCGCCGCCATCAAGGCTGCCGGATTGCCGGTGGCAGAAGATGCCGAACGCGGCCTCGACCACGGCGCCTGGGTGCCGCTGCGCCTGATGTTCCCGGAAGCCGATGTGCCGGTGATTCCACTCTCGATCCAGAGCCGGGGCGGCCCGCAACAGGCCTACGCACTGGGTCAGGCGCTGGCGCCACTCGCCGCCAAGGGTTTTCTGGTGATCGCCTCGGGCAATGTCACGCACAACCTGCGCGATTATCAGCAAGCTGCACAAAACAACGGGCAGACACCCGCCTATGTGCGCCAATTTACCGATTGGCTGGCCGAGCGCCTGGTCGCTCACGACACTCCTGCCCTGCTCGACTACCGTCGTCAAGCACCGGGCGCGGCTCAGGCCCATCCGAGCGATGAACATTTGCTACCGCTTTTTGTCGCACTCGGCGCAGGCGGTGAAGCAGCGAAAGCAGAACGTTTCCATGCCGGGATCGACAATTACGTGATCGCCATGGATGCCTACAAATTTTTGCCCCAATAAGGAGGTTGACCGTGACAAACCACTACACCAGCACCGCCAAAGCCCTGCACTGGCTGATGGCCATCCTGCTCTTCGGCCTGCTCGCCCTTGGCTTTTACATGCATGACCTGCCGCTCTCCCCGGAAAAATTGCAGCTCTACTCGTGGCACAAATGGGCTGGCGTTACCGCCTTCCTGCTCGTACTGGTCCGCCTCGGCTGGCGCATTACGCACATTCCGCCTGCGCTACCCGCCAGCATGCCAAAACTGATGCAGTTGGCAGCGCACGCCGGCCATCTGGCACTTTACGGGTTGATGCTGGCGATTCCGCTCTCCGGCTGGCTGATGAGTTCGGCCAAGGGTTTCCAGACCGTCTGGTTCGGCATCCTGCCCATTCCTGATCTGCTGGGAAAAAACAAGGAACTGGGCGATCTGCTGCAGACCATCCATATGAGTCTCAACCTGCTCTTCGTCGCCACCCTCGTTGGTCACATTGGCGCCGCCCTCAAACATCACTTCATCGACAAGGACGACATCCTCACTCGCATGTTGCCCCAACATTCCAAGGAGAACTGACATGAAACGTATCGCCCTCGCCTTAGCCCTCGCGACAACACTTTCAGCACACGCTGTCGAATACACCCAGGTTCAGCCGGACAAAAGCGCCATCAACTTTGTCTATAAACAGATGAATGTTGCGGTCGACGGCAGATTCAAGCGTTTTTCCAGCCAGTTGAATTTCGATCCGGCCAAACCTACCGCCGCCAAAACCAGCTTCGATGTCGAACTCGCCAGCGTCGATACCGGCGCTCAGGAAGGCGATGACGAAGTCGCCGGCAAGCCGTGGTTCAACACCAAGGTTTTCCCGACCGCCAAGTTTGTTTCAACCGGCGTCAAGGCACTCGGCGGCAACAAATATGAAGTCACCGGCCAGTTGAACATCAAGGGCAAAACGCAGGATGTCGTCGTTCCCGCCACCTTCACCGCCCAAGGAAAAAACGGCATCTTCGAAGGCAGCTTCACCATCCGCCGCGCCGATTTCTCGATTGGCGAAGGCAGTTGGGCCAAGTTCGACATCGTCGCCAATGATGTGCTCGTCAAATTCCGTATCACCGCAACAAGTAAATAAACCCCAACCCATAACAGGAGAATCACCATGCAAAAACTGAGCAAACTTTCCGCCGCACTCATCCTCGCCGCCACCGTTGCCGCTCCGGCACTGGCCGCCCCCGAAACCTTCAACGTCGAACCGACCCACACCTTCCCGCGCTTCTCCTACAACCGCCTGGGTTACTCGGTCCAACTCAGCCGTTTTGACAAGACTTCCGGCAAGGTCGTTTTTGACAAGGCAGCCAAAACGGGTTCCGTCGATATCGTCATCAACACCAAATCAGTGAGCACCGGTTCCGATGTCTTCAACGAGCACATTCAGGGCGAAGACTTCCTCGACACCGCCAAGCACCCGACCGCCACCTTCAAGTCCACCAAGGTCGTTTTTGAAGGCGACAAGCCGGCCACGATCGAAGGCAACCTGACCCTGAAGGGCGTCACCAAGCCGGTCACACTCACCGTCACCTCCTTCCACACCATGCCGCACCCGATGGTCAAGAAGGATGCGCTCGGCGCCAATGCCTACACCACCGTCAAGCGTACCGACTTCAACATGGGCAAGAACGCGCCTTACGTCGGTGATGAAGTGCGCATCGACATCGCGATTGAAGCAATCAAGGAGTAAGAAAAAGGCGGGTACGGGGCAGGCCGTATCCGCCAATTACCCCCGCTATACTGTCGGTAAGAAAACCAATCAACCACCTGACCCAAGCTGACAGAAAATCATGAGTAATATTGACCACCAACGACTCGACCGTATCGTCCTCGATGCGCGCAAGGCCGGCGAAGCTCGCGAGAAAGGCTATCGCGAGCGCGCCCTGAAAATCCACCCCTGGATTTGCGGTCGCTGCGCGCGAGAATTTACCCACACCAATTTGCGCGAACTGACGGTGCATCATCGCGATCACAACCACGACAACAACCCGTCAGACGGCAGCAACTGGGAGCTTCTCTGCCTCTACTGCCACGACAATGAACACCAGAAGCAAATCGAGGCTGATCGGGGATACACGGACAGCACAACCCAGCTCAAAGGCACAGCAACACACTCACCGTTTGCCAAGCTGAAAGGATTGCTGAAAGCGGAGTAGCAAAGGCGCAATCAGACACAGCACCCGGCAATTTTTTGACCGTTCTTTGGTCGATAGCAAACAGCACCGAAACTTGGCGGCTCTTCAAGGCACGCAGCCCTGACTGTCACCTCCCGGTCATATTGGTGCAACAAAATAGCAGTCTTGGCGCATATACTTCAAGAAAAGTGTGGAGACCGTAATGATCCGTCTGAATACCCATCCCCTGTACCCAACCGAAAACTACCTGAATCGCGAACTTGGCCTGCTGGCCTTTAATCGCCGCGTTTTGGCGCAAGCCACTGATGAGCGCATGCCGCTCTTGGAGCGCCTGCGTTTTTTGTGCATCGTCTCCAGCAATCTTGACGAATTTTTTGAAATTCGCATGGCCGGTATCAAGGAGCAAATCAAGGCCGGTGCGCAAACCTTGAGTTACGACGGCAAAACAGCGCAGGAAGCCTACCGTTTAGTGACTGCCGAAGCGCATTCCATCGTCCACGATCAGTATAGTCACCTCAATGAAGTTATTTTGCCGGCGCTTGTCGGGCAAGGCATCTGCTTTTTGCGTCGCTCTACCTGGAACGAGGCACAACGTGAGTGGATCCGCAATTATTTCATTCAGGAAATGGTGCCGGTACTAACACCCATCGGGCTTGACCCCTCGCATCCTTTCCCCAAGGTGCTCAACAAAAGCCTGAATTTTGCTATTGAACTGGAAGGCAAAGATGCTTTCGGACGCAGTTCCGATGCTGCCATTGTCCAGGCACCACGCGTCCTGCCGCGCGTGATCAAGCTACCGGAAGAACTCTCCGGCTGCGCTTATGGCTTTGTCTTCCTGTCATCAATCCTGCATGAATTTGTCGGTGAATTGTTCACCGGCATGACCGTGCTGGGCTGCTATCAATTCCGTGCCACGCGCAATTCCGATCTCTTCGTCGATGAAGAAGAAGTCACCAATCTACGCACCAAATTGCAGGGTGAACTTCCGCACCGCCATTTTGGTGATGCCGTGCGTCTCGAAGTGGCAGAAAACTGCTCGCCGGCAATGGCCGATTTCCTGCTCGCCCAATTTGCGCTGACCCCAGCCGATCTCTATCGCGTCAATGGCCCGGTCAATCTCGTACGGCTGATGCAGGTACCTGACTGGGTGGATCGCCCGGATATGAAATTCGCCAATTTCGTTCCCGGCCTGCCCAAGGCTGTCGGCAAGGGCATGAACATTTTTGACAGCATTCGCCGTGGCGATATTCTGCTCCATCACCCCTACCAGTCGTTTGCGCCAGTCATCGAACTGCTCAACCAAGCCGCCAATGATCCACGCGTGGTGGCGATCAAAATGACGGTCTACCGCACCGGCACCGACTCGGTCTTGATGGCCTCACTGATTCGCGCCGCCCAAAGTGGCAAGGAAGTCACCGTCGTCGTCGAATTGATGGCGCGTTTCGATGAGGAAGCCAACATCAGCTGGGCGACCAAGCTGGAAGAAGTCGGCGCTCATGTCGTCTATGGTGTTGTCGGCTACAAGACCCACGCCAAGGCGCTACTCATTGTCCGCCGCGAAGACAGCGGCCTGGTGCGTTACGCTCACCTCGGTACCGGCAATTACCACCCGCGCACCGCCCGCCTCTACTCCGATTTTGGATTGATGACCTGCAATGAAGAAATCACCCACGACGTCAGCGAGGTATTCAAGCAACTCACCGGGCTAGGCAAGGCACGCACCCTGAAACACCTGTGGCAGGCACCTTTTACGCTCCACCCCAATGTCGTGGCCGGCATTCAGGCCGAAGCCGAGACGGCCAAAGCCGGCGGCAAGGCGATGATTGTGGCCAAGATGAACTCCCTGCTTGAGCCGGAAGTTATCAACGCGCTTTACGAAGCCTCACAAGCCGGCGTTTCGATCGACCTCCTCGTGCGCGGCGTGTGTGCACTACGTCCCGGCGTACCCGGCCTGTCTGAGAACATCCGCGTCCGTTCGATCATTGGCCGCTTCCTTGAACACCACCGGATTTTCTATTTTTATGCTGGCGGCAAGGAGCACATTTACCTGTCGAGTGCCGACTGGATGGATCGCAACTTCTTCAAGCGCATTGAGTTGGCCTTCCCCATCCTCGATCCGAAACTAAAAAAGCGGGTCATCACCGAAGGTCTCAAGTTCTACCTCGCCGATAACCAGCAAGGCTGGGACATGAACAGCCAGGGCGTTTATCAGCGCCGACGCTCAACCCGCGCCAAGCAGCACAATGCACAAGGTGAGTTGATGGTGACGCTGGGCGGCGGTTGAGGCACACACAAAAAAGGCACCTCGCGGTGCCTTTTTTTCAGCAGCTTCGCTCAGTTTCAGAATAACTCGTCGCCCATCCCCAGCAGCGCACGGTCACCAGCGCGAACTGTCTCGCCATAGGCCGTTGCTTGCGGCAATATCTGGTCGGCATAGAAGCAGGCGGTGGCGATTTTGGCTTTGTAGAAGACGGTGTCTCCTTCGCCTTGGTCGAGGTAACCGGAAGCAGCCAGCGCTGCTTTGCCCATGAACCAGCCGCCGCAAACGGTGACGGCGAGGTGCATGTACGGCACTGCTGCGGTCAACACGCCAGAGAGGCCAGTTTTTGCGTTGGTGGCCAGCCATTCAGTGGCTTCGGTCCAGGCTTTCAAGGCAACACCGAGGCGCTGGCCGATGATTTGCAGTTCCGGTTTGCTGGAAGCACCCAAGGCTTTGGCGGTGGCGTGAACCTCGCCAAAGACAACTTTGGCCGTCGCGCCCTGATCGCGCATCAGTTTGCGGAACAGCAGGTCGTTGGCCTGAATGCCGGTCGTGCCTTCGTAAATGGTGGTGATGCGCGAATCGCGCCAGTGCTGGGCGGCGCCGGTTTCTTCAATGAAGCCCATGCCGCCCCAGATCTGGATGCCGAGTGAGGTGACATCAATCCCCATTTCTGTGCCGCCACCTTTGACGATGGGAATCATGAATTCGGCGAGGAACAGGTTGCGCTTTTTCTCTTCCGGATCAGTCAGCGCATGGGCGCGGTCGAGCAGGCCGGAGGTGTAGTAGGCCATGGCGCGGCAGGCTTCGATGCGACACTTCATCAGCATCAGCATGCGCCGGATGTCCGGATGTTTGACGAGCGTGACCAGCGCTTCGCCGGTCAAGGCATCGCGGCCCTGTTTGCGCTCACGGGCATATTCCAGCGCTTGCTGGTAGGAGCGTTCAGCGATGGCGATACCCTGCAAGCCGACGCCGAGACGAGCCTCGTTCATCATGATGAACATGTATTCGAGGCCGCGATTGGGCTGGCCGAGCAGATAGCCAATGGCGCCGCCATTGTCACCGTAGGCCATGACGCAAGTCGGGCTGGCGTGGATGCCGAGCTTGTGTTCAAGCGAGACGCAATAGGCATCGTTGCGTTCGCCGAGCGAGCCGTCGGCATTGACCAGGAATTTGGGCACCAGGAACATCGAAATGCCTTTGACCCCAGCCGGGGCATCCGGCAAACGGGCGAGAACGAGATGAACGATGTTGTCGGTCATGTCGTGGTCGCCGTAGGTGATGAAAATCTTTTGCCCGAAAACCTTGTACGAGCCATCGCCATTCGGCTCGGCACGCGAGCGGATCAGCGCCAGATCGGAGCCGGCTTGCGGCTCGGTGAGGTTCATCGTGCCGGTCCATTCACCGGAGATCATTTTCTCCAGGTAGATGGCTTTGAGTTCGTCGCTGGCGCAGGTGATCAGCGCGGCGACGGCGCCGGTGGTGAGCAAGGGGCCAAGGCTGAATGAAAGATTGGCGGAGCAAACCATTTCGCGGGTGGCGATGCCCAGCGTATCTGGCAAGCCCTGGCCGCCGAATTCGGCGGGGGCTGCCAGGCCGTTCCAGCCGGCTTCGCAGAAGGCTTTATAAGCTTCTTTCCAGCCGGGTGCAGTGGTGACGCCAGCGGGTGTCAGCTTGGCGCCTTCAACATCGCCGATCCGGTTGAGCGGCGAGAGCACGCCGGCAGTAAATTTGGCAGCTTCTTCGAGAACAGCATCGGCCAGATCGGGCGTCGCATCTTCGAAAGCGGGGAACTGGCTCAGTTCTTTGAAACCGGCCAGTTCATCCATGACAAAACGCATATCTTTGATCGGTGCGTTGTATTCACTCATTTTTGGGTCTCCTGTTATTCGCTGAAGTAAGTCAGAATTGATTGCAGCACAGTGCCGTTTTGGCGCTTTGGTATTCCGTTTTCAAACGGGCCACGAGTTCGCTGACCGGCACGACATTATCGATGGTGCCGACGCCCTGCCCGGCGCCCCAGATATCCTTCCAGGCCTTGGCTGCGGTGGCGCCGCCGAAGTTCATCGCGCTCTTGTCGCGCTCCGGCAGATTGGCCGGATCGAGGCCGCTGGCGACGATGCTCTTCTTCAAATAGTTGCCATGCACGCCCGTAAAATATGGGGTGTATACGACGTCGACCGCAGCAGAATCGAGAATCGCCTGCTTGTAGGGATCAACGGCATTGGCCTCTTGAGTAGCAATGAAACGCGTGCCCATGTAGGCAAAATCGGCGCCCATGGCCTGCGCTGCAAGAATGGCACTACCACTTGAAATCGCCCCGGAAAGGGCAATCGGGCCGTTGTAAAACTTGCGGATTTCGCCCACCAGTGCGAACGGGCTCAAGGTACCAGCATGGCCGCCAGCCCCGGCGCAAACCAGAATCAAACCATCGACCCCAGCCTCCAGCGCCTTTTCGGCATGGCGCACGCTGATGACGTCGTGGAAGACTTTGCCGCCGTAGCCATGCACATGCGGCACGATGGCGGTCGGTGCGGCGAGGCTGGTGATGATCAATGGCACTTGATGTTTGACGCACAGCGCCATGTCGTGTTCCAGCCGCCCGGTGGACGGATGGACGATCTGGTTCACCGCAAAGGGCGCCGCATTAGGGTCTGCCGCCAGCTCGGTTGTGATGCGCGTCAACCATTCGTCAAGCACCTCTTGCGGGCGCGCATTGAGTGCCGGAAAGGAGCCGATGACGCCGCTTTTGCATTGGGCGATAACCATCTCCGGGTTGGAGACGATGAACATCGGCGCGCAAATGACCGGCAGGGTCAGGTTTTTGTTCAGTGAATCCGGGATCGCCATTACGCGCCTTCTTTCAATGCGCGACGCAGGATTTTGCCGACGTTGGTGCGCGGCAAGTCATCGCGGAATTCGACATGTTTGGGGATTTTGTAACCGGTCAACAAGGTGCGGCAGTGATCGATTAACACCTTCTCGGTGATACCCGGATGCTTGCGCACGACGAAAATTTTGACCGCCTCGCCGGAGTGCTCATCGGCCACCCCAATTGCTGCCACTTCAGCCACACCATCCAGCATGGCAACTGCTTCCTCGACTTCGTTAGGATAAACATTGAAGCCAGAGACGAGAATCATGTCTTTCTTACGGTCAACCAGGAAAACATAGCCATTTTTATCGATGTAGCCGACATCGCCGGTATGCAGGTAGCCATCCGGGTACATGACGTGCTCAGTCTCGTCCGGGAGCTGCCAGTAGCCGACCATGACTTGCGGGCCGCGAATGCAGACTTCGCCGATTTGTCCCTGCGTTACCTCATGGCCATGATCGTCGCGAATGACGACTTCTGTCGATGAAATCGGCAAACCTACCGAGCCGTTGAAGGCTGGCAAATTGAGCGGATTGATCGTTGCCGCTGGCGAGGTTTCCGTCAGGCCGTAGGCTTGCAGGAGCGGATTGCCGGTCATTTTGACCCAGCGCTCAGCCACCGGCGCTTGTACCGCCATGCCGCCGCCGAGCGTGACGTTCAGCGTCGAGAAATCCAGCTTGGCAAAATCCGGGTGATTGAGCAGCGCGTTGAACAGCGTATTAACGCCAGTGACCACGGTAATCGGATATTTCGACCAATCCTTGATCAAGCCGGGAATGTCGCGCGGGTTGGCGATCAGCAGATTGCGCGCACCGATCATCAGGAAAGTCAGGCAATTCGCGGTCAGGGCGAAGATGTGATAAAGCGGCAAGGCGGTGAGGATGAACTCTTCGCCCTCCTTGACCGCCGGCTTGATCCAGGAATACGCCTGCATCACATTGGCGCTGATGTTGGCGTGCGTCAGCATGGCGCCCTTGGAAACCCCCGTCGTGCCGCCGGTGTATTGCAGGAAGGCGATATCGTCCTGGGTCAGGGCAACCGGTTTGCTCCCGTGCTTGCGACCGGCAGCCAGGGCGCTGGCAAAGTTGATCGCCGTCGGCAGGTGCCAGGCCGGCACCAGTTTTTTGACATGCCGAACAACAAAATTGACGATCAGACCTTTGACCCCCAGCATTTCACCCATCGGCGTGACGATGACATCCTTCACCGCCGTCTGCGCCAAGATCGGCTCCAGCGTGTGGGCAAAGTTTTCCACAATGACAATCGCCACCGCCCCCGAATCCTTGAGCTGGTGCGCCAGCTCGTGCGGGGTGTAAAGCGGGTTGCAATTGACCACCACGCAACCGGCGCGCAAGGTGCCAAACAGTGCCACCGGATATTGCAGCAGATTGGGCATCATCAGCGCCACGCGCTCGCCCTTCTTGTGCCCTCGCGACTGCAACCAGCCGGCGAAGGCCTTGCTGTCCTCGTCAAGCTGGCGATAGGTCATTTCCTTGCCCATGCTGACGTAGGCCACTTTGTCGGCATAGGTCGCACAGGCTTTTTCAAACAGCGCCACCAGCGACGGAATATGGTCGATGTCGATCTCTGCCGGCACGCCTTCGGGATAGCTTTTTAGCCAGATTTTTTCCATGATTGTCTCCTCCGTTTGCCGTGCTAACTACCGAGCAGCGCTTTTTTCAGCGCATTATCTACCGGTTGATTTCCCAGCCAGACCTTGAGCAGCGACTTGGCAAAACCAGCGCCTGCCACCTTGCCGCGCGGTTCGCCATTCAAGCTGACGGCAATCCCTTCGGCAGAGAAATCGATGGCGATACTGTCACCCTCGCGCGCCTTGCCGATGGCTTTCATGATCGCCGCCAACTGATCGCTCTGTACCTTCATCTCGACCAACTCTGCCGGCGTATGGTTGCTTTTCAGCCCATCTTCAAGCGCCGCACTCAGGGAGTCAGCATCGACATCGCGCAACATGCGCATGACCATGCGGCGTGCCTGGGTGCTATCGAGAATGGCGGGCGCAGTCGTCGCTTTTTGACCGACGTACAGCGCACCGACATAAACCTTGATGAACAGTTTGCTGCGTACCCCGGCGCCGTTGAGCACCAGTTCGTTGCTGCCGATGCGCAGCTTGTCGTCCACTTTGACCCCGGCTACTTCGGCGGCCTGCAAGGCCGGCGTAGCGATTAATGCGGCAACAAGCACTGCTTTGCGCAGTTGTGTTGATGAAATCATTTGTCTCCTCCACCGCTCTTTTGTCGGTAATAGGTTTTATCTGCAATATAGACCGTGCGCTCGACTTCGGCATGCACGATGCCTTGTTTGTCCTTCAATTCGACCAAATATGTTCGCTCCAATTCCGGGCATTTGGCCAGTTCGGCTTTGATGAATAAAACTTCGGCATCGCTCAAGACGAAATCAGCGTAAAGCGTCGACAAGCCGGGTTTGCGGTAACGAATGCTGGCTGCCTTGTCCCAGACGATATAGCCGTCACCGAGCGCCGCCATCAACATCATCGGGTGCGCCCCGTCGGTGATGGCAAACAGCGAGCCGCCATACAGTGAGCCGACGATATTTTTCGTCTTCCAGCTCAAGGGCAAACGAATGCGGATGTGGCGTAAATCGCTGGCAACATGCACCACCCGCCCGCCGGAGCCGCGAAAGGCGGGATGGAGATTGAACCCCATCCGTACCATGCGCGCCCGCCAGGCGGGGGAGAGTTTGGCAAGCCAGGCCGGCTTCATTAAAAAATTGGCCGCTTTTCCCGGTTGACCGTTAGATCCGCTCAATAATGCCGGCGGCGCCCATACCCGTGCCGATACACATGCTGACCATGCCGTATTTGCCGCCGGTGCGCTGCAAACCGTGCGCCAACGTGGCAATACGGATAGCGCCAGTCGCCCCGAGCGGATGGCCAAGCGCAATGGCGCCACCGAGCGGATTGACCTTGTCCGGATTGAGGCCCAACTCTTTCATCACGGCAATCGACTGCGCCGCAAAGGCTTCGTTGAGTTCGATCCAGTCCAGTTGATCCTGCGTGATGCCAACTTGTTTGAGCACCTTGGGGATCGCTGCAATCGGGCCAATACCCATGATTTCCGGGGCGACACCACCCACCGCGTAACCAGCAAAGCGAGCCAGCGGCGTCAGGTTGTGTTCGCGCAGTATCTTTTCGGAAACCAGCATGACAGCCGCCGCGCCATCGGACATCTGCGATGAATTGCCAGCAGTGACCGAACCACGCGCGTGGAAGACCGGTTTCAGCTTGGCCAGATTGGCCAGGCTGGAATCCTGACGCGGGCCTTCGTCGGTATCAGCCAAACGCTGGCGGATTTGAATCTCACCGGTTTTCAGGTTCGGCAGGCTTTCGCTGATCGCGTAGGGCGTCGTTTCAGCCTTGAAGTGACCGGCGGCAATCGCCGCGCAGGCCTTCTGGTTGGAGCCGACGGCAAACGCATCCTGCTCGTCGCGGCTAACTTTCCACTGATTCGCTACCTTCTCAGCAGTCAGTCCCATGCCGTAGGCGATGCCGATATTTTCTTCCTTGGCAAAAATCGCCGGATTCATCGACATCTTGTTGCCCATCATTTGCGGCATCACGCTCATCGACTCGGTGCCGCCAGCGATCATCACATCGGCCAGGCCGAGGCGAATCTGGTTGGCCGCATCAGCCACCGCCTGCACCCCGGAGGAGCAGAAACGGTTGATGGTGATCCCCGGCACCGTAATCGGCAGCCCGGCCAGCAGCAGGCCGATACGGGCAACGTTCATGCCCTGCTCCGCTTCCGGCATGGCGCAACCGATGATCAC
>JAQTZQ010000007.1 GCA_028687645.1 Rhodocyclaceae bacterium
TATAGCCGAACTGCAGTGAGGTCATCGTACGCTGACCGTTAAGTACCAGGTTGCTCAAGATATTTGAGGCATAAGAGGTCTCGCGTTCGACCAAGGTCACGGCGACGCCCGTGCCACCCCAGAGGCGGAGGTATTTGGCGACGGTAGCACCGGCCATGCCGCCGCCGATAACGACAACGCGGCCTTTAATCCCGGTGTTGGTGGGAACAGTTCCTAGCTGGGCAGGTGTTGCCGCACGCACCAGGCCGGACAAACCGGCAGCAGAAACCCCGGCACCCGCCAAGCTGGCTAAACGGAAAAAGTCACGACGATTCATGATTCATCCTCCTTGGATTTTTTGGACTTTTTAATCTTGGTTGATTCATGCGTTGGGCTGCTCGTCGATGTCTTCGTCGACTTGCTGGTGGTTGTCTTTTGTGCTGACAGGTAATTGGCGAGCAGTCGGAGCTGTGTATCGGTATAGCCTCGCGCATGCATATCCATGATGTCTGGCTTGGACTTGGTGCGCATTTCGCGCAACTCGTTGTAGATCTCATTCGATGACTCGCCAGAGAGGCGCTCAAAGCCGATACTCGACTTGCCGTCATAACCGTGGCACTGGAAGCAATTGGAAGCCAGTAGGCGACCGGCGGGCGGGGCGGTGGTGGTTTGCGCAGCAACATAGCTGCTGGCCAGGGCGATTGGGAGCCAAAGCAGGGCCCGCAAGCGCGTTATTTTTCGATTCATGATGAACCTCCGGAGTGGGATCTAAAGATTGGATTAACTTTTTGCGGCTCCTGGCCGAACCCGCAGGGCGGATATTCGTCGTTTGGCCGCAAAAACTCGCCTGTCGTCCCCCCCCGACACTTTTGCTGGCGGCAGGTCTGGCTTACGATGCGACCATGAAACGCTATCCCCGCTCGTTCTTGCAGTTGATTACGCTCGGCCACATCCTCTTTGCGATGCCCTTGCTGGTCGCGGCTGGCTATGTTTTCTTCACGCTGCAAGCGCTCAATGGCCACTATCGTGCCGCGATTGAAGATGCCTCGATTTCTGCTCGTTTAAGCGGTGAGTTGGAAGAAGATCTTCTGCACATGGAGCGCAACCTGCGGCGCCATGCGCTCCTGAAAAACACCGACTCACTCAACGATTACAACGATGTTCGGGTTGAGTGGCGGGGTCACATTGCCGCGTTCTCCGAACTGGCACCGCTGCCGCAGCAAATCGTCAATGAGTTGCAAGACCAGATCGTCCGTGAAGGGCGGGCCCATGCCGTCATGCTGGAAAGTAGTAATACCGTGATGCTGCAAACAGCAATCGATGACATCAAGCAGCGCTTGAGCACGACACTGGATTCTGCGCGCCAAGTGCTTGAAGGAGAGCAAGACAAATTTCTCAAAGAATCAGAAGCCTTGAGCCGGCGCCTTATCGTGGCAGCTTTCGTGGCGCTGGTGGCTGCGCTGTGTTGTCTATGGGCGGTCAGAACCTTATTGGCGCGTTTGATCGCGCGCTTTGAGCGGGCTTTGCTGCGTCTGGGTAAAGGTGATTTGCAACAGCCTATCGAGCTCGACGGACCAGGCGATTTACGCTGGCTGGGGCGCTGGCTGGAGTGGTTGCGCCGCCGCCTGCTCTCGCTGGAGGAGGGGCGCGCCCAAGTGCTGCGTCACGTTTCCCATGAACTGAAAACGCCGCTCGCAGCGATGCAGGAAGGGACGTCTTTGTTATCTGAGGAGGTGCCGGGTCCGCTCACACCCGAGCAACGCAGGATCATCAATATTCTGCAAAATAACTCCCGACGGCTGCAAGATCTGATTGAGGGCCTGCTGCGCTTGCAACAGGCTGGGCATGCGGCTGAGCGGATCGGTTTTGAAGCAGTGCGTTTTGATCAGCTTATTGAGCAAGTGCTGGAGACCTGCCGCCTGATTGCCGGTGAGCGCGGAATTAATTTTCAGTGCGAACTCGGCGAAACCGAGATTGTTGCCGGGCGCGAGGCACTCATCACCATCGTTCATAATTTACTTTCCAATGCCATCAAGTTTTCGCCTGACGGTGGGTTTATTCGAATCACGCTAACGCATGATGAGGAGCAGGCCGTGCTGGATGTGATGGATGATGGTTCGGGCGTAGCGGAGCAGGATGGCCAGCAGATATTTGAGCCGTTTTATCGCAGCGAGGCCTCGCGCCAGATCGCGGGCATTGGGCTTGGCTTAGCGATAGCCCGAGAATTTGTGTTGGCGCATCGGGGCGAAATTTCAGTTGTACCGGCAAGCAATGGCGGACATTTTCGGGTTTTACTCCCCTTGAATGCCCCTTATTTGAGGAGGCAAGCAGATGTTTGAGCGGGCTCTAAGCGTTTTGATACTCGCCGCCCTGAGCGGCTGCGCCACTCAGGGCGAGCTGCAAGCTGTTCCGGAAACACCGGTAGAAATACCGGTCGAGCCCACGCCTATAGGCAGAGCGCCGGCTGATATTCAAAAAATCAATGCGCTGGAGCGGCAGTTGGCTGAAAAACAACGCCATTGTCTGGTCGATAAGCGACGACTGGAGGCCGCACTCAAAGACAACCAGAAGCAGGCTGATGAATTGCAGAAAAAACTCGATGCCTTGCTGGCTATCGACCGCGAACTGCGCAGTTCCAAAAAGAACCGCTGATGGCTGTGGGTGCAAGGATCCTGGTCGTTGATGACGATCTCGACATGTTGCACCTGATCGGCCTGCGCCTCTCGGCAGCCGGCTATCAGGTTAGCGAAGCCAGTTCGGGTGAAGCCGCATTGCTCAGCTTTTACAGCAATCGCCCGCAAATGGTTTTGACCGACTTGCGTATGGGCAAGATGGATGGACTGGCGCTTTTTGAACATTTACGGCTTGAGGCGCCGACCATGCCAGTGATTATCCTGACCGCGCATGGCACCATACCGGATGCGGTTGTGGCGACGCAAAAAGGCGTTTTCAGTTTTCTGACCAAGCCATTTAACGGCCAGGAACTCCTGCGCCGGGTGGCGGATGCTATTCGTCTGTCGCCCTCGCTCAATCCCGAAAGTCTCGCAGCGCATTGGCGCAATGAGCTGATTACCAGCAGTGTTCGTATGGAAGAACTGTTGCGCCAAGCCTTGCGGGTCAGCGAAGAGTCTCAGACCGCGCTGCTGGTTGGGCCAAGTGGCTCCGGCAAGGAGAGTCTGGTGCAGGCGATCCGCAAGGCTGGGCGGCGTGCTGAGCAGCCTTTCGTTGGGGTCTCATGTACTGACTATCCAGCGCCAGCGCTTGAGGAGATGCTGTCTCCGGGGAGTCCGGGCAACGTTTATGCTCAGGCATCTGGCGGTATCTTGTTTCTAAAGGATATCTCGGCCTTGTCACTGATTGCTCAGGCGCGACTTTTCGCGGTGCTCTTCGCGCAAATGCAAGCCAGCGATCCGTTGCAGCGACTCAATTCGGCAAAACAGCAACGCACAGCGATCGATGTACAGGTGATCGCTGCCAGTCCGCGGCCACTGGATGCCGAATTGGCCGAAGGGCGTTTTCGCAGTGACCTGTTTTACTTGTTGAGCCGGATGACCTTGATTCTTCCATCCTTGAACGAGCGCAGCGAAGACATTCCACTGCTGGCCAACCATTTCCTTGGGCGAATTCGCCCGGAAAAATCCCTGACGCTTTCCCCTGAATCGCTCATGACCCTGCAGGAAGGGCGTTGGCCGGGAAATGTCCGACAACTCAAAAACGTGCTGGAACAGGTTGCAGAATTAAGTTTGACGCCGGTGATTCCCGAGAGCGCCATTCGCCGTGTCATGCGGGAGTTAGAAGAAGACAGCCTGGCAGCCTTTGACGATGCGCGCCGTGAGTTTGAGCGCGACTATCTGGTTCGCCTGCTTCAAGCTACGGCCGGCAATGTCTCACAGGCAGCTCGGGTCGCGCAGCGTAACCGGACAGAGTTCTACAAACTGCTGGCCCGGCACGGTTTGGACCCGATTAATTTCAAACAGAAATTCCGCTGAATGGGCTGCGTTTCTCTGTTTTAAGCTAGCCTTAATCTCCCCCCTCTAAACTGGCCGGAATCTTTTAAGGATTCTGCCCATGCTGCGCCGCCCCTCAATTTTTGCCGCCTTTCTGCTGTCGACCGTAACACTTTCAGTTTTTGCAGCCGATCCCGCGATTTCACTGCAAGCAAGCCAACTCAAGTCGCTCGGCATTGAAACCATGCTGGTTGGCGAGAGCGCAACAGCCCGTGCCGGCAATTATCCGGCACAGATTCGCGTGCCCAATGAGCAGATGCGCGTGCTTGCCGCGCCAGTCGGCGGGATGGTTGAAATGCTGGCGGTGGCGCCGGGTTCGACGGTCAAGCGCGGTCAGGTGTTGGCCCACCTGGCCAGCCCGCAGGCGCTGGAGTTGCAGCGCGATGCTTTGCAGTCAAGCAGCCAGTCGGCCTTGTTACAACAGAATTTGAAGCGCGATGAACAGCTTTTTGCCGAAGGCCTGATCGCCGAATCACGCCTGCAAGCCACCCGTTCAGCAGCGCAGCAAGCCTCGGCGCAGGCGGGTGAGCGCCAGCAGGGTTTGGCACTGGCCGGGGTGCAGCCGGGAAAATTGGGTGGGCCGCTGGTGTTGACAGCAGCCATTGATGGCGTGGTGCTGGAGCAGGGTGTGCAACTCGGCCAGCGCGTTGAGGCAGCGACGTTGATTTACCGCATCGCCAAGCTGGCACCGTTGTGGCTGGAAATTCAGGTGCCGGTTGAACTCGCCGCCAGCTTGCGCGAAGGCATGCCGGTCAAAATTGCCAACAGCGAGGTGATTGGCAAATTGATTGCGATTGGCGGGGCTGTCGACGCGGCAAGTCAGACGGTTTTGTTGCGTGCCGTGGTTAGCGCGGGTGCTGAAAAGCTACGGCCCGGGCAGGTTGTTGAAGTCGAGTTAGCGAGCAGCACAGGCAACATGCAACGCCTGCCGGCGGCAGCACTGGTGCGCAATCAGGGATCAACCATCGCCTTCGTGCAAAGCGCCAGCAACGACAAGGAGACGACTTTTATAGCCCGCCCGCTGCGCGTCGTTAGCCAAGGCGGCGATGGCGTCGTGGTTGATGGCCTGAAAGCTGGCGAGCGCGTTGCCGTAAAGGGCGTTTCCAGTCTGAAAGCAATGCTTACCGGCGTTGGTAAAGAATAATGTTGGCCAACCTGATCCGCTTCTCGCTCACCCAGCGTTTGTTAATGCTGGTGCTTACCGTCATGCTGATCGGCGCTGGCGTGCAGGCTTTTCTCGGCTTGCCGATTGACGCCTTCCCCGATGTGTCGACAACGCAGGTCAAGATCATCCTGAAGGCACCGGGGATGACGCCGGAAGAGGTGGAAACCCGCCTCGCCGTGCCGGTCGAGCAGGAGTTGCTCGGCATTCCGCACCAACGTCTACTGCGTTCGACCTCGAAATATTCACTGACCGACATCACCCTCGATTTTGAGGATGGCACCGACATTTACTGGGCGCGCCAGCAGGTCGGAGAACGCCTGGCTTCGGCGATGGGCAACCTGCCGCCCGGTGTGACCGGCGGCATGGCGCCGATCACGACGCCGCTCGGCGAAATGTTCATGTTCACCATCGAAGGCGATCTGTCGCTGGCCGACAAGCGCGCCCTGCTCGACTGGGTGATCCGCCCGCAACTGCGCACCATCCCCGGTGTCGCTGACGTCAACAGCCTGGGCGGCGAAGTGCGGACGTTTGAAGTGCAGCCCAACCCGCAATTACTGGCAGCGCGTGGCCTCGCCTTGAAGGATTTGCAGGCGGTGCTCGAAACCAACAACCGCAACGACGGCGCCGGGCGCTTGAACGACGGCGAGGAATCGCTGCTGGTTCGCGCCGAAGGGGCAATTGTTACGGTCGACGACGTAAAAGCCATTGTTTTACAGGCCAAAGACGGCATGGTGACCAAGGTCAGCGATGTTGCCGAGGTGCGTTTCGGTGCGCTGACCCGTTATGGCGTGGTGACCAAGAGCGGCCAGGGCGAAGCGGTGCAGGGCTTGGTCCTCGGCCTACGCGGTGCCAATGCGCAAAGCGTCGTCGCCGGGGTCAAGGCCAAGCTGGCCGAAATCGCCCCCAGCCTGCCGCCGGGCGTGACGATTGAAGCCTTTTACGACCGCAGCAATCTGGTTGAACGGGCAGTCGGTACGGTCGCCAAAGCGTTGCTTGAAGCCATTGTGCTGGTCGTTATCCTGCTCCTCGCCTTCCTCGGCAACTTGCGCTCGGCGCTGGTGGTTGCGCTGATGCTACCGCTCTCGGCGCTCGCCACCTTCATTTTGATGCGGATGTTCGGGCTTTCCGCCAACCTGATGAGCCTTGGCGGTCTGGCCATCGCCATCGGCATGCTGGTCGATGCCGCTGTCGTCGTCGTCGAAAACGTCGAAAGCGAACTGGCCGAGGCGCCGGACAATCTGCCCACGCTGCACCTGATCTACCGCGCTGCGCGCGAAGTGGCTTCACCAGTGACTTCCGGCATCGTCATCATCATCATCGTCTTTCTGCCGCTACTCACCTTGCAGGGGCTGGAGGGCAAGATGTTCGGGCCGGTCGCGCTGACCATTGTCTTTGCGCTCTCCGCCTCGCTGCTGCTCTCGCTGACCGTGGTGCCGGTGCTCGCCTCCTACTTGATCAAGCGCGGCGTGCATCACGAACCCTGGCTGGTCAAAAAGCTCGCGGCAGCCTACACGCGCATCCTGAGTTCGGCGCTCACTCATAGCCGCACCTACATTATCGGCGCGCTGATCGCTCTGGCTGCTGCGACGGGTGCCTTCATGCTGCTCGGCAAAAGCTTCATGCCAACCATGGATGAAGGCGACCTGATCATGCAGCTCGAAAAACTGCCCTCAATCAGCCTCGATCAAACCATCGCCATCGATAGCGCCGTGCAGCAGGCGATTCTGGCCAAGGTGCCGGAAGTGAAGGCGATCGTCGCCCGCGCCGGCTCTGACGAACTCGGCCTCGACCCGATGGGCCTCAACCAGACCGATACCTTCATGGTGCTCCAGCCCTGTGCCACCTGGCGCAACCCAGACCCGGCCTGGCTGGCCGACCAGTTGCGCGCGGTGATGGCCGATTTTCCCGGTGTCGGCTTTTCCTTTACCCAGCCGATCGATATGCGCGTTTCGGAAATGCTGACTGGCGTGCGTGGCGATCTGGCGATCAAGGTTTTTGGCCCTGATCTCGCCACGCTCAACAAGCTTGCGGTCGACATCGAAAACACGGTGAAAAAAGTGCCGGGCGCCGAAGACACTTTCACCCTCAAAAACGATGGCGTGCAGTACCTGAAAGTGGCGGTCAACCGCCTCGCTGCTGGCCGTTTCGGCCTCAACGTCGACGCCATCCAGAACGACCTCAAGGCGCTGCTCGAAGGGCGCACGGTCGGCACCGTGATTGAGCAAGGGCGGCGCACGCCGATTGTGCTGCGCGGCCCGAACAGCCTGCGCGATTCGCCCGCCGATTTCGCCGCCTTGCGCCTCAGTTTGCCGGATGGCGGCAGCGTGCCGCTGGCGTCCGTCGCCAAGATCGAGCGCATCGATGGCCCGGTCAAGGTCGACCGCGAGAATGCCCAGCGTTACGTCGTCGTGCAGTCCAACGTGCGCGACCGCGATCTGGTCGGCTTTGTTGAAGACGCCAAAGCCAGCGTCACCCGCGACGTCAAGCTGCCGCCCGGCTACCGTCTGGCCTGGGGCGGCCAGTTCGAGAACCAGCAACGCGCGGCGGCGCGCCTGATGATCGTCGTCCCGGTCGCCCTGCTCCTGATCTTCTTCCTGCTCTTCTCGACCTTCGGCTCGGTGCGCCAGGCCCTGCTGGTTCTCTCCAACATCCCGTTTGCGATGATCGGCGGCATCTTCGGCCTGCTGCTGGCCGGTGAATACCTGTCGGTGCCGGCCTCGGTCGGTTTCATCGCGCTACTCGGCATTGCGGTGCTGAACGGCGTGGTGATGGTGACCTACTTCAACCAGTTGCTGGCCCGTGGCCTGCCGGTCGCCGAAGTCGTCGTCGAAGGTGCCAAACGCCGCCTGCGGCCAGTGTTGATGACCGCCAGCATCGCCGCCTTCGGTCTGCTACCGATGCTCTTCGCCAGCGGTCCCGGTTCGGAAGTGCAGCGCCCGCTGGCGATTGTGGTTATCGGCGGGTTATTGACGTCGACCGCACTAACCCTGGTGCTGCTGCCCATCCTGTTCCGCCGCTTTGGCGTCAAACGTACCGTCAATTTTTCGGAGGGAAATCATGGCTGATGTCCTGCTCTCGCTAACCTTGCCCAACGACGTTGCCCAACACGTTGAAGACTTGTTGCTCTCGCGGCCCGATCTCGTGCGCGGCTTCACCGCCAGCCATGCCGAAGGCCACGGCAGCGTCATTACGCTGGTCGAGCCCAGCGAACTGGTCAGCGGTCATTCGCCACGCACCCAGATCCGAACTGTTGGGCCTGAAGAGCAAATGCGCGCCGTCCTGGCTTTGGTCAAAGGCAGTCTGCCGCACGCCAATATTTTCTATTGGCTGGTTCCGGTCATCGAAATGGGGCGCCTGTGAAAACTCTCACCCTCATCGTTCTTGCCAGCATCGTCGGCACCAGCTTTGCCGCCGAAGTGATGCCCGAATTTACGTCCGAACCCACGCCCAACCTGCCGCCCGCCGAGATCGTATTACGCGTGCTGCGCGCCAATCCAGCAGTGCAAGCCGCCGGCAGCCAGTTACAGGCTGAAGAAGCCAATCGTCGCCGCCTCGAAGCCGGGCTCTACGAATGGAACGTTCGCCTCGGTGGCCAGCAGCGCAAAACCAACCCGGCAAGCAGCCCAAATGAAAGTTTCAGCGAATGGAACGCCGCGCTCGAACGCCCGCTGCGCCTGCCCGGCAAAGCTTCAGTCGATGCCGAACTGGGTGCTGCCGGGGTCAATCTGGCAACCACCGCACAGGGTGATGCGCTGCATGAAACCAGTCGCAACCTGCTCAAATCGTGGTTCGTCTGGCTGCGGGAAAATGCCGCCGCCAAACAGTGGGCCGAACAAGTCGCCCTGCTGGGGCAGCAAACGCGAGCCGTGCAGCGCCGCCAGCAATTGGGCGACGCCGCAAAACTGGAAGCCATCCAGGGTGAAGCCGCCTTGGCGCAGGCCCAAGCCCAGCACAGCCAGGCCCAGTTGCGCGAGCGCACCGCCAGCGAAGATTTGCGCCGGCGCTTTCCTGGCTTACCGCTCGAAGCACCCGCCCGGATTGCCGAGCCAAGCGTGATCGAGGGCGACGAAGCGACATGGCTGGCAGAAATTCTTGAACACAGTCATGAACTCGGTATCGCACGTGGTGAAACACAAAAGGCGCAAATGCTGGCCGACCGTTCGCGTCGCGATCGTCTGCCCGACCCGACGCTTGGCGTCCATGTTTCCAGCGAGCGCGGTGGCGAGGAGCACGTCATGGGCGCTTATATCAGCATCCCGCTACCCGGCGGCGCTCGCCGTTCAGGAGCAGATGCGGCATTTGCCCAAGCTAACGCCGCCAGTTTCCGCGAAGCCGACAGCGTCCAAAATGTTACTGCCGCAGCGGGCGCGCTGTATCACTCGGCCAAGGCCGCGCGCGCCAGTTGGCAAGCGAGCCAGGGTGCGGCAGAAAAGCTGACGCGGGCCGCCGAAATGACGGCGCGCGCCTATCAGTTGGGCGAAGGAAGCCTCAGCGATCTGCTAAGCAATCGTCGTCTGGCCAATGAAGCGCAATTGGCTGCGCGTCTGGCACAACTTGATGCGCTGGAATTACGCTATCGCCTGCTGCTCGATACGCATCGCTTATGGGATGTCGATTAAGCAGCGGATAAGAAGCTGGCTTCCGGATTGAATAAGTTTGGCCGTTTGCCCCGAGAATAGAGCGCCCTTTTTTCATGGCCGGGTGTAGAGAATGGTAAATTTGCAGGTTCACAAAAATACATCTGGGAGATTGCAGTGAAAATTGAAAATAACGCATTCGTCGTGACTGGTGGTGCTTCCGGCCTGGGGGCGGCAACTGCCCGCATGATTATTGCCGCCGGGGGCAAGGTGGTATTGGCTGATGTTAATCAGGAAGCCGGTGCCGCCATGGAGACCGAGTTGGGCGCCAACGCCCGTTTCGTCAAAACCGATGTCAGCAACGATGAAAGTGCGCGTCAGGCTTTTGCCGTGGCAAGCGGCATGGGTGTGCTGCGCGGACTGGTCAATTGTGCCGGTGTGGCGCCCGCCGAAAAGGTGGTTGGCCGCGACGGGGCACACAAGCTGGAATCTTTTGCCCGCACCATTAGTATCAACCTGATGGGTAGTTTCAACATGATCCGTCTGGCAGCAGAAATTATGAGCGCCAGCGAACCGGATGCGACGGGTGAGCGCGGGGTGATCGTCAGTACCTCCTCGGTCGCGGCGTTTGACGGCCAGCTTGGTCAAGCGGCTTATGCGGCTTCCAAAGGTGGCGTTGTCGCCATGACTTTGCCGATTGCGCGTGAGCTGGCACGTTCGGGAATCCGCGTCATGACCATCGCCCCAGGCATTATGGAAACCCCGATGTTGATGGGCATGCCAGCAGAAGTTCAGGAGGCACTTGGCAAGATGGTGCCGTTCCCGTCACGCATGGGCAAAGCGGCAGAATACGCAGCCTTGGTTGAGCATATTTTTGCCAACCAGTATTTGAATGGCGAGGTGATTCGTCTCGACGGTTCGATCCGCATGGCGGCCAAGTAAGCGCAAAAAGGAGATAAATCATGCGTGATTTTGAATGTATTCTGGTTGAAACCCGCGACCGGGTGGGCATCATTACCCTCAATCGTCCCAAGCAACTTAATGCCCTCAATGATCAGTTGATGGATGAGTTGACTGAGGCGCTGGACGCTTTTGAGCGTGATGAAGCCATCGGCTGTATGGTGATTACCGGTTCGGAGAAGGCTTTTGCAGCCGGCGCCGACATTGCCATGATGGCCAAATTTAGCCACATGGATGCTTATCTCGGTGATTACATCTCGCGTAACTGGGAGCGCGTAAAAACCTGCCGCAAGCCGGTGATCGCAGCGGTGGCGGGTTTTGCGCTGGGCGGTGGCTGCGAGTTGGCGATGCAGTGCGACATGATTTTTGCTGCCGACAGCGCCAAATTTGGCCAGCCGGAAATCAAGCTCGGGGTCATCCCCGGGGCTGGCGGCACACAGCGTTTGCCGCGCGCCATCGGCAAGGCCAAGGCGATGGATCTGTGCCTGACGGCACGCATGATGGATGCCACCGAGGCCGAGCAGGCCGGTTTGGTGGCGCGCGTTATTCCTGCCGCCCAGTTGATGGCCGAGACGCTGGAGGCGGCGGCCAGAATTGCCAGCTTCTCGTTGCCGGTGGTGATGATGACTAAGGAGTGCATCAACCGCGCTGGCGAAGGTACGTTGAATGAAGGCATGTTGTTCGAGCGTCGTTCCTTCCATGCGGCTTTTGGCCTGGAGGATCAAAAGGAAGGGATGGCCGCCTTCCTCGAAAAGCGTCCAGCGGTTTTCAAAAACCGTTAATTGATTGCCTGTGGCGCCGGGGCGGTAATTTTGCAAATGCAAAATTACCGCCATTTTGGCGGTTGACCGTAACAATCTGGGTCAAAATGAGCACTGAAGTTGATTGGACGGGTCTACAATCAAAATCAATCTGTGCCTAATTGCCAAAGGACGCCAAGGCGCCATGCCGTTTTCAGCCAACGAAAAATCAGTGCCGAGGATTCATCTGATCGGCACCTTGACACTGGTTTTGCTCTTGACCTTGGGGCTGGCGGCTTTTTTTACCTGGCAAAATCTGGCCGAGCGGCGCGAATCCTTTGAGCGTATCGAAAAAGGGGTGACTGAACAGGTCAAGGCGCGAGTCAGCGCCGAAATGGATCGCTCACTCGACTACATTGACTTTACCCGCTCGCGCAGTGAGTTGATGTTGCGTCAAAGTCTGACCCAACAAGTTGATATCGCGCATCAGATTGCCCAGTCGATTTACGACAAGGAATCCAGCCAGCGCCCAGCCGCCGAGGTCAAGCGCCTGATTGTCGAAGCCTTGCGTGAAGTGCGCTTTTACGAGGGCCGGGGCTACTACTTTATTGACGACATGAACGGCCAGTTCATCCTGCTGCCCACCGCGCCGCAGTTGGAGGGCAAGACCATGCTGGACAACAAGGATGACACCGGCCATTTCATCATGCGCGGCTTGATTGATGCGGCGGGCAAAGCGGATGGCGAGGGCTTCTCGCGTTATCGCTGGTACACGCCGGATGACCCGAAAAAAATGGCAGACAAGCTCGCCTACGTCCGTCGCTTTGTCCCCTATGACTGGTTAATTGGTACCGGCGACTACACCTACAAATGGGATCAGTTACAGCAGCAGGAGGCCATGGTACGGCTACGCTCGGTGCGTTTTGGCGCGACCGGTTATATCGCCTTGCTGGATCGTGATGGCCGCGCCCTGATCTCGCCGGTGAACAAGGCCGTTGAAGGCAAATTGGCCAGCGAGATGCCGCCCGTTGAGCGTGCCGCATTGGAAGAGATGACGAGCAGCGCCAAGCGCGGGGGCGGCTTCATCAATTATCAATGGCCGAACCCGGCAACTGGCCAGTTGGAGACCAAAACTGCCCTGGTGCGGATGGTCGAGCCCTGGGGCTGGATCGTCATTGCTACCATGTTCAATTCCGAGCTGCAGAGCGCGCTCGATGCTGAAATCAAGATTTACGAACAAGGTGCCGATCAGCGCTCGCTGAACACGATATTGGTGATATTGGGCGCGCTGGCCATCGCCTTGCTGGGGTCGCTGTTGTTTTCGCACTGGTCAAAGCGGCTGTTTCAAAACTACCACGAGCAGAATCTCGCCCAGCAGGCAGCCTTGCTGGCCAGCGAACAAAAGCTGGCGGCTATTCTTGATAGTGTCGAGGCTTTTATCTACATCAAGGGTACTGATTACCGCTATCTCTATGCCAATCAGCAGGTGCAGACCTTATTTGGCAAGCCGATGCACGACATTGTTGGCCATGGTGATGAGGTTTTTTCGATCAGCCAACCTCGGAGAACATTCGAAAAAATGATCGTCGTGTGCTTGAGCAGGGCGAGCGGGTGGCGGAGGAAGAAGTCAATACCAGCCTGGACGGCCAGGTCACCAGCGCCTACGTTTCGGTCAAACTGCCGCTGCGTGATACCGCCGGAAATATTTACGCGCTGTGCGGCATTTCAACCGACATCACCGCCCGTAAGCAAAATGAGGCCGAGTTAGCGAAGTATCGCGAGCATCTGGAAACCCTGGTGACTTCGCGCACTGCCGAGCTGGCTGAGGCCAAGGAGGATGCCGAAGCTGCCAGCCGGGCCAAGAGCACCTTCCTGGCAAACATGAGCCACGAAATTCGCACGCCGATGAATGCTGTTCTCGGCCTGGCGCATTTGCTGCTCAAGGATGCCAGGGAGCCCAAGGCGCAGGAGCAACTCGGAAAATTGCTCGATTCTGGCAAGCATTTGCTCAATATCATCAACAATATTCTCGATATCTCAAAAATTGAGGCGGGCAAACTGACGCTTGAGGCGGTTGAGTTCTCCCCGGCCCAGATCGTTGACCGTGCTTTCAGCATGCTGAGCGAACGCGCTGCAAGCAAAGGTCTGCAACTGGTTAAAGAGATTGATCCCGCTTTGCCCGGCTGGCTGTCAGGCGATGCGCTGCGCCTGGAACAGAGTCTGTTGAATTACATCGGCAACGCCATCAAGTTTTCAGAGCACGGACGCATCACCGTTCGCGCCTCAGCCAGCGAGGACGACGGCCAGACGGTGCTCTTGCGTTTTGAAGTGGCGGATCAGGGGATCGGTATCGCGCCCGAGGAATGTGCCAAACTGTTCCATGCCTTTAGTCAGGCCGACGACAGCACCACGCGGCGCTTTGGTGGCAGCGGGCTGGGGCTGGTCATCAGCCGCCAACTGGCGCAACTGATGGGTGGTGCTGTGGGGGTGCACAGCGAACCGGGCGTCGGTAGCACCTTCTGGTTTACCGTCCGTTTGCCCAAAGTCACCAAGCCGGTTTTGAGTCAGGCACGGCCCGAGGGCGCCCAAAGCATGCCGGAAGATGTGATCGCCCAACGCTTTGGCGGTAGCCGCGTGCTGTTGGTTGAAGATGACCCGATTAGCCGCGAAGTCGCGGAGGAATTGCTCAGTCTGGCCGGATTGTCGGTCGATACCGCCGCAGATGGCCAAGCGGCGGTGGCTCTGGTGCGCGACAACGATTACGCGCTGGTGCTGATGGATATGCAGATGCCAGTGATGGGCGGCCTCGACGCCACCCGGGCCATTCGTCGGTTACCCGGCAAATTTGCGCTGCCGATTCTGGCGATGACGGCCAATGCCTTTGAAGAAGATCGCAATGCCTGCCTCGCCGCAGGCATGAACGACCATATCGGCAAGCCAGTCGACCCGGACGTACTTTTTGCAACCTTGTTCAAGTGGCTGGAACGGGGCGCCTGATTCAACGCATCAAGCGCACCGGGCGTTTTCAGCCCTTTTCTGGCAGCACGATATTGACTTCCAGCACCTCGTAATTGCCCTGCTTTTCCAGCGAAACGCGGATGTCGTCGGTGTTGACCTTGACGTACTTGGAGATCACGGCGATCAATTCGCGCTGCAAATCAGGCAGGAAATTGGCGCTACTGCCGCCGCCATCGCGTTCGTGGGCGATGATCAGTTGCAGGCGTTCCTTGGCCACTTGGGCCGTTTTGGGCTGGTTGCCGAACAGTTTTTGAAGCCAGGACATCTTATTTGCCTCCAAACAGACGCTTGAGCAGGCCGGGTTTGACGTAATCGACAAAACGTAGCGGCTTATCTTCACCGAGGAAGCGACCAACGACATCCTGATAAGCCAGCGAGGCGTCGGATTCCTTTTGATGAATCACCGGCGCGCCCTGATTGGAGGCTTGCAACACATCTTCTGATTCCGGAATGACGCCGATGATTGGCACTCGCAGGATTTCCTGAATGTCCTTGTAGGAGAGCATTTCGCCGGCTTCGACGCGGGTCGGGTTGTAGCGCGTGATGAGCAGGTGTTCCTTGACCGGGTCGCGGCCTTCTATGGCGCGCCGTGACTTGGCTTGCAGAATGCCGAGAATGCGGTCGGAGTCGCGCACCGAAGAGACTTCCGGATTGGTGACGACCACGGCCTCGTCGGCAAAGGTCAGGGCCATGACGGCACCCGATTCGATACCGGCGGGCGAGTCGCAAATGATGTATTCAAAGCCCTGATGCTCCAGCTCCTTGATGACCTTTTCAACGCCTTCTTCCGACAGCGCATCCTTGTCGCGCGTTTGCGAAGCGGGCAGCACGTAGAGGTTGTCGCAGTGCTTGTCCTTGATCAGCGCCTGGGTTAGCGTCGCTTCGCCGTTGATGACGTTGATCAGGTCATACACAACGCGGCGCTCGCAGCCCATGATCAGGTCGAGGTTGCGCAGGCCGACGTCGAAGTCGATGACCGCCGTTTTGAAGCCGCGCATGGCAAGGCCGGTGGAAAAACTGGCGCTGGTGGTGGTTTTGCCGACGCCACCTTTGCCGGAAGTTACGACGATGATTCTGGTCACGATGAGTTCTCTTTGGGTAAGTTAGGGGAAAGGGGTTTGCAAGGCTTATCTGAGCGCCAGTGGGGCGACGTTCAGGCGGAGTTCGCTGCCTTCTTCGACAAGACTGACGGTCGCCGGCTGGCGAACCAGTTCTGCGGCGACGCCAGCCTCGAATGTGCGGTAAATACCGGCGACGGAGACCAGTTCGGCCTCCATGCAGGTGGTGAAAATACGGGCGCTCTGGTCGCCGCTGGCGCCAGCCAAAGCGCGGCCACGCAGCGGGGCGTAAATGTGAATATGGCCATCGGCAATCACTTCAGCGCCGGCGCTGATCATCGCGGTGACAATCAAATCGCTGCCGCGCGCATAAAAGCGCTGACCGGAGCGCAAGGGTTTGTCGAGGGTCACGGTGCGCGGTGCTGGCTCAGGTGCGACCACTGCGGCTGGCTGTGGTGGCTCAACGATAGTTGGCGCGGGCTCCGGTGCTTTTGCGCGTGGCACACGGCTCATTGCATCGCTGCCGACGGGCGGTAAGCCGGCGGCAGTTGCTGCTCGGGTGAGTGCTTCAGGCAGTCCGCGCGTGGCAACAACGGTGAGGCCGGAGCTACGGAACAGCTTGCTTATCTGCGCCCAATCGACGGATTCCGGGAGATCTTCGGCGTTGCTGAAGTCGAGAACCGCCAGTTCGTCCTCGAAAAAATCAGGGCTATTGCCGGTAAGTTCGGCCAGCGCGGTGTGCAGCTTGGCAGGATCGGTGGTACGCAGTAGCGTCTGGATGATATTGAGCGAGGTGCCCTTGAACTGAATCAATGAATCTTTTGTCATGCCTGCTGCGGTGTTGCTGAAAGGGGGGCAATTATCCCACAGGCGCTTGCTAACTCGATGAATTTTAGCTGATTTCAGTACCGGGAGTGGGGTGGCTGATCAGTGCCGCTTCTTCAAACAGTGAAGTAATCCGCACCTCGCTGAGACCGGGGGTGTCGGGAATGGCGTAAAGCACAGCGGTCATCATTTCCTCGAAAATGCCGCGCAGGCTGCGCGCACCCGCTTTGTATTCCATCGCCAGTTCGGCGATCTGCTCGAACACGTTGCGGCTGATGCTGAGTTTGATGCCATCCTCGCGCAGGATTTCGGCAAATTGGCGGAAGATGGCGCTGCGCGGCTCGATCATGATGCGCACCAGCATCTCGCGGCTGAGGTCTTGCAGACGGGCGATGATCGGCAGGCGACCGGCGAATTCCGGGATCAGGCCAAATTCGCGCAGGTCAGTCGGCTTTACCCGGCTGTTGAGGCGCTCGATAATTTTTTCGTTTTGCTCGTCAGAGGTGCTGATGAAACCGAAGGTGTGGGTTTTTTCGAGAATCTTGTCGAGGCCGACAAAGGCACCGCCGCAGATGAAAAGCACATGCGTGGTGTCAATATGCGGCCCACTCTTGAGGCGCACCGGCGCGCCTTCCATGATCTTGAGTAGCGCATGCTGCACGCTCTCGCCGGAGGCGGCACGGGCCTGGCCGCTGATGCTGCGCAGCTTGTCGATTTCGTCGATAAAAATGATGCCCTGTTGCGCCCGCGCCATGTCACCGCCGGCGCGGTCGAGCAGGCGCTGAAGGATGGCTTCGATTTCTTCGCTAACGTATTCAGTCTGCGCCAGCGAGGTGGCATCCGCCGTAACAAAGGGCACGTCGAGAATCCGCGCCAGCGTTTCGCAGAGCAGGGTTTTGCCGGTGCCGGTCGGGCCGATCAATAAAATATTGCTTTTTGTGACGTCGACCGTAGCATTCGCCGCCCAGGCCATTTTGCGAAAGTGGGTGTAGATGGCAACCGCCAAGGTGCGCTTGGCGTCGTTCTGGCCGATCACATGCTGGTCTAGCTGGCGGACGATTTCGCTGGGTTTGAGCGGGGAAGACATACGGGGAGCATCCTGCGGGTGGGTGATGCAGCGATGCTATCCCGCTTCCGGTTCAGCGCAAAGGCCGGGTTGCTCGGCGGCGCGGTCAAGGGCTTGCTGAAACTGCTTGAAGGTAGCGACGGCGCGTTGGGCGGCCAGCGCCTGTTGAGCTGGATAGGCTGCGATGGTTTCGATGAAGACACAAAACCCCTGCCAGCGGGTTTGGGTATCGACGCCATAAGCATTGAAAAAGGCACCGCCCCGGTTAGCATCAATGCCCAGATGCTGGGTGATCAAACGGGCAATCAACCCGCCGCCCAAGGTTGAACCTTCGATGACATAAAGCACCCCGATCAGCTCGGCCAGGTTGCTAATCGGTGCCATCGCGGCGGGTGTTGGCGCTGGGTGATGGCCAAAAAATGCAAGATCGCTCACCAGCCAGTGCAGTTTACGGCGTGGGCGGTAATCAAAAACGGCTGGATAGGCGCTGAGGTATTGCTCGATGGCGGCTTCCAGCCCGGCGTAGAGCGGCAGATAAGCGGCGAGCAGTGCTTGGTAACGGAGAAGCGGGTAGCCAGGGTGGGTGATGCCGCTCAGCATCGGATGATGGTTGAGGGCGACGTGGGCGGCGTGCGTGTGCTGGCGCAAGAACTGGCGAACCGGGCCGGCGGCTTCAGTCGGCGGCTGGACGGGTGAGCTCATAGGCAGCGTAGCAAGGCATTGCGAAAACGCGCGCAATACATGCGGTCTTCGTTGGTCCATGGCCGGCTGACGCCGCGCTTGACCTCGATCCAGCGCTCAAATGAGCGGCGCGGCGCGAGGCTGGGGATGGCGGTGTTTTCAGCCATTGGCTTGTCCGGATTGCCGGCCCAGTGTACTTCGAGCGGTTCTGCGCGCCGGAACCAGTAAATTCTGACCCACTGGCCCGATGTTTTTGGGTGCCGGCTAATGGTTTTGACCGCCATCAGGCCAGCTAGCGGGCTGATCGCCGTGGCGACCGAGGTAGCCATGCTGGCCAGGGTGTCGGACATGATGGCTGGCTCCGGCTCGGTGAGGAACCAGGCGTCGAGTTCGGATAGGCCAGTATTGTCCGGGCAATGGCCGTGTGAAACAAAATCGTCACCAATAGCCATGACCAAGCCGTCAGCATTCATCATCTCAAGCAATGGCTGCGGTTGGGTGGCAATCGCCTCGATGGCGGATTCGTAGGCGGTAAAAATGTTGAGAATTCCTTCGACGCGACGATTCAGCGCATCAATACTCTGCATGCGGCTTTGTGCCAGGTAGCTGCCGAGGCCGAGCGAATGCGCCTGCGCCAGCCCGGAGGCCACCTGACAGGCTTCCGGGTCGGGCGTTAGCGGGCTCAGGTGATGGCAGGCAACCAGCCCCCAGAGCTTGCCACCAACCTTGATCGGCAAAGAAAATGAGGCGCGCACGCCCATGTGCTCAAGGTATTTGAGATGAACCGGAGAAACACTGCGCAGCAGCGCATTGGTTAAATCGGGTACGTCGTTGCCCAGTACGGCGGAAACGGGCATGTGAATATCAGGAATGCTGCGCCACGGATTGACCAGGTAAATCCGTCGGGCGATGGCTGGTATGTCGCTGGCCGGGAAGCGTAAACCCATATAGCTGCCCAAGCCTTCACGAACTTCCTCGGCGACGACCTCACCACTGAAGTCGTCATGGAAGTGATAAAGCATGACCCGGTCAAAGCCCGTCACCTCACGTACGCCGAGTAACAGCGCGTGATGGTGGGCAGCCAGTTCGGCGGCATCGCCGGGGGCTTTGAGCAGCGGTAATTGCAGGCGATGGGCGGCCAGCGATGGTGCGTTGCGCGAGGGCAGCATTTCGACCAGTAAATGCCCACCGGAGATCGTCAGCCAGGCATCCAGCCAGCCAGCACAACCTTCGGTGATATGCGAGCAGAGCTGGTTGGCGCCCGGTTTTTGCCGCCCCAGCGCAAACACCAGAGCGGCATGCAGCCAGGGTAGGCTTACGCTAACCGGGGTGTTCAGAAGCTCGCCAGCGGGTACGCCGATGTGCGCTTCAAGATTGGCGCTGGCGTGAGTAATCGTTTTGCCGTCCGGCGTCAGCGCGAGCAATGCGCCGTAGCTTTGGATGGCACCGGAGCGATGCAGTTGTTCAGATTCGCAACCGGCTGTCAGGGTCGCGAGATCGTAGGTTTGAGTCATGCCAGCGGTGGGCCTTTGTGTTTGAGCAGCGCGGCGAAGTCGTCGGGCAGGAGTGGGCGGTAGAAATAAAACCCCTGGGCGTATTCGCAACCCAGCGCCATGAGTGCCGTGACGTGGCTTTCGCGCTCGACACCTTCGGCCACCACCTTGAGATTGAGCGAGTGGGCGAGGCTGATGATAGCAGTGGTGATCGCCATGTCGTCGGCGTTGGTATCAAGGTCATCGACAAAACTTTTATCCACTTTCAATTCCGCCAGCGGCAGGCGCTTGAGGTAGGCGAGGGAAGAATAGCCGGTGCCGAAGTCATCAATGCTCACGGACATCCCGGCAGCGCTCAGGTGTTCAAGAATTTTGCGTGAAAATTCAATGTCCTGCATCAGGCTGCTTTCAGTGACTTCAATGCACAACTGCGTTGGTGGCACGGCAAATTCATGAACCAGGGTTTCGAGGCGCTGAGAAAATTCGGCATTGCGTAGTTGATGGCTGGAGACATTGACCGAAATCGGCAGCACTGCCAGCCCGGCATCCTGCCAGTCACGCATGTGCTGCAATACCAGTTTGAGCGCCCGCTCACCCACCGCATCGATCAAGCCGCAGCGCTCGGCGACTGGAATGAACTGGCTGGGCGGTACCGCGCCGAGGTGCTCGTCCTTCCAGCGCAGCAAGGCTTCGGCACCAACAACTTGCCCTGTTTTTAGCTCGATCTTGGGCTGGAAGGCAATAGAGAACTGGTGGTTGTCGAGCGCCATGCGCAGCCCGCTTTCCAGCGTCAGGCGCTGGAGGGCAATGATCTTCATTTCATCGGCAAAAAACTGGTATTGGTTCTTGCCCCTTTCCTTGGCGCGATACATCGCCGTGTCGGCACTCTTGAGCAGGGTGCTGCTATCGTTGCCATCGTCCGGGTAAATGGCGATGCCGATACTGGCCGAGCCAAACAGGCTGCGTTCCTGAATCTCAAACGAGGCCGAGAGAAAATCGACAATGCGCGCGGCGATGGCGCGAATCTGGTCGAGGTCGACATCCACCAGCAGGGCGACAAACTCATCTCCGCCAAGGCGCGCCAGGGTGTCGGCGCCACGGACGCAGGATTGCAGGCGGCGCGCCGCCTCCTTGAGTAATTCATCGCCGACATCGTGCCCGAGACTGTCGTTAATATTTTTGAAGTTGTCGAGGTCAATGAACAGCACCGCCAGCTTCTGGCGCAAGCGTGCACCTTGGGCAATGCTGTGCTTGAGCCGGTCGACCAACAGGTTACGGTTTGGCAGGCGGGTCAGTTCGTCATGCGTCGCCATGTACTCGATGCGCCGCTGGCTGAGCTTGATGGCGCTGATGTCGCTGAAAATATAAACGTAATGTTGTACCGCGCCATCGTTGCCATAAACGGCATTGATGGTCAGCCACTCGGGAAATATCTCACCATTTTTGCGCTGGTTGAACATCTCGCCCTGCCAGAAACCCTGTGCCAAAACTGTCAACTTGATGGCGTCGTAAAAAGCTTTTTCGTGACGCCCGGAGCGCAGTATGTGAGGACGTTTGCCAATCACTTCATCCGGGGCGTAGCCCGTTATTGTGTTAAATGCGGCGTTGACCGTAATGATTTGGTCACGCTCATTGGTCACACAAATGGCTTCGCCGGCACGGTCAAAGACCTTGGCAGCAAGGCGCAATTGTTCCTCGGCCTTGTGTTTGTGCGTCACATCAATGGCTTGTGTGCAGATAAAGCGCACGCTGCCGTCGTCGGCAAAGATCGGGAAGCTGCTGGCGTCAAGCTGGCGTTTGCCGGCGCTCAGCAGTAGTTCCAGCTGCACCTCGCAAGCCTGCAAGCTGCCCATCACGGCCAGGTCGCGTTCACGTAACTGCTGGGCTATGTTGGCGGGCAAAAGCTGCATGTCGGTTTTGCCGATGATCTCTTCGCTGCTCAGCTCAGCCAAACCCAGCACCTGCTTCCAGCGCGGGTTGGCAAAGTGGTAACGGCCAGCGGTGTCTTTCAGGCAGACCAGCGACGGCGACTGATTCATGATCGCCAGCAGTTCTTCGCGGCTTTGGCGCAGGCGCAACTCGGCGCGCGCCAGGTCACTTTGGTCGATGACAACCAGCACGATACTTTGCGTTACGCCGGCAGCGTTGATCGATGGCGTGATAAAGACTTGCCAGGTCAGCTCGCCCTCGCTTACCGCGTAGCTTTCCTTGCGCTGCTCGGTGAGCATTTGCCCCATGCGTTGCGGCAGGTCGGCCAGGTATTTGGGCAGGCGCAGCACCGCCAGATGCTGACCGGCGACCCCGGCTGGCAAGTCAAAGCGGCGGCTGGCGTTACTGTTCACGCGTTTGACGAAAAGCTCGGCATCGAAGACCAGCACCGGGAAATCGAGCGTGTTGTACACGCTTTCAAAGTCGGCATTGACGGCGGCCAGTTCAGCAGATTTGACGAGACTTTCCTCGTTGACCGCAACCAGCTCCTCATTCGAGGCCTGTAACTCCTCATTTGCGGCTTCAAGCTCCTCGTTGGCGGCTTGCAACTCTTCATTGGCGGCCTGAACCTCCTCATTCAGCGCCTGCATCTCCTCGTTGGCCGAGGCCATTTCTTCGAGCAGAATTTGCAGGTGTTCGCGCGTGGCAGCCAGTTCGTCGTTGTCGGCAGGTTCGGGTGCGGCCTCATCCTTGGTTTGGTGTGCCTCAAAAACAATGAGGAAGTTTTCATTGCCAGCCTCGCCGGAGGCCACCGGATAAACCGCCATTTTCCAGGAGTTGGCTGGCGACCGGAGGATGCGCCGGTTGCGGCTTCTCGCCAGTTGTTGCTTGCGCCGGGCGCGATTGACCGTGGTCGCCAGCTCGCCCTGCAACTCGGGGACGATGATTTGCGCCAGATTCATCTGTGGCGTGCCCTGGGGCAGGTCGATGAAGTGCGCAATATCGCCACGCGAGTAAAGAATATTGAAGCCCTGATCAATCAGCACAGCGCGCGTCGCAAAATTTTGATCGACCGCATCCATAAAGCGCTGCTCAAGCACCGGTCTGGTTTTGGCCGTGCTGCGCGGCGGCGCGCTGGAAATCGTGCCGCGTATCACCTGCGCCACATCGGCCCGGCGTGTGCCGCTGCTGCGGCGAAACAAGCGGTTGCGGCGATCCAGCGGGGTGAACAGATCATCGGGATGATTGGCGTTTTCCGAGCGGCCAAGAAAGGCAATGCCGTCGTCACGCAGCGCAAAATGGATTTTTGACAGCGCCTTGATCTGTAGTTCGGCGTTGAAATAAATCAGCACATTGCGGCAGGTGGCCAGATCCAGCCGTAAAAATGGTGGGTCGGAAATCAGGTTCTGGCGGGCGAAAGTGACGCATTCGCGCAATTGCCGCGAAACCTGCATGCCACCGTCGACTGGTAGAAAATATTTGTTGATGAAATCCACCGGCAATTCACTCAGGGCAGCCGACGGGTAAATCCCCCGGCGAGCGACCAGCAAGGCGTCTTCATCAATGTCGGTGGCAAAAATTTGCAGGACGCGTTTTGAAAGCCGTTCACCAATCGCCTCGGCAAACAGCATGGCGATTGAGTAAACCTCTTCACCCGTGGCGCAGCCGATGACCCAGACCCGACTTTCTTCAAGCATGGATTTACGGGCGACGATTTCCTTGATACGCAGCGTCAGCGAGCGGAAGGCGTCGCGGTCACGGAAAAATTCGGTGACTGAAATCAGGGTCTCGCGCGCCAGTGCGTCGAGTTCTTCCTTGTGCTCATGGCAGTGGGTGAGATACGCGCCGAGGTCGGCGCTGTTGGTGGCGGCCAGCCGGCGCTGCAGGCGGCGCATGACGGTCGCCATCTTGTAGCCGGAAAAATCGATTTCGGTGCGCTGGGTGACCAGGTCAAAAATCTGCGCCAGCTCACTGCCGCGCTCTTCCCAGTGTTCCGCCTTGGGCAGCACCCCTTCGCAGCGGATCAGGCGTTCGATCTCGGCGCCGATATCGGCGGGGTCAAGAATACGATCAACCACCCCGGCCTCGATGGCCGAGAGCGGCATGCTCTCGTATTTGGCCGTGCTTGGTGTTTGTGCCATGGAGATGCCGCCGGCCGCCTTGATCGCCTGCAAGCCACGCGTGCCGTCGCCGCCGGTGCCGGAAAGCACGACACCAATGACGCGTTCGCCGTAATTCTCGGCCAGCGATTGAAAAAACTGGTTGATCGAAGGTTTGGGGGAGATTTCAGGGGAGGTGATGACCAACTGAAAGCGGTCGTCTTTCAGGCTGAGATTGAAGCCGGGGGGAATGATGTAAATGTGATTGGGTAACGGTCGGGCGTCGGCAATGGCATCACTGACCGGCAGGCTGCTCTCGCGCCCGAGAATTTCGGCCATCAGGCTGCGATGGCTGGGCGACATGTGCTGGGCGACGATATAAATACAGCCGCTATCGATGCGCAAGTTGGCGACGCAGTGCGTGAGTGCCTCAAGCCCGCCAGCCGAGGCGCCTAAACCGACCCAATAGGTCGGTACTTCTGAGGAAGTGCTGTGTTCCACAATGCCATCCTGAATGTGAATGCTCAAGCTTGAAGGCGTGGATTTTTAATCCGCCATCTCAGAGAAGCAATAGGCTTGATTGACTGACAGTCAGGCAAAAAAATCCCCGACCTGATCAGGCCGGGGTTGATTTGTCTCAGGCGGCGATGCGGGCCGGAGTACGGCGCTTTTGAGCAGCGTTGCTGCGTGATGCCTGGGCGCTCAGGGCGGCGAGTAATTTGCTGCCGCTTTCGCCGGTGACTTCAATGTGCTTTTGCCATTCCTTGGCTTGTTCAAAACCCTTTTGCGTCGCGCCCGTCCATGAGCGGACGGTGAGATCAATGATCTCCTGACCCACTGGCGCGGGCTTGATATCGGCGACCGATTTGCTCAGTGATTCACCGAATTGCTTGGCCTGTGCCTGCAGCAGCGCGTTGATCTGGTTTTGCATGGTGCTGATCAGGGCTTTGCTGCCGAGCAGGTAATCACTGCAAGCCTGGTTGGCGTCTTGCGCCAGTTCGGTGAACCAAACCGGATTTTGCGCCAGTTGCTGATTGCTAATCAGCGCCTTGCTGTGCTTGGCGATCAGGTTGACGCTGCGCTTGGCCATGGTGGCGTTGAATTCCAGCATTTCCTGATTGCCTTCAAAGCTGACGCGCAACAAGTTGAGCAGCATTTCGGCTTGATCAGCAGCAGATAGTTGAACATTTTGAATTGTGTTTTTCATGATTGGCTCCTTGGTGTGTGCGGGCGCATTTTCTGCCCTTGGTGAGCCAGCGTAAATTGGGTCGATTCCGGCGCGTATTAGGGGTAAACCCCGCGTCATGCGCGTTTTTAACGAATGATTACGGTCGACCGCGAAAAACAGCCTGTTTTTACTGCAGTCATTAACCCGTGCTCCAGCCGCGCGGCCGTTTCATCCCGGCAATTTTGCAGGCCTGAGCGACATAGCCATAAGGAAACATCTCGAACAGGCGCTTGTGCCCTTCGCCCGGATAGCATTTGTCCAGATGCTTGATGACATGCCGGGCGTCCGCGCAGATTTGGTGCTCCTCAAAATACTCACGCATGAAGCGAATCACGTACCAGTGATCGTCATTCAAGGCAATGTCGAGGCCGCGTGCCAGTTCTTCGGCGACACCCTCATTCCATTCTGACGGCTCGATCAGGTAGCCCTCAGCATCAAGTGTCGGTAAGGCGTTTGTCGGGTCCATACGCTGCTCCTCGTGGATTTAATTGCGGCAATATTACATCACCGCTAGATACTTATGGATGACATCGCCACACGATCAATTTCATTGATTTGCCATGTGAATTGATAGCTATCAAGTCCGGATTCGCGCCGAAGCCGCCTTGATTGGCGCTTTCCGAGCCTCTTGATTTCAATCAAAGAAGAAAAAATCTGGCTTGCAATAGTGCCGATCCTTATTCAAATTTTGAGAGGGTTGAGGGATTCATGATTTCAAGAAAAATTAAACGCGGCAGCCTGACGGCATTGACGCTGATGGCCGTACTTTTCCAGTCTGCTTTTGCCGAAACGCCCGCCGCCCACGGTGATGGCGCGATGCGTGACTATCAGTCGGCCGGTGGTTCGCCACTGGCTGATGTAAAGATGCACCAGGATATCAATCCGCTGGCACCAAAAATGTCGGAAGATGAGTTCGACAAAGCCAAGCGCATTTTCTTTGAGCGCTGCGCCGGCTGTCACGGCGTGTTGCGCAAGGGAGCCACCGGCAAGGCGCTGACGCCGGATATCACGCTGGAAAAAGGCCTGGATTATCTCAAGGTCTTTATCAAATACGGCTCGGCGGGTGGTATGCCGAACTGGGGTACCTCCGGCATTTTGAGCGATGACGAAGTCGACTTGATGGCCCGCTATATCCAGCAGACGCCGCCAGCACCACCGGAATTCGGTCTGAAGGAAATGGAAGCCAGCTGGAAAGTCATCGTTCCGGTCGAAAAGCGGCCCAAGAAGAAGATGAATAATATCGATCTGGAAAACATGTTCTCGGTCACCCTGCGTGATGCCGGCGAAATTGCGCTGATCGACGGCGCCAGCAAGAAAATCATCAGCATTCTGAATACCGGATATGCGGTTCATATATCACGCATGTCGGCTTCCGGGCGCTACATGTTCGTGATTGGGCGCGATGCCAAGATCAACCTGATTGACCTGTGGATGGAAAAGCCGGACACGGTTGCTGAGATCAAGGTCGGCATGGAAGCGCGCTCAGTTGAAAGCTCCAAATACAAGGGCTTTGAAGACAAGTATGCAATCGCCGGTACCTACTGGCCGCCGCAGTTCGTGATCATGGATGGCGATACGCTCAAGCCGCGCAAGATTGTCGCCACGCGCGGTATGACGGTCGGCACGCAGGATTACCACCCCGAGCCACGCGTTGCAGCCATTGTCTCCTCGCACTTCAACCCGGAGTTCTTCGTCAATGTGAAGGAAACCGGCATGGTCTACTCGGTTGATTACCGCGACCTGCAAAATCTCAAGATCAAGATGATCGAGGCTGCACCCTTCTTGCACGATGGCGGTTTCGAGTCGTCACATCGCTACTTTATGGATGCGGCCAATGCCTCCAACAAGATTGCGGTGATTGATACCAAGGAAGGCAAGTTGGAGAAACTGGTCGAAGTCGGCAAGACGCCGCACCCAGGCCGTGGCGCCAACTTTATCGATCCCAAGTTTGGCCCGGTGTGGGCAACGGGTCACCTTGGTGATGAAACCATTTCGCTGATTGGTACCGATCCGAAGAAGCACCCGAACAACGCCTGGAAGGTTGTTCGTACGCTGAAAGGTCTGGGCGGTGGCTCATTGTTCCTCAAGACACATCCGAAGTCGAAAAACCTGTGGGTTGATACCACGCTGAATCCGGAGCCGGGTATTAGCCAGTCGGTCGCTGTCTATGATGTTAACAACCTTGAAAAGGGTAGCGAGTTGATCCCGATTGGCGAGTGGTCAGGCATCAAGGATGGCCCGAAGCGCGTTGTTCAGCCGGAGTACAACAAGGCGGGCGACGAAGTCTGGTTCTCGGTATGGAACGGTAAGGATCAGGAATCGGCAATCGTTGTCGTTGATGACAAGACGCGCAAACTGAAGGCGGTCATTCGTGATCCGAAGCTGGTCACGCCGACCGGCAAGTTCAACGTCTTTAATACACAGCACGACGTTTACTAAGACTAAAGAGGGGGGCTATCCATCCGAGAGGTGGATTATGCCCCCCTTGCTTTTTGCTTACTATGGTGCTGGAGATAATTTGAGAAATTCCAGCCCAATTGAACAGCCGCTTTAACGATCCGTTTCGCGCCCAGCGCAAATTGCTTTCCGGGAGCCAGTGCTTTGCTGGTTTGCCAACGGCAGTGCTCGAAGAATTGATCTCCGCCAGCCGCGTGCTTGAGTTGTCAGCGCATCAGACCCTGTACGAAGCTGGCAAGCCGATCCGCGAAGCGCATTTGTTGTTTAGCGGCAGCGTCAAGCGTAGCGCAAGCCTCCCGGGTGGTGCGAGCAAAGTCATCGAGCTTGTGCAAACCGAGCAATTGCTCAGTTTGGGAGAAATATTCGGTGCGACACACTATGCCTCTTCTTGCACCGGGATCACGCCGACCTTGTTGGTCGCCATCGATATCGGCAAATTGCGCGAGGCGGCCCAAAATCACCTGGCGCTGAGTTGCCGGATATTAACTGCCTTGGCGCGTCGGCAATTTGCGACAGAATTCGATGTCACCAGCCACCACTATGGCCTGACGGGTGCACAACGCCTGCTCGACTATCTCCTCGAAATGGCCGGCGAGCCTCCCGGGCTGGCAGGTGAGACTACCGTTGTTCTGAAGGCCAGCAAAAAAGTCATTGCTGCGCGCATTGGTATGACACCCGAATCCTTGTCGCGTAATCTGCGTGAGTTGAGTGACAGCGGCGTACTTGTTGTGGATGGACGGAAAATCCATATTCAGAACGCTGCGGTGCTTGATACGGTGAGCGGCAATGCCCAGCAAAGACTCAATTTTTGCCGGAAGCGCAAAGTCAATGCACTGGATGTCAGGCCAGCCTTGTCGGCGGGCGCATTGATCAATATGTGCGGTCGTCTGCGCCTGCTTTCGCAGCGCATGGTCATTGCCTGGGGGATGATTGCATTTGCCATTGCGCCGCCTCAGGCCCGCGTCAAATTGAAGCAACTGGAGAAAGAGTTTGAGCGCAACCTGGCCCGTCTCAGCCAGCTTGAGGCGACAGTTGGGCTCGCCGACAAGTTGATGGCCAGCAAAACGGCCTGGTTACGTTACCAAGCCCTGGTGTGTTGTGATGAACCGGCGATAGAACTGGCGGGCGAGGTTTTCGGGCTAAGTGAGGCACTGCTTGAAGCCACTGATTCATTAACCGGACTGGCGGCTACGCTGGCGGGCCTGCCCGAGGCGCATTACGTCAATATCGCTGGCCGCAACCGGATGTTGTCACAACGGATCAGCAAGTTTTTTATATTCCGCGAGTGGACTCTTTTGGGGGATGGCATCGACGCCCTTGTGACGTTGTCCTGCGTCGAGTTTGAAAGCAATCTGCGAGCGCTAGGCAAGACCGGAAATCCCCCGGCAGAACTCGCTGCCCAACTGCAGGTGGTGGCTGCTCAATGGCAAAAATTCCTTCGCGCCATGTCACCGGATCTGTCGCACGGGGCGAAAATTCAGCATACCCGAATGGTGCTGGCTGAAGGCGAGCGATTGCTGCGCAGTGTCGATACGACGGTCAAACTGTTCGAACGACTCACCGGCTAAGTATCTGGTGGCGCGCTGTCAGGCGCTGATCAACGGGCGCTTGCTGGTGGCCTGGGTCATTTCGCAGCGCCAAGCAGGATGAAAAGGTCAGCCAAACTGCGGGCGCCAAGTTTGTGCATGGCGTTGCCCCGGTGTTGTTCCACCGTTTTGATGCTGATATTTAATTGTGTGGCAATGCGCTTGTTGGGCAGGCCGCTGAGTATGGCGTCAACCACATCGCGCTCACGTGGCGTCAGGCCGGCCAGGCGCGAATCAAAGACCTGTTGCCGGCGCTCGGCGGCAAGTCGCTCGCGGCACAGGGCGATGGCTTTTTGCACGCGGTCGAGCAGAAGCTGTTCATTGAACGGCTTTTGCATGAAGTCGACAGCGCCTTTGCGCATCGCCTCGACGGCCAGCGGAATGTCGCCGTGGCCGGAAATGAAAATGATCGGCAGATAGGCGGCGCGCTCGCTCAGGATGTCTTGCAGCACCGTGCCGCTGATACCGGGCATGCGGACGTCAAGAATCAGGCATTCGCATTGCGTCATCTCGCTGGCGTCGAGAAAAGTTCGGCAATCGGGAAAAGTGACGCAGGCCAGCCCGAGTGTTTCGAGCAGCATGCAGAGCGATTGGCGCACCATGGCATCGTCGTCGACGACACAAACCAGGCCACTTTCAGGGATGTTCGGCATGGGCTTCCTCTTGTGCGCAGGCCAGCGTAAAGCAAAATTTGGCGCCACCATCCGGTGCCGGCTCGGCCCACAGGTGGCCGCTATGATTTTCGATAATCGAGCGGCAAATCGAGAGCCCCATGCCGAGTCCGTCTTCCTTGTCCGAATAAAAGGGCTCCCAGTGCCCGTTGATCATCGCGGCGCTGAGGCCGGGTCCGTGGTCAATGACTTCCACCCGCACCCGTGCGTCGGCTTCCGACCGGGCGCGTAACGTGAGTTGGCGCGGTGCTGCGCTTTGCTTCATGGCCTCAAAGCCATTACGAATCAGGTTAAGCAGTAATTGTTCGATCTGCACCTGGTCGGCTTGCACTTCCGGGAGTTCGGGATCTATCGCGATATCGAGATTGGCCTCAAAGGCTTTGGCCTGCATGCTGGCGAGCGGCAGGATGCCGGCGATGAGTTGTTGTAGCGACAAGGGGCGCAGCGAGGTTTTGCCCTTTTTGACAAAACTGCGAATCTGGTGCGTGATGTTGCCGGCGCGCATGGCTTGTTCGGCGATGGTTTGCATCAAGCTGGTCAGTTCGTTTTGCGGGGCGCCGGCTTTGAGTTTGTGCAGCGCCACGGCTGAAAAGTTGCAGATCGCAGTCAGTGGCTGATTGACCTCGTGGGCCAGCGCCGAGGCAATTTCGCCGACGCTGACCAGACGTGCGGTGTGCAGCATTTGCTCTTGCCGGCTTTGTTCGATTTCTGCTTTGCGGCGTTCTTCCTCAATATCGCGAATGCTGCCAACAATCCGCAAGGCGCGCCCTTGCAGCGACCACTCCATGACCTTGCCGCGCATTTCCAGCCAGTGATAATCGCCGTCACGACAGCGTACCCGCAACTGATGCTCAAGCAGCGGGGTGGTACCGCGCAGCAGCGCGCTGAAGGCTTGCTGCAGTGGCTTGGCTTCGTCCGGGCTGATACGTTCCAGCCAGGCGGCGAGGTTTTCCTGCCCGGAGCCAGGCGGCATGCCGATAGCTTCGCGAAAATCATCGGAGACGCTAAGCTCGTTGCTGGCGAGATTCCAGTCCCAGAGACCGTCACCCTGGCCCTCAAGGGCGAAACGCCAGCGTTCTTCGCTGGCTTTGAGGCGATCAATGAGGGCGCGCTCTTCGGTGATGTCGCGCACGGCAACCAGCGTTGTCTGGCCATTGCTGTCTTGCTGGCGAGTCAGCAGAATATCGGCGAGGAATAATTCGCCATCGCGCCGGCGATGCCATTCGCCACTCAGCACACTTTGTCGCGACAGGTAATAGCGGGCAGCCTGTTGGGCATCGCCCAAAAATGTCGAGACATGCTGATCCAGCATTTCGGCCATTTCGCAGCGGTAACGCTCCAGTGCTGCAGTATTGACCTCGATAATGATGCCGCGACTGTTGAGCAAATACAGTGGATAGGGGGCGGCACGAAACAGCGCCTGATAGCGCTGGCCTTCATCCTTGTCCTGACGCTCGCGGCGAAAGTGCTCGGAGACGTCGCGCACGGCAATGAAAGTGTATTCCTCGTCGCCGCTGCCGGCCCAGCGCAGATTCATCTCGACCGGAAAGTGCAGGCCGTCGGCGCGGCGATGGTAGCGCAGCGGCACATGCTCGCGGCGCTCGTTGAATATGGTCACGACGCTTTTGGTTTCAGTCGCCAAGTCGGGGTAGCGCATCTGTTGCAGGGTGCTGCGCGGGAAACCGTAAAGCTTGCAGGCAGCCGTATTGACCGCAAGCAAACGACCGCTGGTGCGATGCACCACAATGACTGCTTCGGCGCTGACTTCGAGCAGGTGATTGAAATTTTCAGCATTCGGGGCCAGTAGCCCAAGCGCCGAGGTGGCGGCGAAATCAGATGTCTTCATCAGACAGCAAGAGGTGGTAGCCGGTGATGTCGGTCAGCAGGGTGCCGACCGAAAAAAGGGTGCCATGTTCGTCCATCAGCGGGAAATGCAGGGCCATGAAGTTGCGTCTCCCATCAGCAAGGGTCAGTTGATCACTCTCCTGAAAAGCGGTGTTCTTGCGCATCACCTCGATGTCGCGGGTGCGAAAGCGCTGGGCGATTTCAATCGGCAGAATTTGTGCATCCGTCCGGCCAATGATGTCTGCGGTGTTGCCGGATAATTGCGCCATCAATTGACTGAATTGCGCATTACAGAATTCATAACGTCCGGCGGTGTCCTTGATCGCCATGCTGATCGCCGCATTTTCCATAAAGGCGGTAAAGCGTGACTGGCTCTCGCGGAAATGGCGCTGCACTTCAAAGAGGGCAGTTTCGTCGCTGATGCTGACCACGCAACCTCGTGTTTCACCCGGCCTGATCTGCCGGGGCAGACCGCGCAGCACAAGATGATGACCGCCGTGCTCGATGGTTTGACGGGCGGGTTGATGGTTGCGGGTGACGCTGTCAACGACATCGAGTACCACACTGAGCGAATGGCCGGCAAACACATCGCGCACACTTTGGCCGACACGGCTGTAGTTGAGGTCGAGCAGGCGGGCGGCACTTTCGTTGAAACGGGCAACACGGTACTGGTCGGTGACCACCAGAATGGCGCTGTCCAGACTGTTCTGGATGCTTTCGAGATCGGCATTGGTTTCGCCCAGCTCGGCAGTTTTGACCTGTAATTCCTCGTTGACCGTGGTTAATTCTTCGTTGGTCGATTGCAGCTCTTCGTTAGAGGCCTGCAATTCCTCATTGGCTGCCTGCAACTCTTCGTTGGAGGCCTGCAACTCCTCGTTGAGCGCCTGGGTTTCTTCGTTGGCGGTTTCGAGCTCCTCGATCACGGTTTGCAGGTGCTCGCGGGTGGCGATCAGTTCCTCTTCAATTTCATGATTGGGGATGTTGCTGCTCCGGCTGGCCTCGGTGGATTCATCCGGCTTGTTGAGCTGAACTGTCTCGAAGCTGACCAGCGCCGCGAGTTCGCCGTAATCACCGGGAATCGGGTGGAGTGCGAGACGGATATTGGGTTGTTCCGGGTCGCCGGTATGAATGCGGCCCAGAACGCGGGCGCGTTTATGTTGCATCTGGTGAACCAGGGTTTGCAACTCGGTACGCCAGGGGCGGCCAACCATGCTGAGCAAATTGAAATCAACGCGCCCGGTGGGGATTTTTAGAAAGGGGCTGACATCGCCAAAAACATGCAGCACATCAAGCTGGGTATTGACCATGACGCTCGGTGGCACATAGGCGGCGAAGGCCGCTTCGCCAAAGCGTTCTTCCAGCGTGCGCTGGCGCCGGATGGGTGGGCGGCCAATGGCGCTGAAGTCGATACTGTGCGGAATGACCGGCGGTGTGCCGGCGGTCAGTTCCTTGCGACTGAACACCTTGTGTTCGCGGCTGACGACATCGAACAGCCCTTCGCGCTGGTAAATGCTTTCTGATTTGCCGAGAAACAGCAGACCACCGCGAGCCAGCGAATAATGGAAGGTATCCAGCACCTTTTCTTGCAGCGTGTTCTGGAAGTAGATCAGCAAATTGCGACAGCTGATCAAGTCAAGACGCAGGAAAGGCGGGTCTTGCAGCACGTTCTGGCGGGCAAAAACAACCACTTCGCGCAGCGGCTTGATAACTTCGTAGGCATCGCCCTGGGGGTGAAAGTAGCGGTTAAGCAGTTCTGGCGACAGGGTGCTGAGGCTGGATTCTGCATAAAGGCCACGTCGGGCGCTGGCCATGGCGGCGAGATCGAGATCAGTGGCAAAAATCTGGATTTTGGTGGTGTGGCGCCGCTCACCGAGAATTTCAAAAAGCGCGATAGCAATCGTATAGGCTTCTTCGCCAGTCGCGCAGCCGGGCACCCAGATACGGATTTCTTCACCGTCTGATTTTTGCCCAAGACGTTCAAGAAGCTGGTTTCTGAGTTCCTCAAATGACGCCGGATCGCGGAAAAAAGCGGTCACCGAGATGAGGATTTCCTTGCATAGCTGGTTGTATTCCTCGGGATTCTTTTCCGCCAGATTGAGATAGTTGTCGAGATCAGTGACCCGGTTGGCCGCCATGCGGCGCAGTATCCGGCGCCAGACGGTGGCTTCCTTGTAGCCGGAAAAATCAACCTGGGTGTGACGTTGCACCTTGTAAAGCAGGGATTTGAGCGAATTGGGGCTGGCGGTGGGTTGTTCCACTTCCAGCACGGCACCCTGATTGCGCACGATCAAACTGATTTCCTGGGCGATTTCCGGCGGCGACAGTACCCAGTCGGCACAGCCGGTATCAATCGCCGATTGCGGCATGCCGGAGTACTTTGCTGATAGCGGATCCTGAGCAAAAACCAGGCCGCCACCGGCCTTGATTGCCCGCACCCCGGAGGCGCCATCGCTACCGGTGCCGGAAAGGATGACGGCAATGGCATCTTCGCCCAGACCTTCGGCGAGGGAGTGAAGGAAGATGTTAACTGAGGGCTTGGGGAGAATTTCAGCACCCGGCTCCACCAGTTTGAAACAGCCATCGACCAAAGTCAGGTTGCGGTTGGGCGGGGTAATGTAGATGTGATTGGGCTGCGGTTTGGCACCGTCATCGACTTCTTCGACCTGCAGATCGGTGGCGCGGGCGAGCAGTTGCACCATCATGCTGCGGTAATTGGGTGACAGGTGCTGGAGGACGATGAATGGAATGTTAAGGTCGGCCGGCAGGTGCGAAACCAGCGCAGTGAGGGCTTCCAGCCCGCCCGCCGAGGCGCCGATGGCGACGACGAATCGCCTTTCGGTGGGCGCTAGCGGGTCGTTGTCATTGGTTTCAATGGGCGCGGGTGGCGCTTCAGTCTCGGCGGCCACGGTCACGGACTTTGGCGTGCGCTTCTTTTCTGTCTTCTTCATCCCTCGTGTCCCCCAAAAAACAGCGAAGTACTATAGTTAAAACCGGTTGGTGTGGCTATCCGGTTAAATACTGGGTAATTAATTGACTCCCGGCTTATGACCGGTTGAGTGCAGACTTGTTCCGCCGCTGTGATGCGGCAAATTTTTGGCCATTTTGGCGGTTGACCGCAAGCATGGCTGGCTTAGCCGTTGTGCTGGCTGCGCTGACGATAATGTAGCGGCGCCATGCCTGTCCATTCAACAAAAGCCCGATAAAAAGCCGAGGCGTCGGCGTAGCCGAGATCGGCGGCCACCTGGGCAACCGGGTCGCGGGTTTTGGTCAGGCGGGCCAGTGCCATGTCACGGCGCAGGGCATCCTTGATCGCGCGAAAACTTGAGCCTTCTTCTTCCAGACGGCGATGCACGGTGCGCGGCGAGAGATGAAGCTGGTCGGCTATTTGTTCCAGGCTTTGCGGATTGGGCAAAGCGGCGCGCAGCAAATCCCGAACGCGGATCACCATTTCCCGGTCGCGGCGGTAGAGCGTGGTGATCTTGCCGGGGGCGCCGTCGAGGAAGGCGACAAGTGCAGCTTCGTCGCGGCGGATCGGGAGGTCGAGGAGGTTGGGGTTGAAGGTGGCGATGAGCACGCCCAGCCCCCCTCTCCCAAAGGGGGCGAGAGGGGCCGTATTGCTCCCATGGGGCGAGGTGAGTTGATTTGCTCCCCTCGCCCCAGCGGGGAGAGGGGCTGGGGGAGAGGGGGAGGGGAGAAAACTCGAATGCTCGGTAAAAATCAACGCATAGTCATCCGCATGTGCCGGTTGTGGATAGGGAAACGCCACGCTATCGAGCGCCAGCCCGCGCCCAGCCAGCCAACAGGCAAGGCTGTGCAGCAAGCGCAGCAGCCACTCGAACGCAAACACCCTGCCTGGATCGTCTAAATGCGCAGCCAGTGGTTGAACCTCACGAATGACCAGTTCAGCAATGTTTTTGTCACGGCGAATTTCGACCGCCAGATCGGGCAGCACAATGTGCAGAAAACGACTGGCGCGGTGCAGGGCGTCGGCCAGGGTGGCCGCGCTGATCGTACTGCGGCAGAGAAATTCAAAGCTGCCGGTGCGCATCGGCTGGGGCAGCAGGCCAAAGCTCTCATCGTCGAGTTTTTGGTTGATCAGGTTGTAGAGTGCAGCATAGTTTTCAACCGGAATTCGCGTGGCGGCATCTGCAATGTCAATCTCGGCGGCAGCCAGCAGCGGCGCTGGGTCTATGCCCTTTTTGACCAGCCCGGCCAGCATTCCGCTGACAAAGCCCATGGCTACCGTGGCATGGCTTCTGTGGCTTGAAACGGGGGTGGTGCGATGCAGCATTTGGCGTGCCTGGTGAATTTGAACAAGACCAGCTTATCACCTTGGCGGAATTTGCACGATAAACGTCTATCCGGGCAATGGCCGTACTTGCGTCAGGGGCTTAATATGCGGCATCCCATTCTGATCAGAAAGCAGGCGTCATGACCGATCTTTCCGTTGCCAAGAAGCTGTCCCCGTACAAGCCCAAGAACAAGGTTCGTTTTGTCACCGCCGCGTCGCTGTTCGATGGGCACGATGCCTCGATCAACATCATGCGTCGCATTCTGCAATCGACTGGCTCGGAGGTCATTCACCTCGGCCACAACCGTTCGGTGCAGGAAATCGTCAATGCCGCCTTGCAGGAAGATGCGCAGGGCATCTGCATTACCTCTTACCAGGGCGGTCACGTTGAGTTTTTCAAATACATGATCGATCTGCTCAAGGCCGGTGGTGGTGAAAACATCAAGGTCTTCGGCGGCGGTGGCGGCGTCATTGTGCCGTCCGAAATCAAGGAGTTGCACGCCTATGGCGTGACCCGCATCTACGCGCCGGAAGATGGCGTGCACATGGGGCTGCAGGGCATGATCAACGAAGTGGTGCAGAACGCCGATTACAGTCTGGATGGTGAGGATGCCAAGCCGGAAGACGTGCTGGCCGCCCTGCAAGCCGGCGATCTGCGCAAACTGGCGCGGGTCATCACCCTGTTGGAAAACGGCGTCGCGCCGCAACTGAAAGCGCCGCTTTTGCAGGCTGCGGCTGCGTTGACCGTACCGGTTTTGGGCATTACCGGAACCGGCGGTGCCGGCAAGTCGTCGCTAACCGATGAAATTGTCCGTCGCTTCCGTCTTGACCAGGGCGACAGCGTCAAGATTGCGCTGGTTTCCATCGATCCGTCGCGCAAACGCACCGGCGGCGCGCTGCTCGGCGACCGCATCCGCATGAATGCCATCGAGCATCCGAATATTTATATGCGTTCGTTGGCGACGCGCGATACCGGTAGTGAAATTTCCGTGGCGTTGCCGGAAGTCATCGCTGCCTGCAAACTCTCCGGTTTCGATCTGGTGATCGTTGAAACGTCTGGTATCGGCCAGGGCAATGCGGCCATCGTGCCGTTTGTCGATCTGTCGCTGTACGTGATGACGCCGGAGTTTGGCGCTGCTTCGCAGCTTGAGAAAATCGACATGCTCGATTTTGCCGATTTCGTGGCGATTAACAAATTTGACCGCAAGGGTGCCGAAGATGCCCTGCGCGATGTGCGCAAACAGTATCAGCGCAACCGCGAAGCTTTCACCACGCCGACGGATGATATGCCCGTCTACGGCACCATGGCGGCACGTTTCAATGATGATGGCGTAACGGCGCTGTATCAGGCGCTGGTGCCGCAACTGGTCGAAAAAGGCCTCAAGCTCAAGCCGGGCAAACTGCCGCTGGTAGCGGTCAAGCAATCCTCCAGCCAGCGCGCCATTGTGCCGGCTCAGCGCGTGCGCTATCTGGCGGAAATCGCCGATGCGGTGCGTGGTTATCATGCGCATACCGAAACCCAAGTGAAAATCGCCCGCGAGCGTCAGGCTCTGCGTATTTCTGCTGGCATCTTCAAAACCTGCAATCAGTCAACCGCCGGCTTTGAAGAAATGATCGCCATGAAAGACGGCGAGATCGACCCGAAGGCCAAGAAGCTGCTCGATATGTGGCCGGATACGGTCAACGCCTATTCTGGCGACGAATATGTGGTCAAAATCCGCGACAAGGAAATCCGCACCAAGCTGGTTTCAGAGTCGCTGTCCGGCACCAAGATCAAGAAAGTCATCCTGCCCAAATTTGGCGATGATGGCGAAACCCTGCGTTTCCTGATGCGCGAGAACGTTCCCGGCTCCTTCCCCTACACCGCCGGCGTCTTCGCTTTCAAGCGCGAGGGTGAAGACCCGACCCGGATGTTCGCCGGCGAAGGTGACGCCTTCCGCACCAATCGCCGTTTCAAGCGCGTGTCCGAAGGCATGCCGGCGCACCGCCTGTCCACGGCCTTCGACTCGGTGACCCTGTACGGCTGCGACCCCGACGAGCGCCCGGATATCTACGGCAAGATCGGCAATTCCGGCGTCTCGATTGCCACCCTCGACGACCTCAAGGTGCTTTACGACGGCTTCGACCTGCTTGCTCCGACCACGTCAGTGTCGATGACCATCAACGGCCCGGCGCCGATCATCCTGGCTTGCTTCTTCAATACCGCTATCGACCAGCAGATCGTCAAGTTCGAGAAGGACAATGGCCGTCAGCCGACTGAAGACGAAGCGCAAAAAATCCGCGAATGGGCGCTGTCGACCGTACGCGGTACGGTGCAGGCCGACATCCTGAAAGAAGATCAGGGCCAGAACACCTGCATCTTCTCCACCGAATTCGCCTTGAAGATGATGGGCGACATTCAGGAATTCTTCGTCCATAACCAGATCCAGAATTTTTACTCGGTCTCGATCTCCGGTTATCACATCGCCGAAGCCGGTGCCAACCCGATCAGCCAGCTTGCCTTCACCCTCTCCAACGGCTTCACCTACGTTGAATCGTATCTGGCGCGTGGCATGCAGATCGACGATTTCGCGCCCAACCTGAGCTTCTTCTTCAGCAACGGCATGGACCCGGAATATTCGGTGATTGGCCGCGTTGCCCGCCGCATCTGGGCGCTGGCGATGAAGAACAAGTACGGCGCCAACGAGCGCAGCCAGAAGCTGAAGTACCACATCCAGACCTCCGGCCGCTCGCTGCACGCGCAGGAAATGGACTTTAACGACATCCGCACGACGCTGCAGGCGCTGATCGCCATCTACGACAACTGCAACTCGCTGCACACCAACGCCTACGATGAAGCGATCACGACGCCGACTGAGGAATCCGTCCGTCGCGCCATGGCCATCCAGTTGGTGATCAACCGCGAATGGGGCGTCGCCAAGAACGAAAACCCGAACCAAGGTGCTTTCGTTATCGACGAATTGACTGATCTGGTTGAAGAAGCCGTGCTGAAAGAGTTCGAAGCCATCGCCTCGCGCGGCGGCGTGTTGGGTGCCATGGAAACCGGCTACCAGCGCGGCAAGATTCAGGAAGAGTCGATGTACTACGAGCACAAGAAGCACGACGGCTCCTACCCGATTATCGGCGTCAATACCTTCCTCAACCCGAAAGGCATGGCCCAGCAGGAAATCGAGCTGGCACGCTCGACCGATGAAGAAAAGCAGTCGCAGATCAAGCGCCTGCGTGATTTCCAGGCAAAAAACGCGTCGACCGCACCCATCATGCTGGAAAAACTGAAACAAACCGTGATCGAAGACGGCAACGTCTTCGCGGTGCTGGTCGATGCCGTGAAATACTGCTCGCTGGGCCAGATCAGCACGGCGCTCTACGAGGTGGGGGGGCAGTACCGGCGCAGTATGTAACTCGGGTTCAGTGGGGTTTGGCTAGTGACGATATTCATCAATTTTCCATGGTGTTTTGAGGTGTTCACGGCAGCGGCTGAAGCGCTGGCGGATGTGATGGCCGAGGCGGTTAAAACGTCTGATCTAACAACAAAATGATCTTCACGATTTGGAGCTGCGGGTAACGAAATGGGTGATTGCCTTGGCTTTTGCCCAGATTGGTTTGTCGCTGGGGATTTTTATGAAGATGCCTTGATTGCTATGGTCATTGAAATGAAACCCGGGTTTCCCCGGCTTTTTTCTGCCTGTTTTTTGGCTAAGGCTATGGAAATTGGGGGGGCAGCGGTCGGTCGGTGACGTTTCTTGGATATCGCCATCCGTGACTTTGCTTTGGATTAGCTGATTGAACGTGCGGCTATTCAATTAATCCCCGGTGGGCGAAGACTCCGCTGGGGCGGCCATGTGCAGCGTCATTGTCGGGAAGGCAATTTCGGCGCCGTGATCGGCGATAATTTGGGCGATACGCAGCAGGATGTCTTCCTTGATCTTGTGATAACGCACCCAGTCGGTTGTCCGGGTAAAGGTGTAGATGAAGAAATTGAGCGAGGACTCAGCAAATTCGTCGAAGTTGACAATCAGGGTTTGGTTGTTGTCAATCTCAGGATGGCTGCGCAGCATTTCGCGTACCGCATCGACGATGAGCTTGACTTGTGCCAAGTCAGCGTAGCGCACACCGATGGTTTTCTTGATCCGGCGGTGCGACATGCGCGAAGGGTTTTCGATGACAATCGTGGTGAAGATGGCGTTAGGCACATAGATAGGATTTTTATTGAAGGCGCGGATGCGGGTATGCCGCCAACTGATTGCTTCCACCGTACCTTCGATCTGTTTGTCCGGTGAGCGTATCCATTCACCGACACTGAATGGGCGATCAAGATAGATAGTAAGGCCGCCGAAAAAATTGGCCAGAATATCCTTGGCAGCGAAACCGATGGCGAGACCGCCGATGCCGCCAGCTGCCAGCACGCCGGAAACGCTAAAGCCGAATGTCTGCAGGCAGATCAGTGCGGCGGCAATGACAATGGTGAGGCGCCCCAACTTGGAGAGCGCATCAATAGTGGTCTGGTCTACTTCCTCTCCATTTCGCTTGCGTGATGTGACGTAGTTGTCGCCACTGAGACGAACCAGACGGAAGAGAAACCAGGCGATGCAAAGAACCACGCCGGCATCGCGCAGGGGAGGTACCAGGCCGAATAGGGGGCTGTCGACATGCCCTCGTACGATGTCGGCAGCCAGCGCCAGGCCAACCACCCAGACGGCAGTTGGCAGAGGTTGTTGTGCGGCGTGAACCAGTGTGTCATCCCACAGCGAGGATGAGTTTGCCGCCCGCGCAGCGGTGCGTCGGAGGATGTGGGCGGCGATAAAGTTGATGAGCACGGTGGCCGTGATCGTCAACAGAACCTTGGGCACCCAAGGTTCTGTCAGTACTGCTAGCCCGAGGCTGTCGATGATGTTTTCTAGCATATCGATCGTTTCCTTCGCCGATCAGGCATCACGCAGCCAGAGAAAGCCGTGACCGGCGATGTTCAGGTAGTCGCCGTCGCAACGCAGGGTTTCTTCGCTGGAAACGTCACGGGCATTGCCGCTACGGAAAAATCCCTGTTGCCTGAGTGGCGCGAGTGGCAAGGCTTGGGCTTCGAGCGAGAAGTTGGCCGCCACTAAAATGCGCGGACTGCCATGGCGTGGGTCGAAGCGGGAAAAAACAAACAGCGCCGGGTTGTCCAGTGCGTGTAATTCACGGTTGTTGAGATCGGCAAAGGCGGGAATTTCTTTGCGCAGTGCAATCAGCCGGCGCAAGGCAGTAAAGATACGGAACTCCGGCGTACCGGCCTGACGCCGGCGTGCGGCGCGCTCCCAGTCGAGGCGCGGGCGATGCATCCAGCGGTTGTCCATGCTCTTGTCGGCATCCTCAAGATAGGAACAGTCGTTCAGAGTGCCTAGTGCATCGCCATAAAACAACAAAGGAATGCCGCCGAAAGACAGGATCATGGCATGGAGTAACTGGATGGTGCGGATTGCACTATCGATGGCGGCTGAATCATTCGCTTCGAGTGCCACCTCCAACCCGGCCAGCGAGGCGAGAGCGCCCGAGATGCGGGCATCACCCGTGCGCTTATTGAAGGCAAAGGCCTGACCACGGGCGTTCGATGCGGGAAAATGGCCAGTGTAATAATCAACGAGAAAGCTGCGATGTGCACGCGGATCATAGCCGGCTTGAATGATGTCTTCGTCAGCAAAGCCCCAGCCGATATCGTCGTGGCAACGTACGTAATTGAGCCAGGTCGCACGCTCAAGCTTGCTCGGAATGTTCCGGATGCCAGCATTGAGCAGTAGCGTTCGTTGTGTTGCTACGGCATCCCAGAGTAACGCCATAAGAGTGGCGTTGTAGGCGATCTCGCATTCCTTGGCGTTGATGGCGTCCTCACCAAAATATTTGACCACCTCCGTTGGCGCAACGATGGCCTCGGCGATGAACAGAACACCGGGGGCGACCACCTGGCAGCAGTCTTTGAACAATTGCAGGATCAGATGCGCTTCACGCTCATTTTGGCAGACACTGCCTGGTCGCTTCCACAGAAAGGCCACCGCATCAAGGCGCAAGACGTCGGCTCCGCGATTGGCCCAGTAAAAAATAATGTCCAGCATTTCAATGAAAACCGCCGGGTTGCGATAGTTCAAGTCCCACTGGTAGTTATTGAAAACGGTCATCACCCATTTGCCCATCTCTTCGTTCCAGGTGAAATTACCGGGCGAGGTATCGGGAAATACTTCGGGCATCGCCGCTTCGTACATGTCCGGCATTTCTCGGTTGGGGAACAGGTGGTAATAGTCCTGACAAATCGCATCACCTTGGCGGGCACGCTGTGCCCATTCATGCTGGTCTGAGGTGTGATTGACAACAACGTCGAGGGTCAGGAGCATGCCCTGCGCCCGCATTTGCGCTTCGAGTCGCGCGAGGTCGTCGAGTGTGCCTAGCCGGGGATCAATGTCGCGAAAATCACAGACCGCATAACCGCCATCGCTACTGCCCGGAGGGCACCTCATGATGGGCATTATATGTACCAGATTAATGCCAAGCTCATGAAGGTAGTCGAGGTGCTCGGCAACGCCCTGAAGGTTGCCGGCAAAACCGTCTGCATACAGCGCCATACCAACCCAGCGCTGGTCGAGAAACCAGCTGTGGTCACGTTCCCGCGCCAGATCAATCTCCTTGAGAGCATCTGCCCGGGCGATGTAGGCACGGGCCATGGTCTCGACCAGACGGTGCATCTGCTGCGCGAAGTCATCGCGCTCGCCATAGAGCAGACGGAATAGGGAATGAATGGCGTAGAAGTTGGCACCAAGGCGAGTGTAAAAATGCTGCAGCTGGTGTTGGCGGATCTCCTCCTTGAGGTCAGAAAGTATGCTGTTCAATAGAGAATGGGCGATCTGTTCGTACATGTATCAGCCCTCAGGGCGTAATGAGTGAAGAAGCATTGGTTGGTGAGTTGGCCTCACCGAAACCATAAAAGGCAATGCCTTCGAGTATGCCTCGGGCGCAGCGCTGGCTGGCGAAAAAGACCTGCTCCCGACCGCGCAGCGGCGCCAGTTCCGCGCTGTGGTTGCCGACCACCACCCCCAACGTATCTCCGGTCAGCATTTCGCGATCATTGCCCGAATCGCCAGCAACCAGAAAGCGGTCTAGCGGCAAACCCCAACGATAGGCCAGATGGCGCACCGCATGCCCTTTTGAGGCGCGGGTCGGCAGGATATCGAGAAATTCACCATGGGAGTAAATGAACTGCGCCTGCAAACCCTGCCGGGTCAGCATCCGCCGTATTTCATCGATATTTCCAAGGCGTACAGGGTCAACGTTGTAACTGAGCTTAAATTCACGCTGATTTTCCTCTGCCTGCAATTTCAGACCAGGTACGCCGGTCAGCGCCAGGCGTAGCTCCTCGCGCCGCCAGCGATGGCGGATGTGTGCTGACCACCGGGTGTCCGGAACACAGGAGTGACCGTAATAGATTTCGCTCCCCACGGCCGTGATCATCACATCGGGAACCGGTACATGCCATTTTCGCAATATGGCCAGCGTGCTCTCCAGTGTGCGTCCGGTAGCTACGCCGAAACCAACCCGCTGGCGATTGCTGCGTAGCCAGGCGACCAGTTCGCGCAGGCCTTGCGGATCGCCTAGCAGCGTATTGTCGATATCAGTGATGAGCAGGTTTCTTGCCAAAGGCAACGCGCCACCGCCGGCCACGGTGCCGAAAACCAGCTGTTGCCGCCGGTTGTCCTTGCGATTGCGATGCAGAGCGTTGCGCACCTCACGCAGGTAGCGGTCCACATGTGCCGGCCAACTGTAATGTCGCTGAACTCCGGTGATGCCATTGCTCGACCACTTGCTCCAGCGCTGCCGGTCATCCAGCGCTTCGTGCATGGCGGCTGCCATGGCGGGTGGAGAAAGGGTGTCGACGATCAGGCCGTTGCGGCAATTGGTGAGAATATCGCGCGGACCGCCGTCATCTGGTGCGATGACCGGCAGGCCGCTGGCTGCAGCTTCGATCAGCGTCAGGCCAAAGGGTTCGGTCAGTGCGGAATTGACGAAGACACCGCGCCGCCGTGTGGCCAGTCGGTAGAGATCGGGCACGTCGTCTTGTGTCACTTCTTTGGGCAGGGCCACACGTCCCCAGAGATCATGGAGATCGATATCGAGCAGTATGTCCTGCAGTACTTTGCGCTGTGAATCTTCCATCTGGCGGACATCGGTGCGGCTACCAGCGACGATGACCAGATTGGCTTTGGCGCGCAACGCCACATCGCTGCCATAGGCGGCAATCAGGCCGCTCAGGTTTTTGCGCAGATCAGGGCGTGCGATAGTGAGAATTATCGGCTTTCCCGGTTCGGAGAGAAATCGGTCAATATTTTCAAGCAGGCGCTTCGATAGGCGGCGACGTCCTGGCGCAGAAAATCGTTCGGTGTTGGTGCCCGGTGGTATTACGACAAAGCGCTGCAACTCGCAGTTGCGATACAGGCCGTATTGTTCGTCAATCTCCTGTCGGGTGCTGGTGACGATACAAGTTGCATGCGCTAGCACGTCTTCTTCAGCGTCGATGCGTTGGATGAAATTGAAGCTGCGATCAATCGCCTCGGCCCGTCTGCCACTGGCCAGTAAACGCGCCCGCTTGGGCCGGCCCAGCGAGTGACCGGTATGAAATTGTGGAATCCCTAGTAGTAGTGAGAGTTGGCGACCGACATAGCCGGCATCTGCGTAATGTGAGTGAATCAGGTCGGGTAGGCGACCGCGCCGGCGCAGTAAATGCAGGCAACGATCCACCATTTGGTCCAGATGCGGCCACAACTGTTCCTTGCGCAGGTAGCGTGTCGGGCCGCAAGGCAGGCGCAAGATAGCGACTTTTTCGTCTACTGGCTCCTCTGCCTGTGCGTAATCGGGCGAGAGATTGCTGTCCTCTATCAGGCGGGTTAGTAGCTCCACCCGCTCGACGCGTGGATCACGGCCGAGCGCCCGCGCCAGATCAAGCACATAAGTGATCTGACCACCGGTATCGGCATCGCACCCCAGCTCGATGTCATGGCCGCGAATAAGGCCGTGAACGCTGATTAGCAGAATATTCAATCCGGTTTTTCCGTCGCTACTATTCACGGCAACCACTCCTGTTGAAATTGTTGATGAAAGCCAGGCTGGCCAGGTACCGCTCCGGGTATCGAACAAATGGCTGCCGCAAATGTCGCGGCTCGCCTAAGTGTCTGTGGCAACGGCCAAGACAACAGATGGCCAAGAATGCAAATAGCAGCAAAGGCATCACCAGCACCAACGGTGTCACCGGCGGATCCACTAATAGTAACGGGCGCCACCTGAAGGATTTGTTGGTTAGCGATGCACCAGGCACCATGTGCGCCGCAGGTCACCACCAATTGTCGTACGTTATATTGTTGCTGCAGGCGTCGTGCCAATGCTTCCGGGGTATCGCCTGTGCGGGCAAGCTTGAGGCGGCTGCTCGTGATGAGCAGTTCCTCTTCACTAAGCTTGACGATATCTGCTGCCGCCAGTGACTGCTGAAGTATTGCCGAATCCACCCATGGTGGCCGCAGGTTGAGGTCGACAAAACGCAGCGCTCCGCTGTTGTTCAGTAGCGAGGAAAGGGCAGCCCGCGATACCGGATTGCGCTGGGCCAGCGTGCCAAAATAAATCAGCTCAGGTGGCGTCGGTAGATCGGAGAGTTGTCGGCTTAGCGGCAACATATCGATATGGTCGAAAGCTTGGTCGGGAGGAATCTCGAAACGGTGGCCGTTATTGGTGAAGACGACATCCACTTGGCCACTACCATGTCTGGAATCGACCTGCAGCAGGTGAGCGTCGACGCCATTGTGGGGCAGCGTGCTTCTCAGTTCGTCGCCCAGCGCATCTTGTCCAAGCCGGCTGACCAGCATCGCGCGCACGCCAAAGGCTGCCAGGTGACACGCGACGTTGAAAGGAGCCCCACCAGGAACGCGACGACCAGGAAACACGTCTGCCAGATATTCACCGAACAGCAACACCGGGTGCCCGGTGGCTTCGGATGGCGCAGTCTGTAAGCTATCCATTGACCAATTGTAAGCCCTGAGTTTCGGATCGTCGCGATTGGCGATGAAAATTGTCAGTGCTGATGGGGTGGTTTAGCTGTTGCAGGCGCATCCTGCGCCCAGTTGTTTCCAGATTCCAGGTGGGTTAAAACTCGCATCCGACAAAAGACAATTGCAAAATCACGCCGCGTTTACGCTATCTTTAATGGGTAAGAAAATTTTTCATTGGCTTAGCGAAGGACTTCGATGGCGACTATCAATGATGTTACCGACATTCCCCTGTCGGGCGAAAACACTGTAGATTCATTGCTGTCCGATGGGCCGTCATGGAACTATTTGACGTCTAATCCCGACAATGTCCTCTACTACACCTTTGCCTACGACGGCGTCTCGACCAGTGGCGTTTCGTCGGTGTCGACATTCAACGCGACACAGCAGAGCGTGACGCGCGAAGTCATTGCTTATGTCGAGTCTGTTACCGGTATTGATTTTGTCGAGACCAACTCAGCTACGCTGGGGCAGTTTTCCTTTCTCTCGGCTAATATTGCAGGCGCTTCAGTTGCTGGCCTGACCAGTTGGAGGAGCAGTTATGCCTACACCACTGGCGATATCATTACCTCATACGACGCCGACGCCACGATTTTTCTGGATGTTTTCGATTTCTCTAAAAACCTGAATCCCGTTGCCGGTACTTCTGGATATGAGGTTCTTTTGCATGAATTCGGCCATGCCCTGGGCCTGAAGCATCCTTTCGAAGATAGCCCGCAACTGCCGACCTCGCTGGATGACACCAATCACACGCTGATGTCGTACACCGAAGCCGGTGACCCAAAATCGACATTTCAGGAATTCGATCTCGCGGCCCTGTCGTGGATTTATGGTGGCGACGGTTTGGGGGGTAGCTATGGCCTCAATTCGACTTTCGGGCCTTCGCTGACTCAGCCTGTATCCGATACGACGGCGCCGACCGTTAGCAGTTTTAATCCGCTTGATGGCGCCAGCGGTTTTGACGTCAGCCAGAACCTTGTGTTTACTTTCAGCGAGGCCATCCAGCGCGGCACCGGAAATATTGTTCTCAAGACGACGGACGGCAGTGTGGTCGCTACCTACAACGCGGCGACGAGCAGCAATATAGCGATTTCCGGCACCACCCTAACGCTTAACCCCAGCAGTAATCTTGCCTACGATACCGGCTACAGCGTCGAGTTTTCCGCTGGTACCGTCAAGGATCTGGCGGGCAACAGTTATGCGGGAACCAGCAGCTACAACTTTGCTACGGCGAGCGATCCGCTCAATCAAACCTTCATTGGCACCTTGGCCGACGAGACTTTCACTGGCGGTATCGGGAATGACACGATAGATGGTCAGGGCGGGCTCGATGTCGCCACCTACTCGTTGCAGAAAAGTAATTATGCGATCACCCAGACCGCCAGCGGCTTCACCGTCAAGGCCAATTTGGGTACAGAAGGAACGGATACGCTGAGCAATATCGAGCGCCTGTCGTTTGCCGACAAGCGGGTTGCCCTGGATCTGACGCCGGAAGGTAATGCGGGAAAGGCCATAGAATTCATCGGCATGCTGGCTTATTCGTTAATCACCAGTCCCTCGGCTATTGGCTCTGTGCTGTCGGTATTTGATCAAGGAAAAACCATGCTCGAAACCAGCCAGCTGGCGCTGGATATCGGTTTGATTCACGACCTGGCCGGTTCGAGCAGCAACCTGGATCTGGTCAATCTGGTTTACAGAAATGTGGTCGGGAGCGAAGCCAGTGCTGCTGATGCCAACATCTTGGCAGGATATATTCAGGGTAGCGGTGGTTCAATGACACAAGCGGATTTTCTGGCTACCGTGGCTCAACTGGAATTGAATCAGAACCACGTTAACCTGGTGGGGCTACAAAGCACGGGCATTGAATACCTTGCCTAGCTTCCGCAGGCGCTAAAAATCCGCCTGTTTTTGCCGTTGACCGTAGCAACTACGCGCTGTTACTGGCGGGGGCGTTTTTTGATTGTTTTGTTGCTCAAACTGCAGTGCGCTCGTTTTGCTCCGCCTGCCGGGCAATCGCCTTGGTCATGCCTTCAAACAAAATGACGTGCAGCGGCACCAGCGAGTACCAATAGAGCAAGCCCCAGACGCCCGCCGGGTGCCAGTAAGCAGTTGCGGTCAACCGGGTTTTTCCGTCAATTTTTTCAAGCTCAAACTCCAGCACACCAGCGCCGGGGGTTTTCATGTCGAAGCTCAGGGTCAGGCGTCGCTCGGGTTCAATCGCGATCACCGTCCAGAAATCAAGCTTGTCGCCCAGGTGCAATTGGGTCGGGTGCGGGCGGCGGCGACAAAGACCGGGGCCGGCGATTAGCCAATCAAGCGTGCCGCGTATTTGCCACAGGATGTCGAGGTAAAAATAGCCGCGCTCGCCACCCATCAAGTTGAGCTGGCGCCAGACGCTGGCCGGCGAGGCGCTGGTTGTTGCGCTGCCAGCCGCTTTTTTGGCGTAAAACGCGTAGTCAGGCTTACTCAGACGAAAGCTTAGATCCCCCTCCACCCACGGGCCGCCGACACCGGCTCCACGCCGTTCGGCGTTGAGCGCTGCTTCGACGGATTCGCGAAAGCCAAGCAGGCGTTGCGGCACCAGTCGGGCGAGGGCGTCGCCCTTGGCCGGAATGTCGTATTCGAGCCCCTGAATCAGCGCCCGGGCAATATTGGTCGGCACGCTGGTCACCAGCCCCAGCCAGCGCGAAGACAGATTGGGCGTCAGCACCGGCACGCGAAGGATGAACGGACGCCGACCGACGCAGTCGGCGAATTGCCGCATCATTGCTTCGTAACTGAGGAAATCCGTGCCGCCCGCATCCAGTATCTGGCCCTCGGCCTCGGGCAAATCGGCAACGCGGACCAGATAAGTCAGCAGATTTTCCAGCGCAATCGGCGCCGAGCGCGATTGCACCCATTTGGGCGTGACCATGATCGGCAGGTGATAAACCAGGTCGCGGATCACTTCGTAGGCAGCGGAACCTGCGCCGACGATGACGGCGGCGCGAATTTCGATCACCGGCACCGGGCCGGCCCGCAAGCGCTCGCCGGTATCGCGCCGCGAGAGCAAATGCTCGGAGCGGGCGCCTTCAGGAATGATGCCGCCGAGATAAACGATACGTTTGACACCTGCCGCAGCCGCCGCAGCGGCAAAATTGCTGGCCGCCTCAAGATCCAATTGGCCGAAATGCCGGCCACTGGCCATCGAATGCACCAGGTAATAGGCGACGCTGACGCCGGCCAAAGCTTTGCTCAGCGTTTCCGGCTTGAGCGCATCGGCTTCGACAAGCTCGACGCCTTGCCAGCCGCGGGTTTCAAGCGCTGCGCGGCGTCGGGCAACGGCGCGTATGGAACGCCCTTCGGCCAGCAGACGCGGCACGAGGTGCGTGCCGATGTAGCCGCTGGCGCCGAAAACCAACGTTAGCGGCGTGCTTGTGGGGGTGTCGTTGTTGGTCTTGTTCACACTGCCGAGTCTGACACTGCTTGGGTTGGGTGGCAATTGATATCAGGGTGGCCGCAGGCGCAACAGGTTTGATCGAGCGCTTCACAAGGCCGCGAGGCTGGCCTTGATTTGACCAATTTTTGCTATCCTCTGCCCTTTCGGCTGGCTGGCATTCGTGCTGAGCCAAGCGATCCTATTTTTGGAGTGGCAGCGATGGCTTCCTTGCAAGATCAGTTTTTAAAGGCCGGCTTAGTCAATAAAAAGAAGGTCAAACAGGCGATTCACGAAAAGAGTAATCAGAAAAAAGACGAGCGTCGAAGCGGTACGGAGAGCGTCGACGAAATTCGCCTGGCGGCGCTCGAAACGCAGCGCAAAAATGCCGATCGGGCGCGCGAACTGAATGCCCAGCGCGACGCTGCCGCCAAGCAAAAGGCAATCGTCGCGCAAATTGTCCAGATGGTGCAGCAGAACCGCCAGAGCAAAGGCAATGGCGACATTGCCTACAACTTTACCCACGACAACAAGATCAAACGTATTTACGTTTCAGCAGCGGTTCATGCGCATTTGGTTGCCGGGCGCCTGATCATCGTCTGTCAGGGTGAAAGCACCGAGTTGGTGCCCCGAGTGATTGCCGACAAGATTGCCGAGCGCGATGCCTCGCTGGTTGTGCGGGTGAATAAAGTCAGCACCGAGCTTGATGCGGATGACCCCTATGCCGCATTCCAGATTCCGGATGATTTGATGTGGTAGGGCGCTTGATCGGAAGCCAGTGAGTTATTTCGAGATTTCCAGCCCGTTTGAGGTCGAAACCGGCACCATTTTGTTGCTTGAACCGGCTTGGGCGCGAGAAAACGAATTGCGTCAGCAATTGCTCGACGAAACTTACCCCAAGCCGTTTGTTGTTGATAACGGCGAGCGGCGGTACCTCTATTTCAACGTGCGCTTGATGCAGAGCGAGATGTTGAAGCGCACACCAAACTCGCTGGAGTTACGGTACACACAAAAAATGATGGCATTTTTGCTCTTTCAGCCGCGCCCGAAGCGGCTGGTGCTGATCGGGCTGGGGGGCGGATCGTTGATCAAGTTCTGCCATCAGCGCTTGCCCGGCGCGCAGCTGACAGCGGTCGAACTTGACCCGGATGTCATCGCCTGGCGCGAGGCTTTCATGCTGCCGCCGGATGGCTCGCGTCTTGAGGTTTTGCAGGCGGATGGGGCGGAATATCTGGAGAACGTCGAGAAGGGCATCGATGCGCTGCTGGTCGATGCTTTCGACAAGACCGGCTTTGCGCCCAGTCTGGCCAACCGGGAATTTTTCGAGTCAGCCTACGCCAAGCTCTCCGGCAATGGTGTGCTGGTGATCAATCTGGCTGGCGACAAGGAAAGCTACGCCGGCTTGATCGGCGAGGCGATGCATGTGTTTGATGATCAGGTGATTGTCATTTCAGTGCCGGATGATGGCAACCATGTGCTGTTTGCCTTCAAGGAGCATTACTTTGAACCGCGCTGGCGCTGGCTGCACAGCTTTGCCAAGGAGCTGCGCGCCAATTACGGGCTGGATTTTCCGGCCTTTGTGCAAAAAATGGAGCGTTCAAGCAAGCTTGGATTGGCGCGACGTGAAGCGTTTCGCCGGCGTTAGCGGTTGGTTACGGTCAACGCGGAAATCAGGCGACTTTTTGGTACGCAATTCAACGCCAGTTGCCGGACGCGTAACTGTGCGTCCGGCGTAGAACGGGTTCAGCTCAGTACCGAGAAATCTGAAGCGGAGAGCGTTGATGGATTGGTGCCAATGAGCGTAATTGAAACAGATTCACCAAATTCAATGTCAATGTCGTTGCCGTTGTAGTTTACGCTAGTCACGTATTGCGCCAAGTGTTCTAGTGATTTGAAGCCCAGTCCGGTATCGATCACAATTTGATCGCCCTCGCTGGAATCGAAATCGCTAATTTCTACGTGGCCCAGTTCCCTGAAAATAAATCGATCTGACCCCAAACCTCCCGTTGCACTGCCGTCAGTGCTCAGGCCAATTGCATCATCACCATCGCTCCCATAAAAAAGAAAACTTGAAATGTTTTCTGTTGCAGACGAGGGAGTAGGGGTGTTGCTGACAAAGTCTTCACTGATTTTGGCATAGAGCCCATCTTGGTCAATGTCGGAATAACGAACAATTTCCTGACCGTAGGACTTGGTTTCGATTTTCAGGACATTGTTGTTGGTGTCGACGATGTATTGTTCATTGGAGCTCAGGACTTTATCCTGCATGAAACCATGTTCAAGTTCTTGTACACGGGTTATCTGGTTATTCTCAACGGTGAAGGCGTATTTTTCGCGACCGCTGTTCTCAAAGGTCGATAGGGAATGATCCGAGTCATGGGAGGCGCCCTCATAGCCAGTCTCAACATCATCATTTTCTATATCCTTCTGCCAGTTTGTTGATGGGTTGGCCGATGTTTCGCTCGTTGCAGGTGCGTAGGACTTGGAAATCTCGGCAAAGACACCATCGCCATCGGTGTCTGCATAAACTGTTATTTCCTGGTGGCCGTCGTCATATTCGGACTTGATCACTTGCTGGCCATCGATACGCCAAATTTCGTCGTTATCCATCTGCTTGAGTTTGGTCGTTCCATGCTCGACTTCATAAACCGCAGTTATGCTGCCATTCTGGACGTTGAATTTATAACCTTTATTTGCATCATTGCTCATGTTGATCTCCAAATGAAGTGGGTGTGACTGAACTTTACGCAAGTAAAGTGAACCGAACCTGAAGGCAGACTATTTTCTGATCAGCCGGATCAAAGCTTTCGGTTTCCCGTTGGCTTGAGCTCTTAAGCTTGTGTTCAGATTGTTCGTTTAGCATCAACTCGTTTTGTCTATGGGGTGATTGATGCGTATTCTGCTGCTTGAGGACCAACCCGTTTTATCCGAGGCGATTGCCAGTCACTTGACGTCAAAAGGCTTTAGCGTCGACGTAGCTGGCAGTATCCGACAGGCGGATGCTGCGCTTTCCGTAGGTCAGTTTGATGCAGCATTCTTTGATTTATCGCTTCCGGATGGTGATGGTGTTGCCTTGCTGACCCGTCTTCGGCAGCAGGACAACAAGTTGCCAGTCATCATCATGACAGCGCGGGATCGGATCAGTGACCGGATTCGTGGACTGGAGGCTGGGGCTGATGATTATGTCGTTAAGCCGTTCGACCTCAATGAGATGGTTGCTCGCTTACAAGCAGTTTTGCGGCGTTATTCAGGCAATCCGAACCCTGTTTTACGAATAGGCCGCTTTGAAATTGATCAGACGGGTTATCGGCTACTGATTGATGGAAAGGAGATCCAGCTGACAGCTAAGGAATGGGCGGTTTTGGCCAAACTTGTCGCCAAAGTCGGTGCCTTGGTGAGCAAAGAGCAGTTGGAAGAAGCGCTATATAACTTTAATGATGAGGTCGGTAGCAATACGCTGGAAGTGTACGTTAGTCGCCTGCGCAAGAAATTGGGAAAAGAAACTATCGAAACCGTTCGGGGTATGGGCTACCGCTGGGTTGCAGGAGAAATGTAATGCGCCCGAGTATTGCGAAAAAGCTGTACTACCGCCTCACAGCTTCGCTATTTGTTTTGTGGCTGGGGGTGGTGGCTTCTGTTGCCTGGGTTGTGCAACATGAGGCTGACGAGGTATTCGACAGCAATCTTCAAGAGACGGCACAGCGGATTCTGCCGTTGGCAGTGCATGAAGAGCATCTCAGAAAACTGGGCGGTGACTTCCAAAGATTTGAACCCGCCGATCATAAGGAATATCTGACCTATCAGATTTTTGATCGTAATGGCGTCATGTTGATGCGCTCTCATGTGGCGCCCCTGACGCCTTTCCCTGTCCCCTTGCAACTTGGATTGCATCGAACGGAGGATCAAAGTTTCTTCGTTGATGCCAGCAAGGACGGAAATTTCTGGATCAAGTTGGCGGAGCAGAAAAGTCACCGGAAAAGTACGCTAAACGACACTATCAAGCTTCTGCTTCTGCCATTGGGGGCTTTGCTGCCATTGGCAATTTTGTTGATCCATCTTTCTGTTCGCAGCGTACGAAAATCGCTGGGCAAGCTTGATCAGGAGCTTTCAACGCGAGGCAGCAGGGTGCTAGACCCAATTCCTACGACCGCATTGCCTACTGAACTACTTGGTCTGGGTGAGTCCGTAAATTTGCTTTTGGCGCGCCTTAAAGGAGCGCTTGAAGCGGAGCGAAATTTTGCGGCCAACAGCGCGCATGAGTTACGCACGCCGATCGCGTCTGCCATGGCGCAACTTGATGTACTGCGAGAGGCGTTGTCTGACCCGCAAACCAAGGGCCGGGTTGCCGATGCTCGTGCCATGATCGAGCGCCTGGAGCAAATGACTGTAAAGTTGCTGCAACTGGCCAGAGTAGAGTCTGGAATGGCGTTCAATGTCAGTCAGGTTAATCTGACGTCGCTGTGCAAGATGTTGATCCGTGATCACTCTTTCCGCTCACGCCGTCAGGTAAATTTGACTATGCCAGAACTGCCGGTGATGGTTCAGGGTGATCTTGACGCCGTCGGCATTGTCATCCAGAACTTGCTGGAAAATGCTGATCGCTATGCCGCGGAAGGAAGTGCCGTTCAGGTCGAGTTATTTGCCGAGGGCTGCCTTCGCGTCACAAACGACTGCACGGCTATCTCCGAAGAGCTGCTACCTACGTTGGTCAACCGGTTTGTGCGAGCCGATCAATCTAAACCAGGTTCTGGTATTGGCTTGTCAATCGTACAAACCATTTTGGTCCAGTGTGGTGCCGTATTGAAATTGCGCTCGCCTTGCGATGTGAATGGTCGAGGTTTCGAGGCTGAGGTGTGCTTCAGCACTGACTAACAGTGAATTCGAGCGAGCTTGCTGCAAGGTAGTAATCGTGGGCCTGTGGCCTCAAGGCTTTGGGCTACGTTTCTTGGCACCGGGAAGCGATGTTTGAGTAATCCGATGTCTTGGCACAAAAGCAGGCGTCAGGGCTCTTGAAAAGCCAAGCAGCCATTCCTATATCCGTCTTGGGCCATGCATTACCAGCCCGGGTTAATTGACGAGGAGAAATGCCATGCTTTACAGAACGATGTTTCCACGGGATTTTTTCGCTGAACTCGACCGCTTGCAGCGCGAGATGAATCAGTCACCTGATCTGTCGCCCAGTATTCGCGGCGTGGCGCGCGGCGGCTATCCCGCCATGAATGTTGGGAATACCGCAAACACGGTGGAGATTTACGCCTTTGCCCCCGGCATTGAGCCGGCAAGCATCGATGTCCAGATCGAAAAAACTACCCTGACCATCGCCGGTGAGCGTAATCCAGCGCGGCCAAGCCCGGACGAAAAGACGATGCTTCATATCGATGAAAGATTTGCCGGTCGTTTTCGGCGCGTCGTTACCTTGCCCGACGATGTAGATCCAAACGCCGTTGATGCGCGATATCGCGACGGCGTGCTACACATCAAGATTCAGCGACGGGCAGCGGTTCAGGCACGGCGTATTGTCGTTCAGTAACGGGAGATGATCATGAGTGAAAACAGCACCGCAAGCACCAACGCAAAACAGGCCACGTCAGAGCGCAACGATGTCGTTCTGCTGCCGCCGGTGGATGTCATTGAGGACGCTGCCGGGATTACGCTGTATGCCGATCTGCCGGGGGTGGCAAAAGACAACCTTCATCTTCAGGTAGAAAGCGACACGCTGACCATCGAAGGCGAGATGTCCCTGGATCTGCCGAACGGACTTGAATCGACACACCTGGAGGTCAGCTCGCCCCGCTATCGTCGGGCATTCAGCCTGTCCAAAGAACTTGATCTGGATAAGGTGACGGCGGATTTTGACCAAGGGGTGCTAAAACTGCGGATACCCAAGGCGGCTCACGCCCAACCGAAAAAAATCGAGATACGGATCGAGTGATCG
>JAQTZQ010000114.1 GCA_028687645.1 Rhodocyclaceae bacterium
GGTGGCCAAATGCAAGGCCAGCCACACCGGGCGCTTCCTCAAGCCTTTGCTCAAGCGCTGAGGTAAGATAACGCCACGCTTATGCCAACCGGAAGGAAACTGCCGTCATGTCGATCACCCTCACCATCGTCACCACTGCCAATCGTTCGCGCCGTTTCAAGCAATCCGACCCGGCGCGCATTACTGAAATTCTTGAAAGTCTGAAGCGTTGCGCGCAGTTGTTCAGCAATCGTAGCCTGATCGTCGTTTCCGATACCAGCACGGCAATTTACAGCCCTTCAGCCATCACGCGGATCGAAATTGAAACCGGGATCGACCTGACGCCGTATCTCCCGCCCGCTCGCAATACCAACATCCGCGCCTTGGCGCTGGGTGACCCGCTGCCACCCACCATTCTCAACGAGCAAGTTGTGTCAGTCTCCGCCGATTTTTTCTTTGCCGGCGGCGACACGCTATCGACCTGGATCGAAAACGAACGCCCGACCGATGCGCTGGAGCGCACCATGCGTATCACTCGCCTGTTTGAGCAGCCGGTAATCTTTTATCAGCCAACCGCGCCCGGTATCGGCTTGATCAATCCGGCGGTCATGACCTCCTGCACGCTGGGCGCCGCCCTGCCTGATGCGCCGACTGGCAGCTGGCACCTTAGCGACACACTATGACTTCAGCACACGAATTCAAGGGCAAAAAAGGCCTGATCCGGCTGTGGAATGCTCTCGGCTATTCACGCGCCGGCATTGCCGCCGCCTGGCAGAACGAAGCCGCCTTTCGCGAGGAAGTTCTGGTCGCCGCCATCGCTATTCCGCTGGCTCTTTTTTGGGGTGAAACCGGCGTTGACCGTGCGCTGCTGATCGGCAGCATCATTTTGATTCTGATTGTCGAAATCTTGAATTCCGCCATCGAAGCGGTGGTGGATAAAGCCTCACCGGAAATGCACGATCTGGCCAAACGCGCCAAGGATATGGGCAGCGCTGCCGTGCTTTTTTCCCTGATCAATGCTGCCGTCGTCTGGGCCTGCGTATTGTGGCCGTGAGGTAGCGAAGCTTAATCCGCCGGCAAGGTATTCGCTACCACCACCCGATTGCGGCCCAGACGTTTGGCTTCGTAAAGGGCATCGTCGGCATGGCGCAAAGCTACCTCCAGTGGACAATGGCTGCCGTCCGCCAGACCAATGCTCAGCGTGATGCTGACCAGAATGCCGTTGGGTAGCCGTATTTCCTGCGCGGCAAAACTCTGCCGAAAGCGCTCGGCCAAAGCGCCGGCTTCGGCAACCGAGCTCTCCGGAAAAACAAAGGCAAACTCTTCTCCGCCGTAACGCCCGACCAAATCGGTCTGGCGCACACTTTCGCTCAGCAACTGGGCAAAGCGCTTGAGCACCACGTCTCCCGCCGCATGACCGTGGGTGTCGTTGATCCGTTTGAAAAAATCGAGATCGGCCATGCCGACGGTAATCGGTCGCTCGTAGCGATGGGCGCGGTTCATTTCAATTTCGGCGCGCATCATGAAAAAACGCCGATTATTGAGGCCGGTCAGCTCATCCCGATGCGCCAGATTTTCCAACTCGTTACGCGCTGCCTCATTTTCTAGCAACGATGCATGCAGTCGTTTACAGGCATCTTCAATCGAAAAAATCTCGGCGATGGGCGTCGGAGAAAAGTCGGGCTCGGGACGCTCCACGCTCAAACTGGACAACTGATGATCAACGGCCTGCAAAGGATCGATCAGATAGCGACGTAGTGAAAAGATCAGCAACAAAAGAAATCCGGCGACCAGCAACAAGGCGCCCAGGAGTTTGAAACGCGCCGTTTGCATCAGGTCTGAAACGCTGGCCAGGTCTCCCGTGGTGTGATTGACGCCCTGAACCGCCACGTCATCGACCTGCAAACTGATGCGATCAGCCAGATTTAGCCAATCCGGGTAATTATTCCTGAGCGCCTCCGGGTTCTCATTCGCTTCACGATGTACATTGCTCAGGAATTTTTCAACCTCACGCGCCAGCGCTGCCGATTGCGGGTGCTCGATAATGCTCGGATGGCTGGCCGCCAGCGTTACGACAAACATTGCCTGCTGGCGCGACTCGGCTGAGCCGATAGCAAAAATACGCTCGCCCTCCTGGCGCATCTGCTCCAGGTTCCTGGCGACCCGCTGATAACGAACAATCTCCGGCACGGTTTGTTGCTGCAAGCGGCTGACCGCATTCAGCACCGCTTGCTGATCATGCGCCAGCAGCGCAACCGCCGTGCCAAAGAGCAACGCAAAGCCAAACACCAAAACGGCAAAAGCCCGGTTGGCACGATAACGACTCACTTTTTCGGTGTCAGCCAAAGTATTTAGTCCAGGCTAAAGGGGAAAAAACGGCGAACAATCCGTTGATAAGTCCCATCGGCGCGCATTGCGGCAATGGCCTGATTGACGGCCTGCAAAACTTCCGGCTTTTGCCGGGGGACGGCAATGTGGACGCTGCCACCAAGGCCGCGATCCGCCACCGGCGGCCCGACATATTCAAAACTGCCAGCCGGTTCATGACTAATCAAGGCATAGGAACTGAGCACCGGCGCCAGCACAAAATCGGCGCGCTCATCGCGCAAGGCGGCCATCAATTCAGCCATGGTTTTGAAGCTGAGCACTTCAAGATTGCGTTCTTGAGCAATGCTTTGCAAATAAGTTTGCTGCACGGCGCCCTCCACCACACCGACACGAACACCGCTCAGGGTATCGAGTGTCACTTCGCTTTTGAGATCAATCATCAAGCGGAGCACAAGGGATGACCTGGCGACCAGCCGCGAGGAAGAGCGCCAGATCGTATCGCTGAAGGCAACGCGCTTTTCCCGCTCCGGAGTGCGTAGAAAATTGCCAAAACCGAGGTCGAATCGTCCGGCCTCGACACCCGGCAAAATTTCGCCGTAGGTGTGATGGGAAAACTGGCAGCGCGCGGCGGCGCGGCGACAAATTTCACGGGCCAGCATCTCGTTGAAAGCGCTCAAGCCACCACTTTGTGCCTGACCTTTGTTGAGCTTGGCTGGCGATTGAAGCATGCCCGGAGATTGAGCGCCAAGCGCCACATTCAATTGGCGAACCTCAGCGTGGCTCGCCAGCGAGAGGGTTGAAAGCGCAAAGTAGAGCCAGAGGCGCATCGGGCAAATCGAACAAATCGAACAAAAGCACCGCCAGGCTAGCCGGGTGAAGGAATGGAGGCCTACCGACATCAAATTCCCACTATGGTTTTTACGGCGGTCAGTATATCCGAGCCGCTCAATGGCGAGCGGTATCGGGTTAGTGCAACTCAACCAGCGACGCTTGCAGGGGATAGAAAATAGCCAAGCGCAGCGGCAGATCGCTGGCGGCGAAAAGCCCTGCGTAGCCTTCAAGTTGCCGGCGGTAGGTTTCGGCGCGCTGGGTCAAGAAATCAGCCGGTGCGTTATCCGGCACTTGCACGGTTTTGTAATCAACAATCCAACGCTCTCCGTCAGCGATAAAAATCCGGTCAATTACGCGGTTGACCGTGACATTTTGCTCACGGCTCGACCACGCGGCCTCGGCGGCGGCTTCCTGACGCTGGCTGAGAATCCACCGCCCCTCCCTGGAATTCAAGGTGTTGATCAAGGCCGCAACAACGGTGTTCACGCCGCTGGCTGCGGCGCTGGCCGTTTGCCCTTGCTGTTGCAACCAGCGTTGATAGACCGGGCGCAAGCCCTTTATTTTTTCCGCCGACCAATGGGCCAGATCATCGCGCGCCATCAACTCCAGCGCGCGGTGCACCAGCGTGCCGACTGCCGCGTCGAGGCCGTGCTCGCTGGTCTCGTCCAGTACCTCATTGCCGGCGTCGGCTGGCGCTGCGATGTGATTTTGAAAGACCTCGGGCAAGGCCGGCTTGGTCAAGCGCAGCAAATCGGGAACAAAAGCGGCTGCCGTCTCGTTGCCGTCTTGCGCCGGGCTGATATTGCCCGCTTCGAGCGCCGCGCGGAAACTTGCCGCAGCACTCACCGGCCAGAGCAATTCAAGCAGTGTGCCGCTGGCTGGCGGCTTCAAGCCATCGTCCTTGCCGTCGTCGGCCACGGCGGCACCGACCAGATGCAGCGCCCGTATGGCGCGGGTCGCTGCGACATAGAGCAGACGCTCGTCTTCATGGGCGCTGCGCCCGGCCTCCAGACGCCCGAGGTAATCAAAGGCGCTGGGCGTTTCAGCAGTGGACGTCCGGGTTTTCATCGGCGCGACCAGCAGGTGCTCGCAACCATCGGCCAGCATCACTTGATCCCAGCGCAGCAGGCTGCTGTCGCTGCTGCCGGTGTCGCGATGCAGGCCGGGAACGATCACCGTATCAAACTCCAGCCCCTTGGATTTGTGGATGGTCATCATTTGCAGACTGCTGCCGGCGAGCGGATCGGGCGGGGCGAACAGCGTCACAGCCTGGAGCTGCAAATTTTCCGGCGTCAGCGTGCCGGCGGCAGCGAGTTCATCAATCAGCGTAAACAGCGCATCGATATCCGAAAGTTGGGCCGGCGATTCAAGGCATTGCGGCCCGCCGAGCATCAGCCAGACGCCTTCGATCCAGCGCCGCAGGTGCTGCCGGCCACGCTGCGCCAAGGCTTCATCAAGAATGGCCCGAACCTGCAGCAGGCGCTGCCGGCCATCTTCACTCATCCGCGCCAGACGCGGTGCTTGCTGCATCAATTGCCAGATCGTGCTGGCGTGATCGTCGGCGCACAAAACATGCAAATCAGCCAGTTTCAGCCCGCACCACGGGGCGCGCAGCAAGGCCAGCCAATTCACCCGATCCGCGCGATGGAGCAAGGCACTGGCCAGAATGATCAGATCCTGGACATGCTGGCGATTGGCCAGGCCTTCGATTTCGACGGCCTGAAAACGCTCCTCTGGCGCCACCCGACGCAAGCGAGCGACCAGCGCCGCCAGATGACTGCGCGCCCGCACCAGAATGGCGATGCTTTCCTGCGGATAGGCGCGGCGAGTGTCGAGGATGATTTGCAACAGCTTTTCAGCTTCCGCCTCGGTGGCCTGTTCCATGGCGTCGACAATAATCGGGTGCAGGTGCACGGCACTATCTTCGCGCGCAGCACGCGTTGCCAGCGACGGCGCATAACGCACCGCCCCGCGCTGCGGGTCGTCGGCTACCGGGAAGATGTGCGGAAAACTGCGATTGACCCACTCGACAATCGCCGGGTAAGAACGGTTGTTGCGCACCAGGCGCAGGTTTTCCAGGGCAATGTCGCCAATCCCGTTTTGCCGCACGCGCAGGAATAGCCCAACATCGGCCTTGCGAAAACGGTAAATCGACTGCATCGGGTCACCGACCACAAACAACGTGCGGCCATCGTCCGGCTGCCAGCCACGCGTCAGTTGTTCCAGCAGTTCCACCTGCACCGGGCTGGTGTCTTGGAACTCGTCGACCAGCAGGTGCGAGATGCGGTAATCGAGCGCCTGCGCCAGATCGGTCGGCGCTTCGTCAGCACCCAGCGCCAGACTGGCGCGCGCAGCAATTTCGATGAAATCGACCTCGCCGCCTTCCTGAAAGGCCAGCCAGAGTTGCCCAGCGGCCAGGCGCAGGAGTTGTGAGAAGATTTCAACGGTGGCCCATTCTTCATCGCTCAAGCTCGGGCTGGGCAAATTCAGACAAGCGCCCAGCGCCTGTTCCAAATCGGGTACGGAGGTGATGACTTCGAGCGCTGTGGCCAACGTTTCCTTGAACTCCTTACCCGTTTTGTCCGCCGGGAAACCTTCGTTTTTGGTGTAGCTCCTGCGCCATTTCCCGGTGCCGGTCAGCAACAAAGCGGCCAGCGTTTGCCAGCGCGGCAAATCATCCAAATCACCAGAGAGCGGCGTCTCCCAATCCAGCAAGGCGGCCAATTTGGCCGGCTGATTGGCCACAGCAAAGCGGATCGGCGGCATCAAGGCGGCCTGTCGTTCTGGCGAAAACAGCGCCGCCAAATCTGCCAGATCACGCGCAATCAGTTCGGCAAAACCGGCTTCAACTTCCTCGCGCAAACCCTCCTCAAGAATACGCCCGGCATGGCGCACCCATTGGTCGCGCCGCGCCAGCAAGGCCACAATCAGGCGCTCCAGGCGGCCGGCGTTGTTATCCATGAAGCGCAGGGCGGCGGCCACCACGTCGGCCTCCTGCCCGCTATCCTCAACCATCTCCAGCGTCCGTCGGGCGGCGCGCTGGTAATAGTCAGCGGCGGCATCCGTCACCTTGGGCTGGGCGCCAAAGCGGCTGAGATAGGGCATTTGCCGCGCCAGACTGGCGCACAGCGCATCGAGCGTGGTGATGCGTAGGCGCCCGGGGTGATCAAGCAAGCCCCAGCCGCGCTCGGCATCCTGCGCCAGCACGGCGCTGGCCAGAGCGCGCGTTTGCCGCTTGTGCGGCGCGATATCCTCAGCCGGCGGCAACTGGGCGGCACTCATACTGCCGAGAATGCGGTCGCGCATTTCGCTGGCCGCCTTGTTGGTAAAAGTCAGCGCCAGGACTTCTTCCGGGTTTTTGACCACCGCCAGCAAGCGCAGGTAGCGCTGGGTCAGCAATTCGGTTTTGCCCGCACCGGCGGGGGCTTCGACGATGAACGAGGTGAGATCAAGGGCGCGCAGGCGGGAGCGGCTGTCTTCCTGCAAGAGCGCGACGCTGCTCACGGCTGATTCTCCTGTTGCGCCAACAAGCGTTCACGCTCCGCGAGGCGCAACAAGGGCAAGACCGGGCAATAGGCCAAGGCATTTTCGTCGGCCACCATCACCCCCGCCACCCCTTCGCGCACCTCACGCGCTACAGCGTGCAGGCGCACATGCCAATGTTCAATAACTGCCGGCCAGTCAGGAAAACGCTCAGGATCAAAGCGCTTTTCTTTGGGATCGCCCAAGGCGCGCACCCCGGGTAGCAGATCGCCCTGTTCGGCAATGCCGGAAAAGGCCGGCTTGTCGGCCAGCACCTTGGCAAAAACCACCGCCGCAACCGGCTCGCTGGCAGCAATCGAGGCGTAGATAGGTAACTGCGGTTCGGTGATACGTTCGCTGGCCCAGTTTTTGGTGTCGATGGTCGCACCGGTTTTGTAATCAATGATCACCCGCCGACCGTCATCCAGCAAATCGATACGGTCAACGAACATTCTGACGCGAATTTTCTCGATCTCGACTACCGCCTCCTGTTCGCAGGCGACCACTTCAAACGGCTCAGGCCGCTGTTTTTCCAGCGTCAGCCAGGTAGCCAGCAGGCGCTCAAGGCGCCCGGCTTCAAGCTGACGAAAACGAACGGGCAAAGTGAGGTGGCGTTGCTGCTCAAAATCGGTGATGGCCTGCGCCACGGCTTCGGCAATGGCTTCTTGCAGCACGCTTTCGCTGTAGGCATGCAGGGTCTGGCTATCGACCGCCATGCGCCAGAAGGACTCCAGCGCGCCGTGCACCAAGGTGCCACGGGCGCGCGGATCGAGCCCTTCAATGGCGGCTTCCATGGCCTCGGCACCGAGCCGGAACTGGAAATAGCCCCAAGCCGGGCAGATCGCCTGGGCGCGCAACAACCAGGTGCCGCCCGAGACTTTTTCACCCTCGGCGACGGCGGGTGCTACGGCATCGGCGATGGCTTCGAGCGGGGTTGCCGTACTTGCCATCTTCCAGGCCAAAGCGCTTGGCGGGTGCAATTCCGCGATCCCGATTTTCATCCCGGCGAGCAAAGGGCTGGGGCGCAAAAGGCGCGCGCCATCGGCTTGGGCGTAGGAAAACGTAATCTTTGGCGCGGCTCGCAACAAACGCTGCTGCACGCGGCGAGCGAAATCCAGCTCAACCTCGGCGCTGGATTTGGCGACCTGCTCGCGGCGCAACAATTCGGCGGGCAATAACGGATTCGGACGCGGCGCCGGCGGCCAGACTTCATCGCTGACGCCCATTACCCATAGCGCATCAAAACTCAAGCCGGCGCTTTCCAGCGTGCCCAGCACCTGAATCGCTGGCTTGCCTTTGGTTTCCGGCTGAAACACCCGTTGCCGGCAAAGTTGCGACAAACGCCGCCAGGCTTCCTGCGACGAAACCGGGCCAAGCACCCCATCGAGCGCCGCCAGACTATCAAGCGTTTCGAGAAACGCCCGCCGCGCCTGAAATTCGTGGCTGGACAAAACACGCTCACCCGGCCAGCCGGCCAGCTTGAGCCACTCGCGAAAGTGCGTGGCCCACTCAGCGGCGGAACGTCGCCGGCTGCCGGTGGCTTCAGCGGCGGATTGCAGCGCGGCGAGATGGGCCAGCGTTTGCGGACAAAAATCGCTGCCCTGTTCAGCCAAGCGAGCACCCAGGCGCAAGAGCGCCGGAATGCGGGTGAAATAGGGTAAATCTCTGCGCATCGCCGCATCCAGACGCGCCCGGCCATCGGCCTCAGTCATGGCTGCCGACCAGCAGGGGGTATTGAGCAAGGCGGCAATCCTGCCCTGCTCCAGCTTGCCGCCGCTGGCCAGCGAAAGTAGGTCCAGCGCGGTTTGGGCGATCGTCTGCTCAGCCAGCGGACGGCCCAGCGAGAGATTGAAGCAGCGCGCGGCTTCGGCATCCGCCGGGCGGATCAAAGCAGGATGCAGCCGGTTCTCCAGCGCAAAAGCCAGTTGATCACGTGCGCCAGCGAGATCGGGAACGACGATGCCCAGAGTCAGCGTCGGCTCAGCGGCCAATTGAGCGCCCGCCCACTCGGCCACTGCCTGGCATTCCGCCTGAAGATCGGGATAGGCCAATACTTGCAGGTCTTCAGTGACGGCGTTGTGGCCGGTAGGCAAATCACCAATCTCAACCCCGCGCTGCTGCAATGCTGTCTTTAGGCGAGTTTCGAGCGGCGTATCACGGTCAAAACCGGCAAACAAAATTTGGCCCGAAATTCGCAGTTGACCGTAATGAATCAGTTCAATGACCGCGCTTTGCTGACCGAGCAAGTCTATCCATTGGCCGGCCTGACAGCGGCGTAAAAACTCGCTTTGCCAGCTCAAAAACAGCCGGGTTTCGTCGCTAGCCTCACTGCTCGGCAGCTTCAAATCCCATTGCCGCATCAGGGCATGGGCTTCGACGGCGGAGGCCGCCATGCCCTGAATATCAAACAAGGGCGAGTCGCCGGCGCTCATCGCGGCGCTGATGACTTGCTCCCAGAGCAAGCGTTCAGCAAAGGGATCAAGCACTTGCGGCAAATTTGCCAGGCCGCTGAGCTGCGCCTCGTCGGCCAACTGCGCCAGCCACTGATTGAGCGTCAGCGCTGGCGTCGTCTGCCACACTTGCGCCGCCGCTGGCGCCTCGCTGCGCAAGGTTTGAGCGAGACGCGCGGTAGCGCAAAGGATCAGCGGCTGAGACAAGTTGCGGCTTTATTTGCCGGCGGGCATGGCTGGCTGAGCCGGTGCGGCGGGTTTGGCCATAGCGGGCATGGCCGGTACGGCGGGCGCTGCGGGTTTTGCTACGCCAGGCGTTGCCGGTTTAGGCGCCGTCAACTTTTCAGCGGCCTTTTCGGGGGCTACCTTCTCGGCGGCTGCTTTACTGGCCTTGGCCTCAGTCTTGGCTTTGGCTGCTTTCTCCGAGGCCTTTTCGGTCTTTGGTGCAGCTTCCGGTACGCGTGTCACGCCGGATATCATCACGTCACCACGCACGTCTTTGAGCGTCGCCGGGCCAATGCCGGGTACATTCTGCAAATCATCCACTGACTTGAAGGGGCCGTTTTTCTTGCGGTAATCGATAATCGCCTGGGCCTTGGTGGGGCCGATTCCCTTGAGGCCATCGAGTTGCTCAAGCGTGGCCGAGTTGATATTCACTTGGGCAAACGCCAGCCCGATGCAGAGCAGCCAGCCGCTGATGATCAATGCAAATTTTTTCATGATGAAATTATCGTCCTGAGTAAGAATGAGTGCAGAGTATGCCATTGAATTGACCATGGGCGTTATCAAGGCACGCCGACAAAGAGGAAAAGATTGGCCACCCCCGAGCTTGAATAGCCGGCACCCACATACGTCGGACCAAAAGGCGTTTCGCCACCAAGATAAAAAGCCAGCGAGTCATAAACCTGATTACGCCCGGTGGACAAAAAGCGATTCCCCACTTGCGCCACTTCCACTGCGACGCCTACGCGCATATCGCCGCGCAAGCCGAGGGGCAAACGGCCGATGATCTGCTCACCGCGAACGCCGACATAAGCGATGTTGTCGCCAATGATCTGATTTTTGGCGAATGCTGTCAGATTCAGGAAGCCCCCCATGGCGGCAGCATCGTAAATTGGCAAATGACCGCGCGGCGATCCCGAGAAGGAAGCACTGGCGTTGAATACCGTATCTTCGATTGAAAAAACACCGCGAACCTCTGCATCCAGCCGCGAATAGTCGGCTCCGGCAGAGTCAAAATAGCCCAACTTGGCAGACCAGCCAGCGCTTGGAAAATACAAGGCGTTGAGCTGATCAAAATCAAGCGTGGCGCGGTATCCACCGTATTTCAAATCGCCATCGGGCAATGAAGGATCACCGATTTCGAGAGAGTAGCTGCGTTTGCGCTCGATCCAGCCAAGTCGAACCTGCCCGAGCAAACCGACATTGGCGCCAACCGAAGCCCCCATTGCCCCCTGGGCATCGCGATATTCGGCAACCTGTTTTTCATCCACGAAGAGTCTGGTGTGGGTTTCCCCAATACCAACATTGGCGTCGACAAAAAACCGTTGGGCCGGATCAATCGGCTGATAAAAACTGACCCCGATACCATTGTTATTGCCGAGATCAACATTGGTAATCAGCTCTCCACCCAATGAATTGAGCCAGGTCTTGTGATATGCCATACGTAAGCCGAAGGTAGCGCCCTGCGTCGAATTCGATTCCAGATTCAAGGCAAAACGCAGGTAATCCGGCCCCCAGGATTTTTCAATCGGCAAAACGCGCAAAATATTGCGCTCACGCTGGGACAGTACCTGGTAGTCAATATTTTCGTAATAACCATCACCATACATGCGTAGCAAGTTGCGATTTATCTCCGAGGGTCTTACCTTGTCGTTTTGCTTGACCTGCAAATAACGCTCCACCATGGCCGGGTTGACCTTCGCCAAACCGACCACTTCAATCGCATCAATACGCGGGGAAACGCGCGAGGTGACTTCAATCCCCTCCCACCAAGCCAGATAATTTTCCCTTGGTTGCGACAATTGCTGCAAACGAGTCGTCAAGGCTTCGGCTGCCACGCGTCCGCGATCTGCCGTTTCGGCATGACGGGGAAAATCGCTGGCAGAAATGCCCACCAGATCGGGCTGGATCAGAATATCGCCATTGCCCAGCAAGGCCAGCGAACGGGTGACATTCTGCTCAGTCAAAATATTGACCATCTGCGCCGACACCGTCAGTAGCGAGCCAACTTCCTCGGCCTTGAGCAACGGCGAGCCAACATTAACGGCAATGACCACATCGGCCTGACAGCGATCCTTCACCTCCTGAATCGGCACGTTATCGACCAACCCGCCATCAACCAATTTACGGCCTTGGTAATTTACCGGCGCCAGCAACCCCGGCACCGACATGCTGGCACGCATTGCGCTGGTCAGGCTGCCATCACGAAATACCACACGCTCGCCGGTGCCGATATCGGTCGCCACAATTGACAAGGGCAGGGGCAGGTTTTCAATGTATCGCTCCCCTTGATTGGCGCGTACCAGTTGATTAAAAAACAGCTTGATTTTCTGCCCGGTAACCACGCCCGGCTGGTATTTGGCGCCATCCGCGCTTACCCCGGTTTCCAATCCGGGCAAATAGCGCCGCAAGGTCACCTTGTTGCGATAGCTCATCTCCGAATAATCTGGATTATCGTTGAACATGTCGTTCCAGTCGGCGGCGCCCAACGCCTTGCGCATGACCGCCGGAGCCATCCCGGCAGCGTAGGCACCGGCAACCAAAGCTCCCATGCTGGTGCCGGCAACACAATCAACCGGTATGTGCAATTTTTCCAGAACCTCTAGCACGCCAATGTGAGCCGCCCCCCGCGCCCCGCCCCCGCCCAGAACCAGGCCAATACGCGGACGATCAAGCTCGGCGCCAGCCGCCAGGTTGGCCAGTAGCAGCGAGGACAAAAGAAGACGGCGAAAAACGCTAGAAATCTTGAACAAAACAAAACCTCTCAGGCAGAAAAAAGCCCCGCACTGCGGGGCTTTTCGTGAAACATCGACGAATTACTTGGTGCCGATGATTTCGATGTCAGCACGACGATCCGGCTGCAGACACTCGATAAGCGCTTTGGACTTGTTGTTGCC
>JAQTZQ010000293.1 GCA_028687645.1 Rhodocyclaceae bacterium
AAATTTCCGGTTGACCGTGGCATCGTTGCCAAAGCGTCGTGACGGGTCCGCTTGTTGTATTTTTTGCGGAATTTTTTATCAAAAGTGAGCGATATTTGTCTGGTTGGTTTCTCGTCAGCGCCAATCTCGTTACACTGCCTTAACGCTACGTCTCCGGCGGCTGGAGGTGGCGATTTCATTATGTGGCCGCAACACCCAACTTTCCCATCCCGCCGATGTCCCGTTTCGAACGACTGCGCCGATATGCCTTGATCCTGCGGGATCGGGCCGAACGGCGGGTGCATCAGGCGCAGAGTTATGTGCGCGCCAACCAGAATTATTTGCTGGCTCAGGGCCGACTGTGGATCGGTCGCGCGACTTTCTGGCTGGCCGGCATTGCGGTGGGGCTGGCGGCGGTCGGCTTTGCTCTGCTGACCGACGAAGCCGCCCACCTGTTTCGCACGATGGTGAGCGAGTATCCGTGGTTGCCGTTTTTTCTCACACCGGCTGCCGGGGCGGGGCTGTTGTGGGTGACTCGCAATTATTTCCGCGGCGCTGAAGGTTCCGGGATTCCGCAGGTGATGGCCGAACTCAAGCGGCCGACCGGCATTGCGTGGCGGCCACTGGTTTCGCTGCGCATTGCGTTCGGCAAGGTGTTTATCGGCGTCGCGGCGGTTGGCGCGGGTTTTTCTTTTGGCCGCGAAGGCCCGACGGTGCAGGTCGGCGCCTGCCTGATGTCGTTCATCGGCCGCCTGTTGCCGACGACGCTGCGCATCCAACAGCACCATTTGCTCGTGGCTGGCGGCGCGGCAGGGATCGCCGCTGCCTTCAACGCGCCGCTGGCGGGGATCGTTTTTGCCATTGAGGAGTTGTCGCGCAGCGTCGAGTCGCGCATGTCCGGCGTGGTGATCACGGCCATCGTTCTGGCCGGCGTAGTGGCTCAGGCGTTTCTCGGCAATCACAATTACTTTGGTTATGTTTCGGTGCTCGGCGAGACGCGCGACCTGCTGCAGACTATTTTGCTATGCGCGGTGGTCAGCGGCCTGGCTGGCGGCATTTTTGCCCGCATGCTGGTTGTTGCCGCTGTCGGCTGGACGGGCCCGCTGGCCAGATTACGCACTGCCCGCCCTTATTTTTTTGCGGCCCTCATTGGCCTGCTGATTGCTTGTCTGGGCTGGGCCAGCGGCGGCCTGACCTGGGGGAGTGGCTACGAAGAAACGCGCGCCCTGCTCGACAACTACGAATCTGTGCCCTGGTATTTCGGCCCGGCCAAGTTCATGGCCACCGTGCTCGCCTACCTGACTGGACTGCCTGGCGGCATCTTCGCGCCGTCGTTGGCGATTGGCGCAGGCATCGGTCGCGACCTGGCGCCTGTGCTCAGTTGGCAGGCCATCCCGCCGACGGTGATGGTGCTGTGCATGGTCGGCTTTCTGGCGGCGGCAACGCAGGCGCCCATTACCTCCTTCATCATCGTCATGGAAATGGTCAATGGCTATAGTCTGGTCATGGATCTGATGGCAACCGCGCTCATCGCCTCGGCCATTTCCCGCCTCATCTCCCGACCGCTTTATCTGAGCCTGGCAGAAAATATGATCCGTCAGCAGCAGCCAGCCCCCGAGCCGCCACCGGGCGAAAAGCCAAGCTGACGCAGGTAGCCGCTTTGTTTTCATTGGCAGTCCGCAGCCTCTGATTAATAGGGTGCTGGATGATCATGCCTGCGCTCGTTGGCATTTTAAATTTCACCCGCTTTTTCCGGTTGACCGTAGTAGATCATTATGATTTTGGGATGCGCCAAAGGGAATCCTTAGTCGTCAATAATTTTAAAATCGGCTCAAGTGAGCTAAGCTTATGGCTCAAATGAATTCTCTGGGACAAATTATGGCAAAAACAGCCGTGCGTGAAATGAGGTCAGCAAAGCTGAAAGGCGTCGCCAGCCCGGCAAGCGCTGCGCCGGTGGTTTCTGGCGTCGAGCAGTTACAGGCGGCTTATGTCGTTTTGCCGCAGCCGAGTGTGGCGGCGGGGGCGTGGATGGCTTACCGGGATCAATTCCTGAACAGTTCGGCGCAGGCGCAGATCAGCGAAATCCGTAAAGGGGCGCCGGCCAGCAATCTGGTCGGTGCGGCGGAGGCGCTGCATGTGCCGCGTGAGCGCGTTTATGAGTTGGTCGGCCTGTCAGCCTCCACTGCCAAGCGCAAACTGGCCAAGGACGAGGCGCTCGACCCGCTGATGACAGAGCGCCTGACCCGCCTGGGCGCCATCGAGCGACTGGCCGAGGACACTTTCGGCGATACTCTGCTGGCCAGCGAGTGGCTGCAGACGATCAATCTCGGGTTGGGCAACGTGACGCCCTTGTCGATGCTCGATACTGAAATTGGCTGCCGCGAGGTTTCGCGGGTGCTCAACGCCATCGCCTACGGCGGCGCGGCCTGATGCGCGCCTGGCGTATCGCTCGCACCAGATACGCCCTCGACCGCAGCGGTGCAGGTGGCTTGGCCGATGGCGGGCGCTGGCATGCGCAGGGGGCGCCGGTCATCTACGCCGGTCTGAGTGCGGAAATCTGCGCCATGGAAAAGCTGGCGCATACCGGCCACATTTTTCCGGCCGACCTGATGCTGGTGGCGCTGAGTTTGCCCGATGACGAGGCGCTTTACGAGACAGCGGACGTGGATAATCTGCCCGGCTGGGCGGCGACGCCACCCGGGGCAATTTCGGTTGATTTAGGCACCGTCTTTCTGCGCTCGGGCCGGGCGCTTGGGCTGATCGTGCCGTCCGCCGTGGTGCCGGAGGCGCGCAACATGGTCATCAATCCGCTGCATCCGCGCTTTGCCGAGGTTCAATTCGCCGTGGCGCGCCCTTTCGTTTTTGACCAGCGGCTACGATCAACCTAGAAACCGCAGTTACCCACTTGAAATTCGTCGCCAACCCAAGCAGGATAAGCATTTAACGGCGATTTCAGGAGTCACCCAATGGGTGAAGCAAAACGCAGAGACATCAATCGCAAAGAAT
>JAQTZQ010000115.1 GCA_028687645.1 Rhodocyclaceae bacterium
CGACGATTGAGCATGTAGTCAGATCATTTGACCCGTGCATGGTGTGCACGGTGCACTAAACGGGCTGCTTCGATTTAACCCTGATGCCACCGTTCAGCGCTAACCACCGCACCAATTGAGCCATAAACTCATCGACAAAATTGTCGGAGGCAAGCCTCTCGAATTACAATGGTATCGAGGTGATACCCAAAGACAATAAAATGATCTCAATGACCAGCAAGGGGCAAATGGCCACCCCAAACGATACGCCAAGCGCTTGGATTACAGCCGGTGAGCGAGATTTTTTCGACGTTAGCCCGATGACGCGGCGCTATCGAAGCAATTTTCCGACGGTGGAGTTGATTGCCCCCGGAAACTGATCTGCGCCAGGCCGAAGCTGCCATTGCGGCAACGCCGGCCAAACGCGGCGCCAATTGCCTGTCGATTGATCTGGAGATTGGTCGCCAAAGTGGACGACTCCACCAATTGGCTGGCCTGCGCGGCGATAGCGGGGAGACTTGTGTTTTCCCGCCGGGCGACCTGAAGCATGCCCTCGATAGACTCGACCAACTATCCGACGGCGCCGCTTTTCTGCTCGGACATAACCTGATCGCCTTCGATCTGCCGCAGTTGCGCGTCATCCAACCCAACCTGCGCCTGCTCGACAAACCGGTCTTCGATACCCTGCGCGTCAATCCGCTGGCCTTCCCGAAAAACCCCTATCACCATCTCGTCAAGCACTATCAGGACGGGCAACTGCTCGGCAACCGCAAGAATAACCCGCTGCTCGACGCCGAACTCGCGCTGCAGGTTTTTGCCGACCAGAAAGCCAGCCTGGAGGCGATGCAAAAGTCCTCGCCCGACCTGCTGCTCGTCTGGCACTGGTTGACCACCCGCGATGGCAGCATTTCCGGCCTGAATCGCTTTTTCATGACGATTCGCGGCAAGGACGCCCTGGCGCCCAGTGAGAGCAACGCCAAAGCCGCGCTGGCACGCCTGCTGGATGGCAAGTCCTGCCAAACGGCCAGCCAAAACATCATCGATAAGGCCGAAGCCCTGGCTTGGCCGCTGGCCTACGCCCTCGCCTGGCTGTCGGTGGCGGGTGGCAATTCGATCATGCCGCCCTGGGTGCGCTACCAGTTCCCTGAGGCCGGCCAACTGATCCGGCAATTGCGCGACACGCCCTGTGCCGCCCCCGATTGCGCCTGGTGCCAGCGCGAGCACGACGCCCGCCAGCAGTTGCAACACTGGTTCGGCCCCGGCTACGACTTTCGCCCGGAACCGGTAGACAAGGACAGCGGCCGGCCGCTTCAGCAAGTCATCGTCGAGGGCGCCATGCGCGGCGAACACGCTCTCGACATTCTGCCCACCGGCACGGGCAAATCGCTGTGTTACCAGATTCCCGCCCTGTCGCGCTTCGTCCGCACCGGCGCGCTGTCGGTGGTCATTTCGCCACTCGTCGCGCTGATGGAAGATCAGGTCAAGGGCTTGCGCGAACGCGGCATTGAGTACGGTGCTGCAATCAATGGCCTGCTTTCCATGCCCGAGCGCGCCGACGTGCTAGAGCGCATCCGTCTTGGCGATGTCGGCATCCTGCTCATCGCCCCCGAGCAACTGCGCAATCGCAGTGTGCGCAAGGTGCTGGCCCAGCGCGAAATCGGCGCCTGGATTTTTGATGAAGCGCACTGTCTATCAAAATGGGGCCAGGATTTCCGCCCCGATTACCGCTACGTCGCCCGCTTCATCCATGAGAGTCGCGAAGCCTCGCCCGACCAGACGCTGCCGCTGATTCAATGCCTGACGGCCACCGCCAAGCCGGAAGTCGTCGCCGACATCATCGGCCACTTCAAGGAAAAGCTGGGCATAGAACTACGCCTGCTCGACGGCGGCGCCAAGCGCGACAACCTCAAATTCGACGTCATCCAGACCACCGCAGCGGAAAAATTCGATTTTGTCAGCCGCCTGATTGCTCAGGATCTGCCGCCCGAAGTCTCCGGCGGCGCTATTGCCTACTGCGCCACGCGCAAACAGACCGAAGAACTCGCCCAGTTCCTGCGCGAAAAAGGACTGGCGGCAGCGGCCTACCACGCCAGACTGCCACCAGAAACCAAGAAGGAAACCCAAAAAGCGTTCATCAACGGCGGATTGCGCGTCATCGCCGCCACCAACGCCTTTGGCATGGGCATCGACAAGCCCGATGTCCGCCTCGTCGTTCATGCCGACATTCCCGGCTCACTGGAAAATTATTTGCAGGAGGCCGGGCGCGCCGGACGCGACCGGGCGGCGGCTCATTGCGTGTTGCTCTACGTCACCGACGATGTCGAACGCCAGCACAGCATGTCGGCCTCCTCGCGCCTGTCGCGGCGCGACATCCAGAGCGTGCTGCGCGCCCTGCGCCAGTTGCAGCGCAAGAAGAACCGCGACGAAGCAGTCGTCACCACCTCGGGTGAAATCCTTGAGGAGGATGAAGAGGGTACTTTCAAGCGCGATATCGCCACCGACGACACCCGCGTGCGCACCGCCATCGCCTGGCTGGAAGAAGCCGGCTTGGTGCGGCGCGAGGAAAACAGCGTACAACTCTTCCCGTCATCGCTACGTATCAAGGATTTGGCGGAGGCTGAGCTCAAACTGACCAGCCACCTGCCTGCTGCGGTCGACCGGAAAAAATACCTGAATTTGCTGCAAATCCTGATGTGCGCCCCGGCCGATGAAGGCATCACGACCGACGAATTGATGCTCAGCGCCGGTTTCGATGCCGACGCATTGCGTCAGGCACTATACCTTTTCGACCAGCTGGGTATTTCGAGCAACGATACCGGCATGACCGCCTTCGTCCATGTCGGCGTCGAGCGTTCGTCGAAAAAGCGCTTCGACGAAGCCTGTGAACTTGAAAAAGCGCTCATCGCCACCCTCCGCGAAAGTGCCCCTGACGTCATTGCCGGTGAAGGCTATCCGCTCAATCTGCGTCTGCTCGCCCAGCAACTCAAGGATCAAGGCTATGCCCAGGCACTGCCGCAACGCTTGCGCCAGATCATCAAGGGGCTGGAAGGCGATGGCCGCGACAACCCGGATGGTCGCGGTAGCCTGGCGCTCAAACGGGCCAGCGATCCAGAAACCGTGCATGTCTCGCTCAATCGCAACTGGCGCACGCTGGAGAAAATCGCCGAACGGCGCCGCAGTGCTGCCGGACGCCTGCTAGATCACTGGCTCACCAGCCTACCTGGCGGGGCGCGGGGCGTCGATCTGCTCGCCGAAACCACCTTGGGCAAACTCTCGGCCAGTGTCAGTGGCGACGCCCTGCTCGCCGCCGAAACGCCAGACCTGCGCAAACTCGTCGAACGTGCCCTGCTTTGGCTGCACGAACAGGAGGCGCTGCGCCTCAACAAAGGCTTGGCGATTTTCCGCACGGCAATGACGCTGCACCTTGATAGCAACTGGAAACTGCAATTCGAGAAAAGCAATTACCAGCCCTTGCAAATGCACTACAGCGAGCTAACCCGGCAGATTCACATCATGGCTGAATACGCCGAGCGCGGCATGCAGCAGATGGCCGATGCGCTACAACTGGCCATGGATTATTTCCGCCTTGAGCGCGACGAATTTTGTGAACTCTGGCTGCCCGGGCGAGAGACCGATCTGGAGCGGCAGACCACGCCGCAATCCTGGGACAGCATCGTCGAAACCCTGGCCAAACCGCAGCAACGCAACATCGTCACCGACGAGCGCGAAAACACCAACGCCCTGGTCCTGGCCGGCCCTGGCTCGGGCAAGACGCGCGTGCTCGTGCATCGCATCGCCTACCTCGTCCGCATGCGTCGCGAAAACCCGCGCGGCATTCTGGCGCTGGCCTATAACCGCCACGCCGCACTGGAAATACGCCGCCGCCTGCGTGACCTGATCGGCAACGACGCCAACGGCGTCACCGTGCTCACCTGCCACGCGCTCGCCATGCGGCTGGTCGGCGCCAGCTTTGCCGAACGTAAAGAGCACAGTGGCAACCCCAGCGACAGCGACTTCGACGCCGTACTCAACGAAGCCACTGCCTTGCTCGAAGGTCGCGGCCTGCCGCCGGAAGACGCCGACCAGCAGCGCGACCGCCTACTCGCCGGCTTCCGCTGGATACTGGTTGATGAATACCAGGACATCGGCCCCGGCCAATACGCCCTGATCTCAGCGCTGGCCGGGCGCAAGCGCAACGATGAAGACGGCCGGCTCAACCTCTTCGCGGTCGGCGACGACGATCAGAATATCTATGCATTCGCCGGCGCCTCGGTCGAGTTCATCCGCCGCTTTGGCGAGGACTATCAGGCGCAAACCCAGTTTTTGGTCGAGAATTACCGGTCGACCGCAAATATCATCGAAACCGCCAACGCACTGATCGCCCCGGCGCGCGAACGCATGAAACGCCAGCAGCCGATCCGCATCAATACCAGCCGCGCCAAAGCGCCTGCCGGCGGCGAATGGCAAAGCCGCGACAGCGTCGCGCAAGGCCGCGTGCAAATTCTCCCTGCCGGACGCAATGCCGAGCAGCAGGCACTTGCTGTGCTCACCGAAATCCAGCGCTTGCGCCCGCTCGGCCTCGATCTCAGCAAAACCGCCATCATCGCCCGGCAATGGAAATTCCTCGACCCGCTGCGCGCCGCCTGCGAAAGCCTCGGCCTGCCGGTCAGCATGGCCGACGAAGAAGCCCCGCCACTCTGGCGGCTGCGCGAAACCCAGGCTCTGCTCAGCTTCGCTCAAGCGCACGGCGCGCTGATCAAGGCAGACATCCTCAGCACCTGGTGCACCGCTCGCGCTGGTGACGGATGGTCGGCCAGCCTGCACGAAGCCATCGCCGCCTTTGCCGAAGAAACCCAAGGCGCCGAGGTGTCACTCGCCTACTTCCGCGACTGGCTCGCCGAATGGGATCGCGCCAGCCGCCGCCGGCAAAACGGCTTACTGCTGCTCAGCGCCCACCGCGCCAAAGGACTGGAATTCGACCATGTGTTTGTGCTCGATGGCGAATGGCAGCCTCAAAATGGCGATGATGCCGACGCCGTCCGCCGCCTTTACTACGTCGCCATGACCCGCGCCCGCCAGACGCTTACTCTGGCGCACATGGAAGGCGGCAATTTCCTGCTCAAGCAGTTATCCAGCGGACCCGCACTGCTCCACCGCCAACCGACGCAATGGCTAGCGGAATCACCAGGCCTCAAACATCGCTATGTCATTCCCGCATTGAAGGAAATCATCCTCAGCTTCGCCGGCTGGAAACCAGACAATGCCCCTATCCATAGCCGCATCGCCGCCCTGAAAGTCGGCGACAGCTTGCAACTGGTCGCCGACGAACGCGGCTACGCCCTGCTCACCCCCGACGGCCAACGCATCGGCCGCTTCGCAAAAAGCTTCACACCCCCCGCCGGCCTGAGCTGCCTCAGCGCCAAAGTCCACGCCATCCTCACCTGGCGCAAACGCGACAGCGACCCGGAGTACCAGAATCGCTGCCGGTGTGAGCAGTGGGAGGTGGTGGTGCCGGAGTTGGTGTTTGGGGTTGAGGGGGAAATGCCAAAACAGAGGGAATGAATGGCATACCTATGAACGCAAAAGCGGGTCAGGCTAAGCGTCTCAAACCGACCCACAAGAGAACATTCAACCTATCGGCGGATCAGTGGCGGGTTATTGAGTGCAACAGTCGCTCAGGCAAGTTGGCCACTGAGTGCTCCTCGGCCAAGTAGTCATTCCTCAATGCATGAGCAACGGCCACTTTACACAAAATTCCGGACACACCCGGTGGACAGCCTTGTCCAATGAGGAATGAGCCTGAACAATAGGCTGTATTTCCAACGAGAGATGAGCCTGGTTGCATTCTGTCGGTGCTGAAACGGGAAGCGAGTTGATCATTCTGGAGATGGTGATCAACATGAACGAAGAACGACTACGGACAATTCAGCAGATTGAGGCCTTTCTATCCGGGAGTGAGGCAGTCAGCTTTTTGCCGGACGGTAGCGATGACGAACGTTACGGGCATATCAGCCGGGTGTTGTCCCGGTTTGACTACCCGCACTGCACGCGACGTGATCGTGGGGTGTTGCTGCGCTATCTGGCACACACCAGTGGCTATAGCCGCGCCCAACTGACCCGTCTGATCAAACGCTGGCACGGCAATCGACTGGCGGCCACGCCGTTGGCCAAACGTTACGGCGCCCCGGCTCTGCCGTTCGCACGCAAATACACAGCGCAGGATGTCACCTTGCTGGTCGAGATGGATCGTGCCAACCCCGGCGTTTGCGGGCCAGCGATTGCCCATCTGCTCCACCGTGCCTACGTGGTCTATGACGATGAGCGGTATGTACGACTGGCCGACTTGTCGGTCTCTCACCTGTACAACCTGCGGCGCAGTGCGGGCTACCAAAAGCAGCGCAGCAGCTTCACCGAAACGCGCTCAGTCAGCAATGCCATCGGCGTGCGCAAAGCGTCGGCCCCGGAGGGCTGTGTCGGGTTTGTCCGTATTGATACCGTGCACCAAGGTGACCTCGACGGCCGCAAAGGCGTCTATCACATCACCTGTGTCGATATCGTTAGCCAGTGGCAGGTGCAAGCCTGTGTTCAAGGGATTGGCGAGACCTTTCTGCTCCCGGTGCTAGACCAGATTCTTGAGCAGTTTCCCTTTGTGCTACAAGGATTTCACTCAGATAATGGCTCGGAGTACATCAATCATCGAGTCGCTGCCATGCTCGAGAAGCTCCGGGTCGAGCAGACCAAATCGCGCTCACGGCATAGCAATGACAATGCCCTGGCCGAGAGCAAAAATAACAGCGTGGTGCGCAAGCACTTCGGTTACGAACACATCGCACAGACCCATGCCTTCGAAATCAACGTGTTCTATCGTGAAACCTTCAACCCGTGGCTTAATCTGCATCGGCCCTGCCTATTCGCCACCGATGTCGTCAGCCCCAAAGGCAAAGTGGTCAAACGCTATCGGCATGAAGATGTCAAAACGCCTCTCGAGCGCTTGGCCCAAGCCGAGCGCGACGGCAAGGTGACTTTCAAACCCGGGCAGTCCTTGGCAGCATGGATTGCCCAGGCCGCCGAACAGACGGATCTGGCCACATCAACCGCCATGCTGGCAGCCAAGGATTCCCTGCTTGAGCGCTGTCGCCGACAACGAAAAAGCGCCTAAAAACGAACCACTGACTGCCGCGCTGCGCTTGCCAGACGGGCCATGGCTACGCCACGGCTCCCGCCGGGTGCCCTGCGGGCAGAAAATCAAAACCAGCATAAATATGCCTGAAAACCCCAACCCAAAAAACCAAAACAACGACCAAGAATTTCACCGTTACACTATGCCGTTCAACCCTTCAACTCGTACCCAAAAAACACCCTTTTAAAATATCGTTCAGGCTCATACCTGAATTGGAAAATACTTGGACCCCGAAGAGCAGTCTGTCCCAATCAGGCTCCAAGAATGCGGAGCGCGAACGGCTCATTGATGACGCCGCGATGCCAATCCAATATCGCCCTAGCCATCCATTTCAATTGCTGGCGGAACATTTTGAACTGCTGCCAGTTCACGAGTTTTGGCGGCTGTATGAGCCTGAAGTGTTCATCAGCCTCCATGCGGAGCGCGCGAAGTAGATCCCCGTTGCCTAGATTCTGTTTGTAGAACTCAACGTAGGCCTCCCTCTCGTACGCGTCCGGCTTCACGCCTGAGCGCTTTATAGGCTGGTAAAGGGCTGACTGCGGCAGCAGCATGAGCAGTTCAACGAGGTCGGCCTGCCCTCCGCCTACCACGTAATGAAACCTTTCCAGTTCGGCTTGGAAAGGACCTTCAAAGGGATTAGCGTCTTTTGGAAAAATCCGCTCCGAATTGCTCGCCTTTTTCACATACTCGCACCGGGCAGCAGCCGTGAGCGATCGCAAGGTCAGGTAGATTGTCCGGAACGATTGGAGCGGATACTCGAAATATTCCGCCTCGGGAACCTCATTGGGCCGATAGACGGAAATGCCGGCGTAAATCCCGTTTTGTGCCAAATAGGCTTCCGCGGGAATGTTCCCGTGGATGGTGCGATTTACGTCCTGGTCCTCCAGTTTCGGGCGAGCGCCCCGCGCCTTACCGCCGCAACGGATCACGTGCGTCCGATAGATCCGCCACGCCGGCCAATCGATTTCGGCCTCGACGATGACGTCGATGAGCGCCCAGATTCCCCCATGATAATCCTCGACGGTTCTCCCTAACTGCGCAACGAAAAGGTTGGCGGCCAATATAGAAGGAGCCTCGATCGCGAAAGCTCGACCATTCCCTTCGACGAAATATTCGCCATCTTGGCGAAGCGTAACGTCCGCCCTCAACACGCTAGGGTCAGCCGAGCGGACGGCTGCGAGATAATTCTCCCTGTCCTCGATTTTCTCCCTATACCTGCTTACGAACTTCACCGCGCTTTCCGATAGCGGATTCTCAATACGGCGAGCCGTCGAGGGGTCTTCGACCCAAACGATCTTTTTGATGGCGAAGGTATGGGGTTTGTCGTCCTCGCCTCCGACCTCGGTCGCTCGGGCGTGTCCGCTGCAATAGTCGAAGTCCTTAACCCGGATAGTAAATTCGCTGGGCTGCTCCCTGCTCCGGATGTAGCTAATTCTGATGTCGGACTGCGACCATATCCCGTCGGCTAGAATTTTGACAGCCGGCTCGCTCAAATACCTCGCGGACACGGAATTGTTGTTTTCCAGGATCGATTTTTCATCGCGTTGGCGCCTCTGCTCCTGGTAGGTTTTCCACTCAGCTTGCCGACGGAGGTTGATGCCTTCGATTTGGCCGGCATCGGCGACTACATCCAAATTTTCGGGCCGATCGTCGCCTTCTGCGCGCAGGCCGTCAATGAATGGCGGCGTCGGGGTGACGTACACGAGGGTGTAGCGGTTATTGGGTCTGAATTTCGCCTTGGCATCGCGGGCTGCAAACGCCTCCGACAGGGTATAGAAACCTTGCATCCGGAAATAGGCGCCACGCGGGTCGTAGCGGTGACCTCTACGCGGCTTTAGCGAACGCTTCGCATCGCCGTAGACGGCGATGCCCGATTCCCACCAACCCGCGGAGCCTATCTCGGGTTCTTGATGGTAATCCGGATAGCGGTCGACGAAAAGGAGGATGCGTCCGAAGCGGACTTGGTCTGAATTGGTAAGCACGCGCGAATTTTATCCTGACGTCGCTTAGAAACCACCGTCCGGTTCTGGATCGTTTCCTGCCTCTCAACCGCAGTGGCGCAAGCGGCAGCTAAGCCGATTATGTGAATTGGCCTTCCGGCAGATTCTATGGTTCAGCAGTCATTCGGATGGCCGTTTTCCGGAATCATCGAGTGGCAGCAGTTGGCCGTTTGTTGCCCTTCGCATGTACAGAAGCCATGCACCCCACCACTTGGCAATTCTTCAAAATGACGCATTTTCAACGGTCGACCGCAACATCTCGAGCATTTCTCCATGTGCGAAAAGCACCCTTTTACGGCTCAGGGGTGGCGATAATATCGCCATGGCAACGATCAGCCCACCAGTGTCAGCAATTCGATATACCCCTGATAACTGTAACTCCGGTTTTTTTTCTGCCCGGTCTGTTCGCAGACAATGCCCAGCGCTTCCAGCAGCTTGACGGCGGCGTTGGCGGTGGGGAAGGTGGTGTTGAGCTTTTGGCGCGCGTGTTCGATGGTGAAGCGCGGCATCAGGGGCAGGTTCTCGAACAGGCGGTAGCTGGCGGGAGTCGCTTTGGGGGCGGCCAGTAGTCGGCGGCGGTCGTTATTGATCAGCGTGGCGATGGCGACGATGCCGCGCTCGGCTTCGCTGGCGGCTGCCGCAACGCCTTCGAGGAAAAAGCCAACCCAGGCTTCCCAATCGCCTTGGGTGCGAATTGCCGAGAGCGCCTGGTAATACGCCGACTGGTGCTGCTTCAGGTAACCACTGAGATAGAGCAGGGGTTCGGGCAGCAGTTGCCAATGCTCCATCAGCGCCGCAATCAACAAGCGGCCGATACGACCATTGCCATCGAGAAATGGGTGAATGGTTTCAAACTGGGCATGCACCAGCGCAATCTTGACCAGCGGCGGCAAGGCCAGGTCAGAGTCGGCATGGATAAAGCGCTCGACATCAGCCAGCAAATCCGCGACGCGATGCGCTGGCGGAGGAACAAATGCAGCGTTGCCGGGCCGAGTGCCGCCAATCCAGTTTTGCGAGCGGCGCAATTCGCCGGGCTGCTTGCCGCTACCACGAACGCCAGCCAGTAGCAGGCAGTGAGCGTTGCATAGCAGACGCACGCTAATTGGCAAACCGGCGGGATCACGCAGATTGTCCTGCACCAGGCGGAATGCGCGCAGGTAATTACTGACCTCTTCGACATCGTCGCTATTGCCCACGGCAAAACCCGCCTCGTCGTCAAAGAGGTCAACGAGTGTTGCTTGCGTACCCTCGATCTGGGAGGTCAGCAAGGCCTCCTTGCGAACGGCGCTATAGAGCAGCCAATCGACTGATGGCACCAGTCCGGCGACACTGGCAAGACGCGCCAGCGCCAGTTCCGCCACCCGATTGGCCGCTTCGAAACAGTCTGCCGACAACACCGGCTCGATTGGCGGCAGGGCATGCGGGACAAAGGCCTGAACGGTTTCGCCCGAAGTCGTTGAAGTCGCGTAGGTACCTGTGCGGCGCATGATATGCAAAGTTTCTTTAATGAACGCTCACGATATTAAAGCAAACTTGAATACCTCGCGGCGCGATGCAAGCAGATTTAAATGCAGCGTCCTGAAACGCCCTCACTACCGCTTAGTGTCCGGCCAGTTGCCGCTCCAATTCCGCAATCCGCGCCTTCAGCGCCTCCACCGTTTCGCCACGCTTACCACGTTGCGCTTCAAGTCCCGATTCAATCCACGACACCCAGGCCGACAGACCATCGCCGCTACTCGCCGAGACACGGAATATCGTCAGATGCGGATTAACCCGCCGGGCGTTGGCTTCGGCCAGATCAGCATCAAATTCAAGATAGGGCAGCAGATCGCACTTGTTGAGCAGCATGACATCCGCCGCCGCAAACATGTCCGGGTACTTGAGCGGCTTGTCCTCACCCTCGGTCACCGACAGGATGGCAACCTTGTGATGTTCGCCCAGATCAAAGGCCGCAGGGCAGACCAGGTTGCCAACGTTTTCGATCAGGAATAGCGACTCTTCCGCCGGTTTCAGGCGTTCCAGCGCATGGCCGACCATGTGGCCGTCGAGATGGCAGCCTTTGCCGGTGTTGATTTGCAAGGCGGCAACGCCGGTTGCACGAATCCGCTCGGCATCATTCGAAGTTTGCTGATCGCCCTCAACGACACTGATCGCCACCTTGTCCTTGAGCAACTCGATGGTTTTACAGAGCAGCGTGGTTTTGCCCGAGCCGGGGCTGGAGACGAGATTCAGCGCGAAGATACCGTGTTCGTCGAACCACTCGCGATTGGCGACGGCGTAGGTGTTGTTTTTGGAGAGAATATCCTGCTCGATCTGCACCATGCGCGCTTGCGAGAGGCCAGGGACATGCGCCCGCGCCGGGCCGCTGCCGTAATCGAGATCGGCGCCCAAGCCGTGTTCGTGGTGGTGATCGTGCGCATGCTCGCCCTGATGCACATGGCTGTGCACATGTTCGCCACCGTCGGCGTGCTGGTGGCGATGCTCATGCGCCCCGTCGACCGCTGCACCATGATTATGCTGATGCTCATCGCCATGGCCGTGCGAGTGACTATGCACCGTGCCGTCCTCGTGAACATGCGTATGTTCGTGCGAATTTTCGTTCACTTCACCTTCAAACCGCGTCTCACCCGCGCCACAACCGCAAACTGTACACATAGCCCTTGTCTCCTGTTTTAACTACTCGATTTCGATTTCCTTGACGCGCATTTCGGTGCCGCCCGTCGCCTGCAACTGATAACTGCCGCACTTCGGACAAGCGCCGTACAGCGCCTCCATCATCACCGTCACGCTGCATTCCAGACAATAACCAACGCCCGGCACATCGATCACTTCCAGCGTCGCATCCTGCGCGATACTGCCACGAGTCACCGCCGCGAAGCAAAACTTCAGCGCCTCCGGCTCGACCGCTGAAAGGCGACCAATTTCCAGCACAATGGTCTTCACCGTTTTGG
>JAQTZQ010000116.1 GCA_028687645.1 Rhodocyclaceae bacterium
GCGCGCAGATTTTCAGTGAAATAATCCTGCCTCGGGAGGCTTTCAAAGTTGATGCGATTGACTTCGATGCCATCCTTGTCGATGTTGATGCGCCCACTGTGAAGGTAAATGGTGTCACTCTCCCAGTGTTTGAGGCAGCGCGAAAGGGCATCCGGGGTCAGATAGTCGTCGCAGTCTAGAAAGGCGATGATATTGCCGCTACTGTGGATCAATGCCCGATTTTGAGTTCGACATATTCCCTGGTTGGTTTCGTTGTGCAAAACAAGCAAATCCGTCTCGCTTTGAAGGCGATCCAGAATTGCACGCACGCGCGGATCAGGCGAGGCATCATTGACGACGATGACTTCCCGGTTTTGCCAATCCTGATCAAGGGCACTGCGTATGGCTTGCTCAATATACTGGGCATGCTCGTAGACCGGAATGATGATCGAGACCTTGGGAGTCAAACCGATATTTTTGCCGGAAAAGTCAGAGGCTTCCGCTCTTGGCATGGCGTTACGACGACCTTTTTGAATCAGCAGATTGCGTAATTGATGCTTCCATGTAAACGGAACATGACGAATAACCGGCTGAAGTAGCGGTAAGCGATAGCAACGCGTAAGTAATGTTAGCGCTCTATCGGCGATACTGGCTTGAAAATTGTCACTGCCTGATGAAGAAAAGCAGCGACGAAGCCCTCTTAGCGGGCGAGTAATGCGCCATGAATGGCTACTTTCGTATTTGTTACGCAGCTGTTCGAGTTCTTGAGCCTGTTGCTTCCGCTCGATCTCGCGCTGGGCTAACACCTTGCCGAGTTCCTGCTCATGCGCTTGCCGCTCCGATTCTTGCTGTGCGGCCAGTTGCACGAGTTGCGAGGTGAGCTGCTCATGCTGCGTGGCGAGCTGCTCGTATTGAAGATCTCTCTGGCGCTGATCAAGCTCACTTAGCGACAGCGACTTGGCGATGTTGTCCAGCTCATATTGAAGTGCGGTGACCGTTCGGGCGTATCCAAAAAGATCGTGGATTTGTGCAATCGTCCAGCGCTCTCGCCATTTTGCGATGATTCGATCAAGAACGTGTTCGGCCTCCAATGCACCTTGAAAATGAACCCCCGTTCCTGCATTCGGATGGACACGGTAGAAAGCACTGACGCCAGGGACATGGACAAATTCTCCCAGCCGCAAAAATTGTAGCCAGAAATCCCAGTCTTCAAACAAATCAAAATCTGTGTCGAAACTCGGTGCGCCATCGTTGGCAAACACGTCGGTGCGAAAAAGTACCGCATGAATAGGGAGATAGTTTTCGACCAGCAAGCGAGCTGGATTGAAGGGGTCGTCAAAACGGCGAACTTCCCGGCAGCTTTCAGAAACGGGAATTCCCTCTGCCGCCGGACACTCGACGCAACTGATGCCGGCATAGGCTAATACTGAGTCTGGCTTTGCAGCTAGTGCGGCGAAAAGACGTTCAACATGCCCCGGTGAAAGCCAGTCATCATCGTCTAAAAACAGTGCGAACTGACCCGCCAACTCGGACAAAAGCAGATTGGCCGCATGCGAACGATTGAGCCTCTCGTTTTTGGCAACAACGCGAACCGGGAAGCAAAAATCATCGGGAAGGGAAACTGCGCCCAACCCCGTGGCATCAGCGACCAGAACTTCAATATTGCGGTAGGTTTGCTGAGCAATCGACTCAAATGCTACCGCCAGCTCGGGGCGCCCTGTACTGCGAATCAGGATGCTAATGAGTGGCGTAGTCGTCAAATTAGACATAAAGAGATAGTCGGTTTATAAGTTTATTCGCGGGCCGCAAGTATAAGTAAAACAATCTAAGCTTTCCTCACCATTTTGCCAATTTATTCAACGGTTACGCTCTTCGCCAGATTCCTCGGCTTATCCACATCCGTCCCCTTGACCAAGGCGACATGGTAAGAAAGCAGTTGTAGCGGGATCACATGCAGGATGGGCGAGAGTTGGCCGTAATGTTCGGGCAGGCGCAGGAGGTGCACGCCTTCGGAATCGGCGATTTCCGAATCCTGATCGGCGAAGACGTATAGCTCGCCGCCGCGGGCCTGGACTTCTTTGAGGTTGGATTTGAGCTTGTCCAGCAGTCGGTCATTCGGGGCTATCGAAATGACCGGCATATCGGCATCGACCAGCGCCAGCGGGCCGTGCTTGAGTTCGCCTGCCGGGTAGGCTTCGGCGTGGATGTAGGAGATTTCCTTGAGCTTCAGGGCGCCCTCCATGGCGATGGGGTAATACATGCCGCGCCCGAGGAACAGGGCGTGGTGTTTGTCGGCGAAGCGTTGGGCCCAGGTTTTGATCTCATTTTCGAGGCTTAAAACCTTGTTGACCGCAACCGGCAGATGGCGTAGCTCGTTGATGTAGCTGGCTTCCTGTTCTGCGCTCAGCTTGCCCCTGAGCTTGGCCATGACGAGCGTCAGCACAAAGAGCGCGGCCAGCTGAGTGGTAAAGGCTTTGGTCGAGGCGACGCCGATTTCCGGCCCGGCGCGGGTGATGAAGCGCAAGGTGCATTCGCGGACGATGGCAGATTCTGGCACGTTGCAGATGGCCAGCGTTTTGCTTTGGCCGAGTGCTTTGGCGTGGCGCAGGGCGGCGAGGGTGTCGGCGGTTTCACCGGATTGGGAAATGGCGACGATCAGCTGGCGCGGGTTGGCGACCGAGGTGCGGTAGCGGTATTCGCTGGCGATTTCGACATTGCATGGCACGCCGGCCAGCGCCTCAAGCCAGTAGCGGGCGGTGTAGCCGGAATGGCTGCTGGTGCCGCAGGCGAGGATGAGGATGGAATCGACATCGGCCAACAGGTTTGCCGCTTCAGCGCCGAAGATGCCGGGCTGGATGCTTTTGCTGCCGCCGACGATTTCTAGCGTATTGGCCAGGGCTTCGGGCTGCTCGAAGATCTCTTTTTGCATGTAGTGCTGGTAGTTGCCGAGTTCTACTGCAGCGGCAGAGAGTTCGGACACATGGATCGCCCGCTCAACTGGCGAGCCGTCGAGGCGGGTGATTTTGACCTTGCTTGCGGTCAACTCGGCAATATCGCCGTTTTCCAGATAAACCATGTTGCGCGTGACTTGCAGTAGCGCGGAGGCGTCTGAGGCGGCGTAGTTGCCGGTGCTTTTGCCTGGCTCGGAGACGCCGAGCAGCAGCGGCGAACCTTCGCGGGCGACGATCACTTTGCCGGGTTGGGTGTGGTCGATGACGGCAATGGCGTAGGCACCGACCAGGCGCTGGCACGCGATCCGGACAGCCTTGAAGAGATCCGGCTCGGTCTTCAGGGTTGCCTGAATGAGGTGGGCAATGCTTTCGGTGTCAGTATCCGAGGTAAAAACATAGCCTTGGGCGGTGAGTTCACGGCGCAGGGTTTCGTAGTTTTCGATAATGCCGTTGTGCACGACGGCTATCGATCCAGAAACGTGCGGGTGGGCATTGCGCTCCGAGGGGATGCCGTGCGTTGCCCAGCGGGTGTGGGCGATGCCGGTGATGGCTTGGGTGCCGGCGGATTCGCTTTCAAGCTCGGCGACGCGGCCGACGGAGCGCACGCGCTCAATGCCGGCGCTGCCGATCACGGCGAGGCCGGCAGAGTCGTAGCCGCGATATTCGAGTCGCTTGAGCCCCTCAACGAGGACGGGGACGATGTTGTTGCTGGAGGCTGCTGCCACGATGCCGCACATGTTGAGTCCTTAAACGGGGTAGTTAGACTTGGTAATAATCACGGTACCAGGCGACGAAGCGATTGACGCCCTCCTGGATCGGCGTGGCGGGAGAAAAGCCGACCCAGTCGTTGAGTAGCTTGGTGTCGGCATAGGTGGCTTTGACGTCGCCATCCTGCATGGGCAGCAGCTTTTTCTCGGCTTTCTGGCCGATGGCGCTCTCGATGGCGCCGATGAAATCGAGGAGTTGTACGGGGTCGTTGTTGCCGATATTGAAGACCCGATAGGGCGCGTTGCTGGTCGCCGGATCGGCAGAAATCGGGGCAAATTCGGCGTTGACCGTGGCGGTTTTGTCCACCACGCGTAGAACGCCTTCGACGATGTCGTCGATATAGGTGAAATCGCGCTGCATGTCGCCATGGTTGAAAACATTGATCGGGCGGCCTTCAAGAATGGCGCTGGCAAACAGGATGGGCGACATGTCCGGCCTGCCCCACGGGCCATATACGGTGAAGAAACGCAGGCCGGTGGTCGGCAGGCGGTAGAGATGACTGTAAGTGTGCGCCATCAACTCGTTGGCCTTTTTGGTGGCGGCATAGAGGCTGACCGGGTGATCAACGCTGTCGTGCTCGGAAAACGGCATCTTGGTGTTGCCACCGTAAACACTGGAACTGGAGGCGTAAACCAGGTGCTGCACCTGATTGTGGCGGCATCCTTCGAGCACATTGACGAAGCCGACCAGGTTGCTATCGACGTAGGCGTTCGGGTTCTGGATCGAGTAGCGCACGCCAGCCTGCGCGGCGAGGTGGATGACCTTGGCGAATTTCTCGTCGGCAAAGAGCTTTTCCATCCCGGGGCGATCGGCGACGTCCATTTTGACGAAGCGAAAGCCGGGAAAGCGCTGAAGTTGTTGAAGGCGGCTTTGTTTCAGCGAGACGGCGTAGTAGTCGTTGAGATTATCGATCCCGACGACTTGATCGCCACGTTCGAGCAGACGCAGTGCGGTGCTCATCCCAATAAAGCCTGCTGCACCCGTTACGAGAATTTTCACGGCGTCACCTAGAAATGGAGTCGTCACATTTTACCGCAGTGCGGCATCGCTGAATTGACGCTCCAGCATTTTGGAATATTTCATGAAGCTGTTGAAACAGCCGATGGCAATATGAATCAGCCCGGGCAAACCATCACGATAACCCTGCCGAAGCAGATAAAACTTGATGAAACGAAGCAGCGGACTCAGGATGAGACGAGGAAAAGTGGCTCGCTTGCCAGCCTTGATTGCCATCTCTGCGGCCAGTGAGGTATAGCGATTTTGCTTGGTCAAATAACTTGTCAGCGATTCTGCCGAGTCATGCAGCAAATCGCCGCTCAACTTGCCAACGGGAGATTGGGTTTCCACTTTTTCATGCACGTCGTCATCCGACCAGCGCGCGTGGCGACGATCAAAAAGACGCAGGCTCCAGTCGGGGTAGCCTTCACCATGCTTCAAATAGCGCCCGAGAAAGCGATTGCAACGCGGGAAACGAAACGCTGGCGTTGCCTGTATGACTGTCGCGGTCGACCCGCTTTTCAGGGCATTTTTTATCGATACCTGCAACGCGGGTGATACGCGCTCATCGGCATCAAGGCAGAGTACCCAGTCGTTGTTGCAGGATTCAACGGCAAACTGTTTTTGCCGACCAAAGCCACGCCAGTCGAGATGAATCACTCGCGCCCCGAAACGTTCGGCCAGCGCCTGCGTACCATCGGTACTGCCAGAATCGACGACGACAATATCCGCGACAAAATCAACGCTGCGCAGACAGGCCTCCAGTTGCGCTGCTGCATTCAGCGTAATGATGGCAACAGAAAGCGGTGGGGCCGAGGTGGGCATTTATAATGGCAATTTTGAAAGCTGGTATTTTATCCGCCGATGCGCATCCTGCTCGTGAAAACTTCCTCGCTCGGCGACGTTATCCACAATTTGCCGGTGGTCGGTGATATTCGGCAGCATTTTCCGAACGTCATTATCGATTGGTGCGTGGAGGAGAGTTTTTCCGCTATTCCCCGTTTGCATCCTGGCGTCAATACGGTGATTCCCGTCGCCCTGCGGCGCTGGAAGAAAAATCTTTTCAGCATGAACACTAGGCGAGAAATGGCTGCTTTCAAGCGAAGCATTTCACGCCTCAACTACGACATTGTGCTCGATACTCAGGGTTTGCTGAAAAGCGCATTGCTGGCCAGGCAGGCGCAGGGCGTCAAATGTGGTTATGCGGCAGATTCGGCGCGCGAGCCAGTCGCCGCCCGCTTTTACGATCGTGTTTTTTCGGTTGCCAAATCAGCGCATGCGGTGACGAGAAACCGCTGGTTGGCCGCCGCTTCACTTGGCTACCAGCCTGATCAGGGCATCGATTTCGGCCTGTTTTCGCCGTCGACCGCAATCGCCTGGCTCAGCGCCACCTCTTTTGTCGTTCTGCTCAGCGCCACCAGTCGTGACGACAAGCTCTGGCCGGAAGCCCACTGGATCGCGCTTGGCCAGCAACTCAATCATCAGGGATTTACCGTCATTTTGCCCAGCGGCAGCGCCCGTGAAAGAGAACGCGCTACGCGCCTGGCGACGGCGATGCCCAATGCCATCGCCGCGCCCGCCATGAGTATTCCCGAACTGGCGACGCTACTCGCCCACGCCCAGGCCGTCGTTGGTGTTGACACCGGTCTGAGTCATCTCGCCGTCGCCCTTAAAACCCCGACGGTCGCGATATACACCGCGACTGACCCTGGTCTGACGGGGGTTTTGGGTAGCGGCTACTACAAGAACCTCGGTGGAAAAGGGAGCGTTCCTGACGTTCAAGCCGTGCTCGCTGCGCTGCAGCCGCTCCTCGGCTGATGGCTTGAGGTATTGCTCGACGAATGTCAAGACAAATCTCAGGACAAATGGCTCGCCTCCTTTACTCGCTGATTTTTTACCTCGCAACGCCGCTCATCCTCTTGCGCTTGCTTTGGCGCGCCCGCAAACAGCCTGAATACTTCCACCATCTGGCTGAGCGTTGGGGCGTTTATGGTGCCCGCCCCGCCCTGCCAGTGATTTGGCTGCACGCTGTTTCAGTCGGAGAAACCCGTGCCGCCCAGCCACTAATTGAAGGGCTGCAAGCGCAATGGCCGGGGCATGCCATTTTGCTTACCGGCATGACCCCCACCGGGCGCGCAGCCGGGCGTGAGGTTTATGGTGAGCGGGTCGTTCAGGCCTACTTGCCTTACGACACACCGGATGCGGTCAACCGCTTTTTTGCCCACTTTTCTCCGAAATTCGGGGTAATGATGGAAACCGAAGTCTGGCCCAACCTGATCGCCACGGCGAAGTGTCGCAATATTCCGCTGATCCTCGCAAATGCCCGACTTTCTGCCCGCTCCGCCAAGGGGTATCAACGATTTTCTGCCTTGGTCAGGCCGGCCTTTGCCGCGTTGAGCGCGACCGCCGCCCAAACAGCACCGGACGCGCTGCGCCTAAGCCAACTGGGGGCGGCGCCGGTTGAAGTTTGCGGCAATATCAAATTTGACGTCACACCAGTTTTTGAAAAGCGCCAGTGCGGCGAGGCTTGGCGTCGCGCACTCAATGGCCGCCTGACATGGCTGGCGGCCAGTACGCGCGAGGGCGAGGAAGCCCTCGTTATCAAGGCATGGCGCCAACTGGCCATGCCTGACGTCCTGCTGATTCTCGTCCCGCGCCACCCGCAACGCTTTGCTCAAGTGACCGACCTGCTAAGGGGTGAGGGACTCAACTACCAGTTGCGCAGCAAAAGCCTGCCGATGCCCGGCACCCAAATCTGGCTGGGCGACAGCATGGGCGAGATGGCGGCTTACTTCACCCTGGCAGATTTGGCGTTTATCGGCGGAAGTTTATTGCCGCTAGGCGGCCAAAACCTGATTGAAGCAGCCGCTTGCGGCTGCCCGGTGCTTATTGGCCCGCACACCTTCAATTTTACCCAGGCCACTGAAGATGCGATTTCTGCCGGGGCGGCGCGACGGGTGCTCGATGCCCTAGCCTTGTCTAAGCAAGCGCGACACTTATTGACGACTCAAAGTGAATTATCTGCCATGCACCAAGCAGCACTGCGATTTGCCGCCCAACATCGCGGCGCAACCGAAAAAACGCTAAAACTTATTGCGCGCGTGACGGGTCAAGCAAGGCATTAACCGCGAGTACGTCGTCTTCACCCAATGCGCCGACGGCGGCTTTGAGCCTGAACTGCGCCATCAGGGTATCCAGCACCGATTTGGCAAAGTCGCGGCGCGTCACGTAAAGCTGGTTTTCGGCATTCAGGACATCGATGTTGATGCGCACGCCGACTTCATAACCCAGCTTGTTTGACTCCAGCGCTGATTGCGAAGACACCATCGCCGCCTTCAGCGCTCTGACCTGAGCCAGACCATTGACTACGTTCAGGTAGTACTGACTTGCCGCCAGTGCCGCGTTGCGCTTGGTGCCTTCGAGTGTAGAAGCTGCCGTCGCCCGATTGGCCGAGGCTTCACGCTGGCGGGAGGTGACCAGCCCACCCTGAAAAATCGGAATATTGAGCTGAACGCCAATATTCTGGAATTCAGTATTGATTTTGGTCAAACTGATGCCGCTGGCACTCAAACTATTGTTTTCACCGACATTGGCCACCAGATCGACGGTCGGGTAATGACCGGCGCGCTGACGACTGACTTCACGATCAGCAATATCGGCGTTGGCTTGCTGTACCTGTACGGCAATACTGCCTTGCTCGGCGGCCGCAACCCATTGCTTCATGTCTGCTGGCTGCGGTGGATTGAGATTGGCATCCTTGCGCGGCGGTGCCAGGGCGCCGGACTCTTTGCCCACAATCGCCTGCAGGTTGCGTTGTCTGATTTCCAACTCACTCTCGGCGGCAATCTCCTGCGCCGTTGCGAGGTCAAATCGTGCTTGCGCCTCATGCGTATCGGTGATGGTCGCCGTACCTACTTCAAAATTCTTTTGGGCTGCGGCCAGTTGCTGCGCGATGGCAGATTTGTTGGCTTGAACTGCACGCAGGTTTTCACTCGCGTAAATTACGTCAAAATACGCCTGCGCAACGCGCAAAATCAGCTCTTGACGGGCCTGCGCAAAATTCGCCTCGGCCACTGCTACCTGAAGCTTGGACTGGTCGTAAGCCACCCAGTTTTGCCAACGAAAGAGCGGCTGGGTCAGTGAGATATTGTAGGCATTGCTGTTGAAATTCGAACTCAGGGAATTGGACGACAATCCCGTCTTGATCTCATTTTCATTCCAGACCGAATTGCCTGACAGGTTCACTGTCGGCAACAAGCCGGCACGCGCCTGCGGGATTTTTTCGCGCCCGGCTGTCAAAGCCGAGCGGGCCGCCGAGAAGGTCGGATCATTTTCAATGGCGTCGCGATAAACCTGCATCAGGTCTGCCGCCATGACGTTGGACATCAACAGCGGAGTGGCCAGCAGCCAGGCAAGTTTATTCATTCGACTCTCAGTAACGCGGGAAATTGGGATCGACTTCCCCGGCCCAGGCGGCAACCCCGCCTGTCAGGTTGTGAAGCGAAGTAAACCCCTGATTTTCAAGAAAATTGGCCACCTGCATACTGCGCACTCCGTGATGGCAGATGACGACGATCGTGTCATCTTTGTTGAGCTCATTGCAGCGCAATGGAATCAGGTGCATCGGAATATTCTGCACCCCGGGCAGACAGCAGCGCTCCAGCTCCCAGGGTTGGCGCACATCAAGCAAAACCGGCGCTGGCCGGGTCGTATCGGCCAGCCAGTCGGCAAGTTGTTGCGGACGTATCTGCTGCATTAAAGAGCGAACTCCGCCGCTGCGCCAACACCATCCAGCGATGGAATCACCGTTTCAAAAAGATTGATCGTGTTGTAGATGCCAGCTGCAGTACAGGTAATCAATTGCGCCTCCATGGCCGGCGCCTCGCCAACCACCACCGCCAGACGCCCACCAACCCGCAATTGCTTGAGCAATGCCTCCGGCACCACAGGCATTGCTGCTGAAACGACGATTGCGTCATACGGGCCAGCCTGCGCCCAGCCTTTGGCACCGCACCCGGTTTCCAGCTTGATATTGGTGATGCCGGCACGCTGGATGTTTTCACGCGCGAAATTGGCGAGTTCCGGGCGAATCTCAACGCTCAGCACATGCTCGGCGCGCGCCGCCAGCAGCGCGGCCATGTAGCCACTGCCGGTGCCGATCTCAAGCACCTTGTCAGTCTTCTGGATACCCAGCTCTTGCAGCAATTTGGCTTCGACGCGTGGCGCCAGCATGACCTGACCACTGCCAATCGGGATTTCCATGTCGGCAAAAGCCAGATTGCGATAGGCCGCCGGGACAAAATCCTCGCGCTTGACGACAAACAGCAGGTCGAGCACGGTCTGATCCAGCACCTCCCAAGGGCGAATCTGCTGCTCTACCATGTTGAAACGGGCTTGCTCAATATTCATTTGATTCTCCGCAGGCGTTATATTAGCACAATCTAATATATTGTTTCCGACAAAGCAAAATTATACCCGAGTCGCTACTAGCCCAGTACCCAGCAACTTGAGGTGAGTGGCCAAATAGTCTTTGGGATCAACCGGATTGCTCTCGCAGCAGGCCAGCGAATGGTGCCAAATCACCAGCATCAAAATGGGGGCAATCACGACATCGACAGCGGCCTCAATGTTCATCGGCGCGAACTCGCCGCTGGCAACCCCGCGCGCCAAGGCTGCCGCCAACAAGGCCTTGCCCCGACGAATCACATGTTCATGGTAGAACTTCGCCAGCTCGGGGAAATTACTGGCCTCCGCCACCATTAACTTGGGGATGCCGGCGTAGGGTGTTTCACCAATGCCGGACCACCAATTCGCCAGCAATTTTTCCAAAAGCAAAATGGTGCTGCCCTCGTGCTTCAAGGCGATACTTTCAGCCTCAATCAGCACCGGCACGACACCTTCTTGAATAACGCGCTTGAACAGCGCTTCCTTGCTATCAAAATACAGGTAGAGCGTGCCTTTCGAGACCCCGGCTCGCTGTGCCACATCGTCAAGCCGCGTGGCAGCGAAGCCTTTTTCAACAAACAGGGACAAGGCGGCTGCGGCCAACTCAGATGGCCGGGCTTCTTTGCGGCGCTTGCGCGGCGGGGTTGAGTGACTCATGGTAGATTAATGACCAGCGGGTCATTAATCTACCATGTTGAATTTTCGACGGTCAACGTCCTTCTTTGATCAGGCGATTGGCTGCAGGCTGTATCGGGCGGGCATTGTTGGGATAAAGCCGCGAAAAAATCGCAACCTGATCGGCCGATACTTGAACCGGTTGCTTCATCACCAGCCACAATACCCCTTCTGTACAAGGTGGCGTCGTCAGTGAGCCCATATACGTGTAGTAATCACGCGAGGCCGGTAGCAAGGTCTGCGGGTCGATAGCCAGCGCGGGGGGGGAAACCGGGGTGTCTTTTTCCAGCGGCAGGTTGTTCCACAGGGTCTGAATAAATGGGTTTTCCTGACCACGCTCCAGCAGTACCGCAACGACCGCCAAAGCGCCATCGTCAGCCTTGTGCACCAGATGCGCAACCATATCAAAGCGGCGGCCATTCACTTTTTCTTCAGACGGACGATGAAAATGGAACTGGATCAGTTCGTAGGTTTTACCAGTCAACGAGATTCGGCTGTCGCCAACACTGACTTGAATCGTATGGCCGTTATCAACGATGCGAAAGGTTGACGGGCGATATTCAAACTGCACAGGCTCAAGGTCTACCTTGATTCCTTCGCGAATATCAATCGGTGACTGGCGCTGGCCGCTGGCGCAGGTGTTGTTTTTGGGATCAATTTTGGCCCAGTTTTCCGGCGCACCTTCACCTTCGTAAGACCAGTGAATGTGACGATGCTGATCAGCAGAAGCGCCATGCGCCACCTCCAGCATATAGCCTTCGGCTTTTGCCTTGGGCTTGGCTCTGGGAGGCGCCGGCTTGCTGCTGGTGCGCACGACCACCGTTGAGGACTGGGCCGGTACGGTATGTTTTGCTTCGGGTGCCGGTGCCGGGGTCTGCTCTTTGACGGCGACCACCGGTGCGCCACGAGCCGCCTCTGCCTGAGCCTTGAGATTTGGCCGAATGGACGGGATTGCCGACTTGAGGGCCTCCGCTGAGGCCGCGTCATGACCTGCATCCGAGGTCTTGACGACCGGGGGTTTGGCTTGCTTCGCCAGTTCCTTTTTTATCAGTTCTTCATTGGCTATTTTTAATTGGGCTGCGGCTTCATTGGCTTT